>NZ_LRIC01000061.1:0-96561 GCF_001758725.1 Janthinobacterium sp. HH106 | reverse complement strand
TCATGGTATTGCCGCCCAGACCGAAGCAGCCTTGCGAACCGCCGCCGCCCGAGGTATTGCTGCCGGCGCCGGCGCGCAGGTAGCCATGGAAGCCTTCGGAATCGGATGGGTACATAGGGTCGGCGGCAGCGGAACCGCTGGCGATGGCCAAAACGATGGCAGCTGGCAGTGTCTTCAACACGGCCTTCAACATGTTGCGATGCAGCATGGTAAGTCTCCTCAGTAGTTATTTTTTATCTAGTCATTCGTGGCCGAATGTACTGGCCAGAATTCTTTCCAGCAGGGACATAGTAACTATACTACGAACAAATATCAACATATTATGTTGTAATCCTACGACTACTCTGCGACACTTTATTTGCGTACCGACAGGCGAGTTGACTGCCCTGTTTTTTCCGCTGGCGCCACCGCATCTGGCACGCTGGACAGGCATTTGCGCAGGCATCCCGCATTTTTCGGCACGCGGCACGTATACGAATTAAAATCCTTGGTTTTTGCCCATAACGACAGTGCGCGGCCACGACCACGCACGCAGACGAGACAAAGCACCGCCATGAAAATTGATGAAAAAATGGAAGTAGCAGGCAGCGATCCAGCGGAGCGTTTCAGTGAAGGGCCACGCCTGCTGGCAGACATCGGCGGCACCAATGCCCGCTTCGTGCTGGAAACGCGCCAGGGCCACCTGGAAGCGGTCGCCGTGCTGCCCTGCGACGACTACGCGTCGCTGCTCGACGCCATCACCGCATATATGGATAGCAGCGAGGCGCGCGCCGCCGGTTCGGCGCGCGTGCGCCATGCGGCCATCGCCATCGCCAATCCCATCGACGATGACAATATCCGCATGATGAACCATCACTGGTTCTTCTCGATCGAGGCGATGCGTGCCGCGCTGGGCCTCGACACCTTGCTGGTGGTGAACGACTTCACGGCGCTGGCCATGGCCCTGCCCTACCTGCGGCCCGACCAGCGCCAGCAGATCGGCGGCGGCATGGCGCGCGCCGACAGCGTCATCGGCTTGCTTGGTTCGGGCACGGGCCTGGGCGTGTCGGGCATGATCCCCGCCGAAGACCGCTGGATCGCGCTGGGCAGCGAAGGGGGCCACGTCAGCTTCGCCCCCTGCGACCAGCGCGAGATGGACGTGCTGTCCTTCGCCTGGCGCGAACTGTCGCACGTCTCGGCCGAGCGCCTCGCCTCCGGACGGGGGCTGGAACTGATCTACCGCGCCCTGTCCGACCGGGCTGGCCGGCATGACGTGCCGCCGCTGCTGGCGGCCGACATCACCAGCCGCGCCCTCAACAATGAATGCGACGTGTGCCTGGAAGCGGTCGACTGCTTCTGCGCCATCCTCGGCTCCATCGCCGGCAACGTGGCCATGACCCTGGGCGCGCTGGGCGGCATCTATATAGGCGGCGGCATCGTGCCGCGCCTGGGCCCCCTGTTCGAACGGTCGCAGTTCCGCGCCCGCTTCGAGCAAAAGGGCCGCCTGAACGAATACCTGGCGCAGATCCCCACGTTTCTGATCACGGCCGAACTGCCGACTTTTCTCGGCATCGCCGCCATCCTCGCGCAAAAGCTCAAGCGCGCCCATACCGGCGCGCCCGTGCTCGAATCCGTGCGCCAGGCGCGCGGCCGCATGAGCCCATCGGAATGCAAAGTGGCCGACTGGGTATTGAAAGAGCCGAACGCCATGCTGACCCTGCCGATCGCCGAAATCGCCCAGAGGGTCGGCGTGAGCCAGCCAACCGTGATGCGCTTTTGCCGCTCGATCGGCGTGCAGGGCCTGGCCGACTTCAAATTGAAGCTGGCGTCCGGCCTGACGGGGGGCGCCATCACGGTGGCCCACTGCCACGTGGAGATTTCGGACTCCGACGCGGAACTGGCGCGCAAGGTGCTGGGCAATAACGCCTCGGCCGCGCTGGCCCTGCGCGACATGCTCGACGTGAAGGCGCTGACAGCGGCCATCGAGCTGCTGCGCGGCGCGCAGCGCGTGGAATTGCTGGCCGTGGGCAGCGCCCGCGTGGTGGCCGACGACATGCAGCACAAGCTGCTCAACCTGGGCATCGTCAGCAGCTTCTTTGCCGATCCGCAGGCGCAGGAAATGAGCGCCGCCATGCTCAAGCCGGGCGACGTGGCGCTGGTCATTTCCCGCTCGGGCGCCCTGCCCGACCTGTTGCGTACCGTCAAGGTGGCGCAGGGCTGCGGCGCGCGCGTGCTGGCGATCACGGCCAGCGGTTCGCCGCTGGCCAAGCTGGCCGACGTGCTGCTGACCCTGAACCACCCGGAAGGCAATCTCAATTTCGTGCCCATGATCGTACGCCTGCTGCAGCTGATGATGCTCGATATCCTGTCGGTGGGACTGGCGCGGCGCGACACGGCGCAGCGCACCAGCGCCGCCCAGCTGGAAGAAGGTCAATTGCACGGCATGCGCATCAGCGGCAAGCTGAAATTCGGTGGCCACCTCGAATAAGGCGGCGCACGCCGCCCACACCGCCGCCGACACGGCCAGCGGCGCCACCGTGCACGATGTGGCGCGCCTGGCCGGCGTATCGGCCATGACGGTATCGCGCGTCATCAACGGGCGCGCCAGCGTCAGCGCGGCCACGCGCGACAAGGTCGAGGCGGCCATCGCCAGCCTGCGCTACCAGCCCAACCTGGCGGCCCGTGCCGCCCGCACGGGCACCTTGCGCATCGGCTTGCTGTACAGCAACCCCAGCGCGGCCTTCCTCAGCGAATTTCTCGTCGGCGCCATGGACCAGTGCCGCCAGGGCGGCGGCCAGTTGCTGCTCGAACGCTGCGAAGACCTGGACAGCCAGCGCGCCGGCATCGATTGCCTGGTGGCGGCCGGCGTGGACGGCATCCTCGTGCCGCCACCCCTGTGCGATTCACCGGAAGTGCTGGCGCAGCTCAATACCATGGGCATTCCCGCCATCGCCGTGGCCACGGCACGCCCCTCGCCCGGAGTCTCGGCCGTGCGCATCGACGACTACGAAGGCGCGCTGGCCATGACGCGCCATCTGCTCGCGCTGGGCCACCGCGACATCGGCTTCATCGAAGGCGATCCGGCGCACACGCCCGCCCTGCTGCGCCGCCAGGCCTTCGAGGACGCCATGCGGGAAGCGGGTTTGCAGGTGCCGCCGCACAGGGTGGCGCAAGGCTATTTTACCTACCGTTCGGGGCTGGACGCGGCGCGCCGGCTGCTGGCGCACGAACCGCACCCCAGCGCCATCTTCGCCAGCAATGACGACATGGCCGCCGCCACCCTGGCCGTGGCGCACGGCATGGGCTTGCAGGTGCCGGCGCAATTGAGCGTGTGCGGCTTCGACGACACGCCCGTCGCCAGCACCGTCTGGCCCGAGCTGACCACCATCCACCAGCCCATCGCCGACATGGCGCGCGCCGCCGTCAAGCTCGTCATCGACGAGATACGCCAGCGCCGCGCCGGGGAGACGGCGCCCGCCACGCATCACTTGATGGAATTTACCCTGGTAGAGCGCGCATCGTCGGGCAGCTATGCGCCGCTGACGGCACAGGGCCAGCGCAGGCCTTGACGCTGCCGGAACAGGCGATGCCACCACCCGCCATTCCGGCGCACCCGGCCCTACAACGCCTCGGTCAAGGCGGGGCTGTCGATGGAAGTGACGGCATAACCGTTGCGGCCAGCGCTTTTTGCCTTGTAGAGCGCCGTATCGGCCGCCGTCAAGAATGCCCCCGCCGTCGTATCGCCGCGGGTGCAGAACGCCAAGCCGACACTGGTGGTGACATGCAGACCGATACCGCCGCAATCAAAGTGCACGGCCATCCCTTGCACGATTTTCTTGCCCAGTACCGCAAGCTCGGACTGCTCCGTCAGTTGTTCAAAAATAATGACAAACTCGTCGCCGGCAAGGCGGGCCACCGTGTCGGAGGCCCGGACGCAAGCTTTGAGCCGTTTGGCAAATTCAATCAATACCAGATCGCCGATACCATGCCCATATGTGTCATTTATTTTTTTGAAATAGTCGATATCCAGATACGCCAGCGCCAGGCCCGTGCCAGCGCGCCGCGCACGCGTCAATGCCGCGGCCAGCGCCTCGTCAAACATGCGCCTGTTGTGCAGGCCCGTCAGCATGTCAGTACGCGCCAGAGCGGCGAGGTTGTTTTCCGCCGCTTCCCTCTGCAGCGACAGCGCATAGAATGCACGGCTCAGCTTTCCAAACTCGTCTTTACGGGCGATATCAAACACCGCAATATCGGCATTGCCTGAGCGTATGCTCGCCACATGCCGGCCCAGATCGCCCAAGGGACGCAAGAGCAGCATCACCGCGATCCAGCCGGCACAACTGGCCAGGAAGGCCACGCCTGACGAAGCAATGATGACTTTGGCATACATATCGGTGACCGGCGTGAATGCCTCGCTTTCAGGATAGACGGCGCCGATGATCCAATCTGCCGCGCGCAAATGCTTGTACGTCATAATTGCCTGCACGCCCAGCTTGGTTTTACCTTGCGTCCAACCGTCGAATCCCCGCAATGCGGCCAAGGTGGAAGGGGTTGCGCCGCCCGTTTCATCATGCACCCGCTTCAGGACGCGCGCCGGGTCCGGATGGTGGAGTATCGTGCCGTCGTCGGTCAACATGAACAGATAACCGCTCTTGCCCGGCTTGAGCTGCTCCCACTGGCCAAAAAATGTCGGGCTTTGCAAATTCAGACCGCCAGCGATTACATACAGCAATTTTCCTGCTTTGTCATAGATCGGTTCGGTTACCAGCACAACGGGCTTGCCCGACAGCTGGCTCTTGAATGGACGCGATATCACGCCTTCCCTGAGCTTCACGGTATCGATAAAATATTCGCGCGCAGCGAAATTGAGCTTGCCAGCCACGCGCCGGTCATTCATGCTGGCAATCAGTTTCCCGGTAGCATCAAAGGCGACGAGATTAAAAAATTCCTCGCGCAGGGTTGGATGATTTTCTATAAATGCCTGCATCCGCTGCGGATGTTCATACACATCCGCAGGCAGCCCTTCCGCCAGCACCTTGAGCAGCGCTTTCTTGGCATTCAAGTCTTCGTCGATATATGCCGCGGCACTGGTCAGCAAGGCATATTGCTGATTGCCGATGACGGATACCATCTGCCCTTGCGCGACAGACAGCGATGTGAGCGCAACAGAACCCGTTGCGCACAGCACCAGTACGCCCACGAGCACAGTCATCTTGAATTTGAAGCTCCGGGGATTGAAAAACTTCCAGATCTTATGCATGCGGACTTCCTTCTCAGCGCCCGTGCTCTGTAAAGCGCAAGGACCCGGCCAAGTGGCGCCATGCATGGCAATGGGAAGCACGGCATA
Organism: Janthinobacterium sp. HH106; assembly: GCF_001758725.1. Taxonomy (NCBI): domain Bacteria; kingdom Pseudomonadati; phylum Pseudomonadota; class Betaproteobacteria; order Burkholderiales; family Oxalobacteraceae; genus Janthinobacterium; species Janthinobacterium sp. HH106. The sequence goes on along the minus strand of NZ_LRIC01000061.1, from coordinate 91,235 downwards.
TCGGTCAGCGCATGACTTCGAACCTATCTCCGGATGAATACACTCCCAGAACAGGCTCTTGACATGGCAAGAGAGCAAATCTTACGCCTATTCTCGCAAAAAGGGCGCCCTGGCGCCGCTGAATAAACACGCCATCCCCACATCATCGCCATATCGTACGCTCCAGCAACGATTCCACCACTTGCACCGCTGGCGGCGAACCGCCTGCCGCCAGCAGGCGCCCGCCACGCATCCTCTGATGGCGCTTACCTTGATGTAACGGGCGTCGACAGGGCCAGCGCGCTAGTCACACGCGGCCAGGCAGGCTCAGGGCTGCATCCCGGGCACTTGCATTTCCGCCTTGCGCGCCGCGATCTGGCCGCCCATGGCCAGCAGATCGAGTTGCGCCTCGCGCGCGCGCGGAAAAATCTCGCCCTCCTCTTCCTGTACGTGCTGCTCGATCTGCCTGGACAAGACCTTGACCTTGGCGTCGTACAAGTCTTCGCCGGGCGCCATGGCGACGATTTGCGCGATCAATTCCTTGGCCGAGGCATGTTCGACGATGGCTTCGTCGATCAGGTCCTCATTCAGGCGGCTGGCCTCGCGCACGGCCGGATAAAAGATTTCCTCTTCCGCCATCGCATGCTTGCTCAATTCCTCGCAGATTTTCAGCGCCAGCTTGCGTTTGCTGGCGAGCGACCTGTCGCTGAGCCCCTCGTACTGTTCGAACAAGTCCTTCACCGTCTGATGATCTTGCATCAGCAGTTCGATCGCATCCATGTCTTGCATACCGGCATTTTGCTGGGAAACGGACGCTGCCTGATGGGATTGGGTGGCCATGATGTGTTCTCCAGGTGTGCAATGAAGTCCCCATTCTAGACAGGGCCATGCGGCGTGCATGTAGGAGGATTGCCAACGTCAAGGTAGGCCTGGCGGGAAGGTCAACGCGTTTCGATGCAGATCAAGCTGACCATGATAAATTTTTGCATTGCGTAAAAAATATGCGTGGTGCGCCTGCCTGCCGGCGCACCGCGCCATGCGACTTAACGCAGCTGCGTGCGCTGCGCCAGCGATTCCACCAGGTCCACCGAAGGCGGCGAGCCGCCGGCCGCCAGGCAGGCGCCTGCTCCGGCCGCGACGGCAAAGCGCAAGTGCTGGCCGCCGTCCGCATCGGGCCGGTACATCAGGCTGTACAGCAAGCCGCCGATGCTGGCGTCGCCCGCGCCCACCGAGTCGACCACCTCGATGGCGGGCGGGGCCGCCTGCCATGTCTGTTCGCCCCGGTACAGCGCCGCACCTTGCGCGCCACGCGTATACAAATACGTGGCCTGCGGATTCCAGCCGCGCAGCACGGCAAACGCGCCATCGATGTCGTCGTGGCGGAACAGGCCCGCCAGATCTTCATCGGACACCTTGATCACGTCGGCCAGCTCCGTCATGCGGCGCAGGGTGGCGTCGTAGCGCGCATCCATCATGATGCGGAAGTTCGGGTCATAGCTGATTTTCACGCCGGCCGCCTTGAGCTCCTGCGCCAGCGCCACCAGCTTGCCCGCCAGCGGTTCGCGCGCCAGGCTGATGCCGCCGAAATGCACCCATTGCGCGCCCTGCATCCAGCCGGCCGGCAGCTGCGGCGCGTCGAAATGCAGGTCGGCGCTGTCGTCGCCGATGAAGTAATACGTGGGAGGATGCAGTTCATGCACGATGGCCAGCAGCGGCGACTTCGCGCGGCGCTGCAAGAAGCGCATGTCCAGGCCCGCCGCGTCGGTCGCTTGCGCCAGCGCATCGCCGAAGACGTCGAGGCTGACGGCGCCCGCAAAGGCGCTGGGCACGCCCAGGCGCGCCATCACGCGCGCCACGTTCCAGGTCGAGCCGCCCACCTGGCTGCTCCAGGCGTCCGGGCCCGTGCGCAGCATGTCCGTCAGCGCTTCGCCGGCCGACACGAATTGTGGAAATTCAAGCGGGAAGGCGGCGCTCATGCGGCACCTTTGAGCACGTTCAGCACTTCATAGCAGGCGCCCATGGTGTGGTAATCGGTCTTGCCGGCCGGGCTTTTCTCGTTGCTGATTTTCTGGTTTTCGGGCGTCAGGATGCGGTACCAGGCGCCGTGTTCGTGGTCGACGAAATGCTTCCAGCTGTAGTCCCATATCTTGTCGTAGCTTTGCCAGTAGGCGTCGTCGCCCGTGCGCGCGGCCAGCACGGCGGCGGCGGCGAAGCTTTCCGCCTGCACCCAGAAGTACTTGTCGCCGTCGCAGATTTCATCGTGCGGGCCAAAACCGTAGTGGATGCCGCCATGCGCGCCATCCCAGGCCTTGGCCAGCGCCGTGTCGTACAGTTCGCGCGCGCGCGGCAGCAGCCACTCCGATGGTCCGGCCATGAACCTGGCGTGGCGCTCCATGATCAACAGCAGCTTGGCCCATTCCGTGAAGTGGCCGGGCTGGTAGCCCCAGGGACGGAAGATATTGCTCTTGTCGTGCAGGTTGTAATCCCAGTCGATAGCCCAGTCGCTCTTGTAGTGTTCCCAGATCATGCCGTTGGCCAGGCCCGCCTGGCGCACCGTGATGTTGTGCGCCAGCGTCTCGGCGCGGTGCAGATATCTCGCTTCGCCCGTCGCCTCGAACGCGGCCAGCATGGCTTCGCACGCATGCATGTTCGCGTTCTGGCCACGGTAGCCATCGAGCGTGACCCAGTCGGCGCTGGCCACGTCCGCATACAGGCCGTGCTCGGGCAGCCAGAAGCGCTGCTCCATCAGTTCGAAGGTGTCGTCCAGGTAGGCGCGCGCTTCCGTCACGCCGGCCTGCAAGGCATGCGCATAGGCGAGCAGCACGAAGGCCAGGCCATAGCAGTGGTTGGCGCCGTCTTCGACCGTCTTGACGCCGTCTTTCCACGACAGTTGCCAGGCGTAGCCGCCCGTGTCCGGATCGCGGTGCACGTCGCGCAAGAAGGCCACGCCATGGCGCAGCGCTGCCTGGTAATCGTCGCCGCCGAAATGGAGGTAAGCCATGGCGTAATTGAAGATGAAGCGCGTGCTGCTGACCAGGTGACGCGTGGCAGCGTCGTACACGGTGCCGTCGTCGAGGAAGAAGTGATAAAAGCCGCCGCTCGGGTCAAACGCGCGCGGGTGGTAGAAATGCATCGTGTGCTGGATGTGCTTTTCAAGCATGGCCCTGGAGCGAAAATCGGGATTCATGGGTCTCTCATGATATTGTTATCGATAACAATGATGATAGCATGCCGTTTCCGCCCCGTCTCGTCCACTTAAGGGGGCGTGGCTGACTTGCGCTTTTCACGCCACAGCGCCGCCTTGGCCGGGTCGGCCGCCTGTCCCAGCTCGCCCTTATCGTACACCTTGACCAGCCGTTCGATGGCTTCCGCGTCGCCCTGCTTCGCCGCCAGCAGGTACAACTCGAAGGGCTGGGGCGCCGGCCCTTGCCGGGTAGGGCCGCCGCGGCCCTGCTCCAGCAGCCGCGCGAAGCCCGTCTGGCCCGGGGGACTCTTGGCGATGGCCGCCATTTCATACCAGCCCAGCGCCGCCTCGTCACTCTGCGGCACGCCCTGCCCCACTTCATACGAATAGGCCACATTGTTCAAGCCCGGCGGATCGAGCGCCTTGGCCGCCTGCATGTACCAGCCGAACGCTTCCTTGCGCTGCGTCTCGTCCTTGGCCGTCATCATCAGCCGGTAGCCGATTTCATTGTAGGCGGGAATGAAACCGTTTTCGGCATAGAACTTCAGCCAGTGCAGCGCGTGCGCCTGTTCTGCCACGCTGCTGTGGATGTTTTCAAAGTGCTGGGCCACCATGAAGTTGGCCAGTTCCACGCCTTGCGCGGCGCCCTTGCGCGACCAGTATTCGCCCAGCTTGCGGTCGATGGGTATGCCCTGCCCCAGCGTATAGGCGACGCCCAGGAATGCCTGCGCCGGGCCATAGCCGCCTTCGGCCGATTTCCGCATCCACGCCAGGCCGGCGTCAACGTCACGCGGCGTGCCCTCGCCCTCGTGCAGCATCTGCGCCAGCTCCAGCTGGGCGGCCGCATCGCCCCCTTCGGCGGCGCGGCGCGTCTTTTCGTAGGCGGTGATTTTTTCCGGCGACAGGTCGGCCGGGCGGTTGACCACGGCCTGCACCTTCGCGCGCATGTCGTCGAGGCCGGACATATCGAATTCGGCCAGAGCCGGATGCTGGCGCGGTTCTTTGGAGGGCGCAGGCTGCGCCAGCACGGGCTGCGCCAGCGCCAGGGTCAATAACAATACGATGGTCTTCATTTCTTCTCGCTTTCCGCCAGCCTGGCGCGCCATTCGGCGGCGTCTTCGGCATTCGCCTGTTGTCCCAGTTCACCCTTCACGTACACGTCGAGCATGCGCCGCATGGCGGGCAAGTCGCCGCTCCATCCCGCCCGCTCGTACCAGACCAGGGCCAGCTTGTCCGACTGCGCCACGCCCAGACCCAGCTCGTGCGCGCGGGCCAGGTTGCGCATGCCGGCCGGTTCCTTTTCACGCGCCGATCTGTCATACCAGCGGAAGGCCTCGCCGCGCTCCTGCTCATCGGCGGCTGCGCGCATCAGGTGCTCGCCCAGCGCATTATAGGCAGGAATAAAGTGTTCTTCGAGCGCGGCCTTCTTCAGCCAGATGATGGCCAGCGCCTGTTCTTCGGCAGGGCTGCTGCCATCGATGAATTCCAGCGCCAGCATGGTTTGCGCCAGCGCGTCGCCCTGCGCCACGCCCTTGCGCAGCCAGTACTCTCCCTGCACGCGGTCGATGGGCACCTTGCCGCCCACCGTGTAGGCCAGCCCCAAAGCTGCCTGCGCCGGCGCATAGCCGCCTTCGGCCGACTTGCGTATCCAGGCCATCGAGTGCGCCGTGTCTTGCGGCGCGCCGACGCCCAGCTGCAGCATGCGCGCCAGCTCCAGCTGCGCCTCCACGTCGCCCGTTTCGGCCACGCGCCGGGTTTCGGCAAATTCGGCGATGCTTTCCGGACTATGGCTGGCCGCATCGGCCCGCGCCTTGATGGCGATCAGCTGCAGATCGAGCAAGGTAGGCGAGGTTTGCGCCAGTACAGGCAGCGGCAATAGCAAAGGGAGCAGCAATAGTAATTTCCTGGTCATGCGGCGGTGTCGACAAGAAGAAAACACGCATGGTAGCCGATGCCATGCGGGACAGGTGCGCACGGTAGGCGAAGTTTGACAGGGGGCGTTGGCAGGCTTACATTGCACGGGCCCACCACTGACACAGGAATGCCATGAACCTTCTATCGAAAACCGCCTTGACCCTGCTGCTCGCCGCCGCCTGCGTGGGTGCCAGCGCCGCAGACACCCAGCTGGCCGGCTGCGCCGCCAAGCGCGAAAGCATCCGCAGCGAATTGCAGCAGGCGCAGGAACAGGGCCTGTCCGACAAGGTCGCGGGCCTGACGCGCGCGCTCGACGAAGTCAACGCCCACTGCCGCGACAACGCGCTGGTCGAACGCCACAACAAGAAGGTGCTGAAGGCGCAAGCGAAAGTGAACCAGACGGAGCGTTCGCTGCGCCTGGCCCAGGAAGCCAATAAACAGCCAAAGAAAATCGCCAAGCTGGAAGGCAAGCTGGAAAAAGCCAGGGCCGAATTGGCGGCCCTGCAGGCGCAGCAGCCTTAAGCTTTCTCGCCCAGCAGCTGATAAATGCTGGAGAAATCCAGCGCGCCCGCCCCCGCCTTGCTGTGCAAGCTATATAGATTGCGCGACAAGGCGCCCAGCGGCACGCTCGCCCCGCTGGCCAAGGCGCTTTCCACGGCCAGGCCCAGGTCTTTCAGCATCAGGTCGACGCCGAAGCCGCCTGTGTAGCCGCGCGACGCGGGCACGTTCTCGGCCACGCCGGGACACGGGTTGTACACCTCCAGGGTCCAGTTGCGGCCCGAGCTTTTCGCCATCACGTCCGACACCACTTTCGGATCGAGGCCATTGGCCACGCCCAGGCGTATCGCCTCGCTGGTGCCGATCATCAAAATCCCCAGCAGCATGTTGTTGCATATCTTGACCGTCTGGCCGCAGCCGGAGCCGCCCGCGTGGAAGATCGCCTTGCCCATGACGTCCAGGTAGGGGCGCGCCGCCGCCAGCGCGGATTCTTCGCCGCCCACCATGAACGTCAAGGTGCCGTTGGTGGCGCCCGCCGTGCCGCCCGACACGGGCGCGTCCAGCATGGGCATGCCCTTTTCCTCGGCCGCGCGCCCCACCTGGCGCGCCGCCTCGGTGGAAATCGTCGAACAGTCGATCAGCAGGGTGCCGGGCCGCGCCTGCGCCAGGATGCCCGCGTCGCCCAAAGGGTTACCCAAATAAGCGCCCAGCACGTGGCGGCTGGCCGGCAGCATGGTGATGACGATGTCGGCCTGGCCTATCGCCGCCGCCCGGTCATCGGACACCAGGCCGCCGCCGTCGGCAAACTGCTGCACGCTGGCCGGCAGCAAGTCGAAACCCGTCACCGCATGGCCGGCCCGCACGAGGTTTTGCGCCATGGGTAAGCCCATGTTGCCCAGGCCGATGAAAACGATATTGGTGCTCATCGCCGCCTCCTTATTTCATCGCAATGGTGGTATTGACGCCGCTGCCGCCATCGTCCGGGGCGAACCAGCGCGCCGTGACGGTCTTGGTCTGCGTCCAGAAATACAGCGCCTGCTTGCCGTTCGGGCCCAGGTCGCCCAGTTTCGACGCGCGCGAGCCCGTGAAGCTGAAATAGGCCACGGGCACGGGGATGGCCACGTTGATGCCCACCTGCCCCACGTCGATCTCGTTCTGGAACTTGCGCCCCGCCCAGCCGGACGAGGTGAAGATCGAGGTGCCGTTGCCGTTCGGGTTGGCGTTGATGAAGGCGATCGCTTCGTCGAGCGTCTCCGTCTCGACCACGCACATGGCGGGGCCGAAGATTTCCTGCGTGTAGACGGCGTTCGACGCCGCCACCTTCGAGAAAATCGTCGGGCCCATGAAGTTGCCGCCCTCGTAGCCGGCCACCTTGTGGCCGCGGCCGTCGAGCAGCAGCTGCGCGCCTTCATCCACGCCCGCCTGGATCAGTTTTTCCGCCCGCTGCATGGCCGCCTTGGACACCATCGGACCCAGGTCGGCCGTGCGGTCGCTGCCAGGTCCCACTTTCAGCGCTTGCGAGCGGGCAACGATTTCCGGCAGCCAGGAGCGGGCCTCGCCCACCAGCACGACGACGGAATTGGCCATGCAGCGCTGGCCGGCCGCGCCGAACGCGGCGCCGATCAGGTTATTGATCGCCTGCTCCTTGTTGGCGTCGGCCAGCACCACGCAATGGTTTTTCGCGCCCATCATCGATTGCGCGCGCTTGCCCGATTCGCTGGCGCGGCGGTAGACATGTGTGCCCACGTGGGTGGAGCCGATGAAGGACACGGCCTTGATGTCGGGATGGTCGCACAGCATGTTGACGACGTCGGCGCCGCCATGCACGACGTTCAGCACACCGGCCGGCAAGCCCGCCTGGTACATCAGCTCGACCAGGTACATGGTCGATGACGGGTCCTGTTCCGACGGTTTCAGCACAAAGGTATTGCCGCAGGCGATGGCAATCGGGAACATGAAGCACGGCAGCATGACGGGAAAATTGAAGGCCGTGATGCCGGCGCCTACGCCCAGCGGCTGGTAGATATTGTAGACATCGACGCCGGTGGCCGCGTTTTCCGCGATCTCGCCCAGCTGCAGGGTGGCGATCGAGCACGCATGCTCCACCACTTCCAGGCCCCGCATCACTTCCCCTTCCGCATCGGGCAGGGTCTTGCCATGTTCGCGCGTGATCAGTTCGGCCAGCGCGCCGATATTGTCGCGGATCAGCTGCTGGTACTTGAGCATGATGCGCATGCGCGCCGCCAGCGGGGTATTCCTCCAGGTTTTAAAGGCTTCCTTGGCCGTGGCGACGGCCAGGTTGACTTCGTCGGGCGTGGAAAACGGCACCCTGGCGACGATTTCCTGCGTGGCCGGGTTGACGACGTCGCGCCATTCCGTACTGGTCGAGGCGTGATGCTTGCCGGCGATGTGCAGGGGGATGGAGGGGACTGAGGTGAGGGCTTGGTTCATGATTGAGGCTCCGGGTGTGCGATGTTTGTTCAGCTAAACCCAACGGTGTAAAGCTGGGGTCAGACCCGACGGGTCTGACCCCGGAATTATTTTTTAACGAGATTGCACGCCGCCCCATCCATCGGCTTGAACGCCTGGTCGGCGGGGATGGTGGACAGCACTTTCAGGTAATCCCACGCGCCTTTCGATTCGGCCGGGGTTTTGACCTGCACCAGGTACATGTCGTGGATGACGCGGCCGTCGGGGCGGATCGAGGCGTTGTTCATGACGGCGTCCTTGATCGGCAGCTCGCGCATTTTCTGGGCGACGACCTTCGAGTCGTCGCTTTTCGCGGCCGCCACCGATTTCAGGTAGTGGTAGACGCTCGAATACACGCCCGCCTGCACCATGGTCGGCTTGGCGCCCTTGTTGAGCGCCTCGAAACGCTTGGCAAACGCGCGGCTGCGGTCATCGAAATCCCAGTAAAAGCCGTCCGCGTAGACGAGGCCCTGGGCCGTTTCCAGCCCCAGCGCGTGCACGTCGGAGAGGAATACCAGCAAGGCGGCCAGGCGCTGGTCCTTGCCGCTGCCGATGCGGAATTCGCGCGCCTGCTTGATGGCGGAGACGGTGTCCGCGCCGCCGTTGGCCAGGCCGATCACCTGCGCCTTCGAGCCTTGCGCCTGCACCAGGAAGGACGAGAAATCGGACGCGTTCAGCGGATGGCGCACGGCGCCCAGCACCGTGCCGCCATTGCGCTTGACGACTTCGCTGGCATCCTTTTCCAGCGAGTGGCCGAAGGCGTAATCGACGGTGACGAAATACCAGGATTTTTGTCCCAGCTTGGTCAGCGCCGCCGCCGTGCCGGCCGCCTGCGAATACGTGTCGAACATCCAGTGGAAGCCGTTCGGCGAGCAATCCTCGTTCGTCAGGCGTCCCGTGGCCGGGCCGCTGAACATGGCGATGCCGCCCTTCTCCTTCATCAGTTTTTGCACGGACAGGGCCACCGAGGAATTGGTCAGATCGGCGATGGCGTCGACCTTGTCGCGGTCGATCCATTCGCGCGCCTTGGAGGCGGCGATGTCGGCCTTGTTCAGGTGATCGGCCGAGAGGATCTCGATCTTCATGCCCTTGCATTCAGCCTTCAGACAATCCTCGACGGCCATCTGGCTGGCGACGACGGAGCCGCGCCCGCCCATGGCCGAATACGGGCCGGACATGTCGGTCAGGATGCCGACCTTGACGACGCCATCGGAAATCTGCGCGTGCGCGCCGGTGAAAGACAGGGAAAGCGCCAGCGCGCCCATGGCCAGAACGGTTTTTTTCATGCGTGTCTCCAGGTGAACGGGTTTTCTTATATGTTTAGATGCATTCTGCATGTGTAAAAATATGCGTTCAAGTGGAATTAATGCATAATTCCTTTGCAAAAATGCACAAGGAGAACAAAGTGCTCGATTGGGACAATGTACGGGTCTTCCTGGAACTGACGCGCAGCGCGGGACTCGTCGACGCGGCGAAAAAGCTGGGCATCGACCATTCCACCGTGTCGCGGCGCATGCGCAAGTTCGAGGAGCAGGTGGGCACGCAATTGTTCGACCGCAATTACGTGGGCTACCAGCTGACGCCCGAGGGCCACCGCCTGATGGAATACGCGGAAACCATGGAAAGCACGGTGTTTGCCGCCACCGAGGAATTGGGCGAACACAACCGATTGCTGTCGGGCCAGGTGCGCCTGGGCGCTACCGAGGGCTTCGGCGCCATCGTGCTGGCGCCCCACCTGGCGCAGTTTTGCGGACGATACCCGCACATCAGCGTGGACCTGATCGCCGTGCCCCGTTTCGTCAGCCTGTCCAAGCGCGAGGCGGACGTGGCCATTTCCATCGAACGGCCCCTGTCCGGCCCGTATGTCGTGACGAAGTTGTCCGATTACCGGCTGAAACTGTACGCCACGCCAGGCTACCTGGCGCGCCACGCAGCGATCACCAGCGTGGCGCAGCTGGCGCAGCACCCGATCATCGGCTATGTGGACGACCTGGTCTTCAGTTCGGAGCTGCGCTACATGGACAACGTGGCACCCGATTCCCTGCGCGCGTTTCGCAGCACCAGCGTCATCGCCCAGTACCACGCGGCGCGCGCGGGCCAGGCACTGGCGATCCTGCCCTGCTTCGTGGCGCAGCAGTCGAACGAACTGGTGCCCGTGCTCGACGGCGAGATCGACCTGCTGCGCGCCTTCTGGATGATTTCGCCCAGCGAGCGGCGCAACATCGCCCGGGTCAGCGCCCTGTGGAACTACCTGCGCAGCGCCATCGATTTGAATCACGCCTATCTGATGGGCGAGACGGCCACGCCCAGCTGGCCAAGCTGACTGCGCGCTACACTATCCTGTCGCCACATACTAATTAGGATAATGCCATGCTGATGGATGCAAACCAGGCCGTTTTGGTCATTGTCGACCTGCAAGGCCGTTTGATGCCGGCCATCCACGACGCCGGCCTGGTGCTGGCGCAAAACCTGCGCCTGGCCAGAATCGCCCACCTGCTCGACGTGCCCGTGCTGGGCACGGAACAGAACCGCCAGGGACTGGGACCGAACGTGGAAGAGGTCGCCGCCCTGTGCGAACGGACCTTGCACAAGACGCATTTCGGCGCCTGTGCCGACGGCTTGCAGGCGATCTTGCCGCCCGGACGCAAACAGATCGTCGTCACCGGTTGCGAAGCCCATGTGTGCATGCTGCAGACGGCCATCGGCCTGCTCGAGCTCGGGTATGACGTCATCATCGCCATCGACGCCGTCGGTTCGCGCCAGGCCGCCAGCCGCGACGCGGCGCTGGCGCGCCTGGGCAAGCTGGGCGCGCAGCTGGTGACGGTGGAAATGCTGGCCTTTGAATGGCTACGCGACTGCAAGCACCCGCGTTTCCGCGAGGTATTGGCACTGATCAAATAAGCACTCCTTTACGCAGGATCAAGCCCATCGGCTGCCCATTTGCTAGCTTGGTAACAGCGCCGCCACTGCGAGCGGCGCAGTTGTCCAACCGAGCTGGAGAACCATCATGGCCTATATCCTGCGGGGCAAGCTGTGCGGCTTGATCTGTGCCGAGTGTCCTGAACCGTTGTCGCACGTCATCGTGCGCCTGTACCGGCCGCGCGAATCGCAAAATGTCACGGCCCTGGCCGTGGCCAGCGCCAAGGAAACCTTCGCCATCCTCACCGACGAGGAAGTGCAGGCGAAAGCACCGTTTTTGCTGGCCGAAGCGCGCACGGATGACGACGGCAACTACAGTTTCACCCTGGAAGGCGATTACCAGGGCGAGGCCGTCGAAGTCGATATCCTGTGCCCTACCGTGCCGCATTTGAAACCGGGGCCGAAAGACCCCGTGCCGCTGCAGTTTTCCATCACCACCATCCAGCCCCGCTGGCGCCAGGTCGACAACGATTTCGTCGCCATCTGGGATTACTGCCTGCCGCAGCGCTTCTGGTGCCTGGTGCGCGCCCGTTTCGGCGCCTGGACCATCTGCGGCCGGCTGCGCACCTGCGATGCGCCGCACACGCCGATCGCGGGTGCCACCGTGCGGGCGTTCGACGCGGACTGGCTGCAGGACGATGCGCTGGGCATTGCGGTGACGGACACCAGCGGGCGCTTCCGCATCGATTACCTGACGTCGGACTTCACGCTCACGCCGTTCTCGCCGTTCATCAACGTGGAATTTACCAGCGGCCCCGACGTGTATTTCACGGCGCAGCTGGGCAGCGTCACCATCCTGTCGGAAACGCAGGCCAACGGCCGCCAGCCGGGACGCGAGAACGTGGGCCACTGTTTCTGCGTGGAATTATGCTCGAAAGACGTCTTGCCGCCCGACGTGGAAGGCGTGCCCCACTGGCAGCAGGTGGAAGTGTTCGACATCCACCCCTTCCCCTCGCTGGCGGGCTTTTCCGCGCAAGGCTATGCGGGCGGCGCCGGCGCCTCGTACGTGTTCGCCGGCGGCGTCACATTGAAAGGCAATTGCCCGCTGCGCAATAGCGCCATCCCCGCCAATCCGCTCGAATACCGCTTCCTGATCGGCGAATGGACGTGGCCGGGCGGCAGCGACGACCCGACGGCCTTGCCGACGGTGCCGCCCGCCAGCCTGGCGCCGCTCACGCAAATCCTCGGCACGCTCGTCGGCTATGTGTTTTATACGAACGGACTGGGCCTGGCCGACTCGGCGCAGGTCATCATCGATGCGGGCGACTTGAAACCGGGCGGCTGGATACGGGTCGACGGCAAGCAAGTCACCGTGGACATGCGCAATGGCACGACGGCCATCGTCATCGTGCAGCAGAATATCTTCCTGCGCACCTTCGACCTGCTGACCGTGAATACGCCCGCCATCACGAGCCTGCATCCGGCCAAGCTGCCGGGCGGCTTGCCCATCCTCGACGCGGGCCGCAGCCTGACGGCGGCCGAAAGCGAACCGATACGCCGCTACCGCATGGGCTTCGAGGTGCGCGATGGAAATACCCTGGCACTGGTGGCCACGGATGGGCTCGACTCCATCGTCTTCGACAACTCGCCCGTCATCGTGGCGCTGGACCTGGAAGAGTTGCGCAGCAATGCCTGCAACCCCATCGCGGGCGGCCTCGTGCATATCCTGTACACGATCGACCATCCGCATTTGCGCTTTTTCAATATCACGATTTCCAACAACAACGGCATCCAGCATCCGCCGCCACCGCTGCCGGCCGCCAGTTTTACGCCACCGCCGCCGCCCAGCAATTATCTGTTCCGCGGCGGCGCGGGCGGCCCTCACCTGTCGGGCAACAACGGCGGCTTCCCCGTCAACGTGGCGCTCGATCCGCCTTGCGCCTACCGCGTGGCCATCGCGTGGCAGACGCGGCATTACCTGGCGTCCAGCCACAGCATTGACAGGCTGTACTGCAAATAGAACAGGCTTGACTCAGAAATAACGTACCCAAGCCTGTGTTGAGGTGCGCTTGTAATTGGCAAACGCGCGGCAGGGAAAGTACAGCACGGGCATCAGCAGCAAGGCCAGCAGCCACACTTGCCAGATGTGCCCGACGCCATAACGGCTACCGTGATTGGCGCCCAGCAAGGCCGTCAAGGTCAGGCCGATGGCCAGCAGCAGATACAGGTGCAGCAAGTAATAGAACATGGGCGCGCCGCCAAAGGTGGCGCAAGCCCGCGTGAACCCGTTATCGACGCTTTCCAGCCAGGCCAGGCCCAGCAGGCCCAGGCCCAGGGTGAACAGCAAAAAGTCCAGCGACGGCGGATATTTCGTGAAGTTCAGCACGCTCATGGCCGTGCGCAAGGCCGTGTCGCCCGCCACCCACGGCAGGGTTTCGCCATACAGATTGAAGCCGCGCAGCAGGCCCAGCAGAAGCAAGCTGCCCGCGCCCAGCGCCAGCAGCCAGCGCCGCCGTGCCTTGGCAGAAAATGCACGCGCATACAGGGGACCGGCCGCATAGCCGAGCACGATCACGCCTATCCACGGCAGCAGCGGATAGCTGACCTTGATCTGCATGGCGCCGTCCGCCACCAGATAGCCGCGTTGCAGCAGCACCGTCAGAATGTAATAGCCAAGGCTGCCCTGTTCCGCGCGCAAACCGGTCATCAAATGCTGACCGGCGATAATCGCCACGCCCAGCACGAGCAGCACTTTCAAGGGCAGCTTGTGCAGCACGGCCAGCGCCATCATGGCCAGGCCGATGACCCAGATCACCTGCAGGTACAGCACGGCGGGCGGAAACGCCCCGCTCCACGCGAAATTGACGAACACCAGTTCCAGCACGACCAGCAGCAAGCCCCGCTTGAACAGGAAACCGCTAGCACTGCGAGGACCGGCGGCCGGATGCGCGTACAACCAGGCGGACAGTCCCGTCAGGAAAACGAACATGGGCGCGCACACGTGGGCCGCCAGGCGCGTGAAGAACAGGGCCGGATCGACGTGGGCCGCATCCATGGGGTCGCTGACCTGGTGATGTAAAAAGACGGTCTCGCGCACATGGTCGAACAGCATGATCAGCATGACGAGGCCGCGCAGCACGTCGATGACGGCGATGCGGGTGCGCAGGGTGGCGGAGGAAGTCAGTGGAACAGTCATTGGTTGATTTATAAAAACTTTAGTGAGTCGGCAGTGTTATTTCACCCCACCAGCAAAATCTGGGGTCAGACCCGCCGGGTCTGACCCCGGCTCTATGCTGCTGGGTTCGAACAATGATGTGGCATGTACAGAGCCCCACAGTTAAAACCGGTAATGGGCATTCAAGTTCACCATGCGCTCCGCCCCCGGCGCCACCCACAGCTGGCTGTAGGAACTCGCATAGTAGCTGCGGTTGAACAGGTTTTCCACGCTCAAAGCCAATCGCAGTCTGGCGTTGGGCGCATACGACGCCAGCAATCTGGCCGTCGTATAGGCCGGCAGGGTAAATTGGCTGCTGACGGCCACGTCGCCCAGCCGCTCGCCCACGTATTGCACACCGCCGCCCATGCTGGCCGTGCCCGTGGCCAGCGCGAACTGCTGCGTGGCCAGCAGGTTGGCGCTGTGGCGCGGCACGTTGGCGAAGCGGCTGCCCGTCACGATCGTATTGTCGCCGCACGTGACGGTGGCGTTGGTGTAGGCATAGGCGCCCGAGACGCGCAAGCCGCGCGCCAGTTCGCCCGACACGTCCAGTTCCAGGCCCCGGCTGCCCACCTCGCCCGCCGCGATGGCGAAATCCGTGTTGGCGGGATTGGTCGTGAGCACATTGCTCTTGCGGATGTCGTACACGGCCACGGTGCCCGTCAGCCTGCCCGTTTCCAGCTTCGCGCCCAGTTCATACGAACGGCTGCGCTCGGCCGGAAAAGCCTGGTTATCGATGCTGATGCCGCTGTTGGGCCGGAAACCCTTCGCCGCGCTCGCATACAGCGACCACATTGTCGACGGCTGGTACACGAGGCCCGCGCGGGGGCTGGTGGCCGACAGCGACTGGCGATTGCGCGTGTTCAGGCGATGGTTCGCCACGTCCTGCGTGTAACTGTCGCGGCGCATGCCGAGCAGCGCCTTCCATCGGGCGCCCAGGTCGATCTGGTCCTGCGCGTACAAGCCGCGCGCCTGCTGTCCTTCCTGCGTGTCGATGGAAAGGGCCAGCGGATCGGCCCTGCCGCCATACACAGGATTGAAAATGTCGATGGCATAGGCGTTGGCGGCCGATGGATTACGCCGCAGCTGCACCCGGTGGTCGTCGAAATGGTAGGCGTCCACGCCGGCCAGCACCTCGTGCGCCAACGCGCCCGTTTTGAACTTGCCCAGCAACTCGACGCGGGCGGAGACGTCGGTGGCCGAGAAATCGCGGTGGCGGCGCTGCCGGTTCAGGGTACGGCCATCGGCCAGCAGCTTGTTCGCCTCGGTCGAATAACCGCGCAATTCGCTGTCGCGGTAGGAAGCACCCGCCTGCACAGTCCAGTCGTCGGACAGCGCATGGTGGATAAACAGCTGCTGGCCCAGCGACTTGACCGTCATGGGGCCGTCGCCCGGTTCGCCCAGGAAACGCGACACGGGCACGGCCCCCAGCTTGCCGTTCACGGCCACCACGCCCCGGTCGAACGGCGCGCGCTGGCGCACCGCTTCGATTTCATACGAGACGGTCGTGTGCTCGCCCGCCAGCCAGATAAACGAGGGAGAAAACAGGCTGCGCTCGACTTTCACCGTATCGCGGAAGCTGTGCCCCTCCTCATGCGCGGCGTTCAAGCGGTAGGCGACGGTGTCGCTCAACGGTCCCGTCAAGTCCAGCGCGGCGCGGCGCGTCTGGAAGCTGCCCAGCGCAACATCGGCGCTGTATTCCGGTGCGAACTTCGGCTTTTTCGTCGCGATGTTCACCGTGCCGCCCGGCTCGCCCCGGCCGTACAGGGCCGACGCGGGGCCTTTGAGCACTTCCACATTCTGCGTATTGCCGCCGTCGCGCATGCCGTTGTAGCCGCGGCTGGAACTGAAGCCGTTGACCATGTAGTCGGAACCGAAATTCGGGTCGCCCGTGAAACCGCGCATGGCATAGCTGTCCCACAGGCCGCCCAGCGGACTTTGTTTTGAAATACCGCTGGCCAGGTCCAGCGCACCGGCCAAGGTCGTCACGCCGGCGTCGCGCAGCAGGTCGCTGGTCAGCACGCGCACGCTTTGCGGCAAGTCCATCAATAAAGCGTCCGTCTTGGTGGCGCCCGTGGCGGACAGGCTGCGGTAGTGCTGGCGCTCGGCCTTGACGGTAACGACATCGCCGGCCTGCACATTATCGATTGCCAGTGACCAGGGGCTGGCGGCGGCAAGTAACAGCGCCACGGGGCGGCGTAAAAACACGGGCATGGAATTCCTGACGAAGGCGCAAATCAATGCAATAGGCTTGCATTATAATTGATAATCAATTCTCATTAAAGCCTTCATGAATAATCTGCGCCAAAAACTCCACGAACACCTGCACCTTGGCGGCGCGCAGCTGACGCGGGTGGAACAGCGCCCACAAATCCGGTCCCCGCGTGCGGAACGGCTGCAGCACGGGCACCAGGGTCCCCTCGCGCAAAGGCTGCAGCACGGAAACGGATAGCGCCTGGACGATGCCGCAACCGGCCTGGGCAGCGGCGATCATCGATTCGATATGGTCGAAAGACAAGGCCGCGGCCGGCGTGTGGGCGTACGGCTCGCCTGCTTCCCCATCCTGAAACAGCCAGGGCCGCACCTGGCGCGCTTTCGGATACAGGAAATGCAGGCAGGCAAACTGATCCAGTTCCTGCGGCGTGCGCGGCACGCCATGCCGGGCGATGAAGGCGGGGGAAGCGCAGCACAGATAATCCATGGTCAGCAAGCTGCGCGCCACCAGCGACGAATCCTGCGGTTCGCCGATGCGCAGCATCACGTCGATGCCCTCTTCCACCATGTCGACCAGGCGGTCGCTGACCGTCAGGCGCAGGGAAATGTCGGGATAGGCGGCGGTAAAGCGGGGCAAGGCGGGCGCCATCAGATTGCGGCTCATGCTGCTGGGCATATCCACGCGCAGGCTGCCCGAGGGTTTCCCGGCCGCCTGTTCCAGACTGGATTCCAGCGCCGCCATGCCGGCCAGCACCTGGCGCGCCTGCGCGTGGCACTGCTGGCCTTCGGCCGTGAGCGACATGCTGCGCGTCGTGCGCTGCAAGAGGCGCACGCCGAAATGCTTTTCCAGCGCCGCCACCTGGTTCGTCACGGACGAGGTGGAAATGCCCAGGCGCTGCGCCGCCTTGCTGAAGCCGCCCGCCTCGACCACGGCGCAAAACACCTTCATCGCTTCCAGCCTGTCCATGTATTTCCCTCCTTTTTGCCTATGATTATCCACGATACTGAAATAGTGCATCGGGCCGCGCCCCGTTTTTCTTTATTCCCTTCCCGCCTAGACTGGGGGCATCAACCACAGGAGAACCCCATGCAAGCCCTCGTCCTCACCAGCTTCGCCACCCGCATGACCATCGAGCAGCTGCCCGTGCCGCAGCCCGGCCCCGGGCAAGTCCTCGTGCGCATCGCCGCCAGCGGCGTCAATCCGCTCGACACGAAAATCGCTGCCGGCGCCGCACCGCACGCCCGGCCCAGCCTGCCCGCCATCCTCGGCATCGACGTGGCCGGCACGGTGGAAGCCGTCGGCGATGGCGTGACGACTTTTCACGTTGGCGCAACAGTGTATGGCATGGCGGGCGGCATCGGCGGCATCCAGGGTTCGCTGGCCGAGTACGGCGTCTTCGATTCCGCCCTGCTGGCGCCTGTGCCGCAAGGACTGAGCCTGCGCGAGGCGGCCGCCCTGCCCCTCGTCTTCATCACGGCCTGGGAAGGGCTGGTGGACCGCGCCCACGTGCAGGCGGGCGACAGCGTACTCGTGCATGGAGGCGCGGGCGGCGTGGGCCACATGGCCGTGCAGCTCGCCGTCGCCCTGGGCGCGAAGGTCTCTGCCACGGGCAGCGCCGCCAGCCGCGCCGCCATCGAAGCGCTGGGCGCGCGCTTCATCGATTACCACACCAGCACGGTCGATGACTACGTGGCCGAGCATACCGGCGGCGCCGGCTTCGACATCGTCTACGACACGGTGGGCGGCGCCACCCTGGATGCCAGTTTCAAGGCGGCACGCATGTATGGCGGCCACGTCGTCAGCTGCCTCGGCTGGGGCACGTTCGCCCTGAGCCCGCTGACGGCGCGCGCGGCGACTTACTCGGGCGTATTCACCCTGCTGCCCCTGTTGAGCGGCGAGCATCACGCGCGCCATGGTGCTATTCTGCGCGCAGCCAACAAGTTAATAGAGACGGGCAAGCTGCAGGTGCGGCTCGATCCACGCCGCTTTAGCTTGCGCACGGCACACGAGGCGCATATGGCACAGATGGACGGCAGCGCGCGCGGCAAGCTGGTGGTGGATGTGGCGGATTGACTGCCGGCTTGTTTCTCAAGCGCGCAAGCGCTAATATACAAGCATTAACTTGCATATTTTAGTGAGGCGAAAATGCTGCGTGAACAACTGGAAAAACTGCTGGCGCAGGGCCGCGACAGCGCCCTGCTGCGCTTTGGCCTGGGCGACGCCTGCCTGAAAGACAATGACGCCGAGCAAGCCGTCATCCACCTGGCGCAGGCGACGCAACAGCAAACAAGCTATTCCGCCGCCTGGAAACTGCTGGGCAAGGCCCTGCTCCAGCTGGACAGGCTGGATGAAGCGCAGGCTGCCTGGACCACGGGCGTCACAGTCGCCCAGCAGCAAGGCGACCTGCAAGCCGTCAAGGAAATGACGGTGTTGCTGAAACGCCTGCAAAAACAGCGGCAGGCGGCACAGTAAAAACGGCTTAGTGCGCGTGCGCCGCGCCCTTCGCGTCAAGAGGCAAGGCGACGTCCCGTTCCTTCGCCAGGCGCTTGGCCAGCAAGCCGCCCGCTTCGGCCGCATAGGCGCGGCAGGCGTTGGCGTCGATCAGGGGATTGTCCGTGCCGCTGCGCCTGGCCGCCTTGCCCAGCACGTCCGTCGTGCCCGGATGCACGGGGATGATGATGTCGCATGGCAAGGCCGCCACCTTGGCGATGCTCGCTTCGAACGAGGCCGAAATGTCGGGCGTGCCGCCTTTGCCCGCGCCCTTGCCCGTATAGCGGAAATCGCCGCTCGCATACGGGTTCAGGCTGTCCGCGTACACCACGTTCAGGCAGCGCGCATCTTCGCATGAGGTCCAGGTCCACGTCGTGCCGCCAGGCGTGTGGCCCGGCGTCATGTGGGCCGTCAAGCTCAACGGTCCAACCTTGACGGTATCGCCCTCGCCCACGAGGCTGACCTTGCTTACCTTGGCCACATGCACGACGGGATTGGCCTGGTATTGCGGGTCATCCTTGCCATTCGTGCCGCTTTGCAGGCCCAGGGCGCCCGAGGCGCTGGCCATCACGGTGGCACCGCTCGCCCGTTGCAGCGCGGCAATACCGCCCGCATGGTCCCAATGGGCGTGCGAATTGAGGATATATTTCACATCCTCGATGCGAAAGCCCAGCGCCTTGATGTTCGCGATGATCAGGGGCGCCGATTGCGGCAGCGCGCCGTCGAGCAGGATATGGCCCTGCGGGCTCGTCACCAGCACGGCGGACAGGCCGGCCGTGCCCACATACCAGCTATTACCATAGATATTGAACGGCTTGACGGGCGCATTCCATTCCTTGCAATTGTCACAATTAACAGGTTTATCCTGCACCGGGGCCGGCGTTTTTGCCTGCACCGTGCCTGCCGCCATGGTCGCAACCGTAGCCAGCATCAACTTCGCCAATAGTGTCATTGTCATCTCCAGAGTGTAAAAAGAAGGGCGCCCGCACTGGCGCGCCCGGGGGGGGGTATCAATGCATGGGGCCTGGGCTCCCGGCCAGGGTGTCGCGGATGTGGCCCGCGTCGAGCGAGCGCCGCTGCGCGCCGTCGGCATCAAGCAGCACCACGGTGACGTGCTTGCCGCCGCTGCGCATGCGCATGGTCAGGCAGCTGCCCGCCTCGTGGCTGCTGCCCGTCTTGGACAATAAAATATCCCAGCCCTTGCCGCCTACCAGCGGATTCGTGTTGCGCAGGGTGCGGACCTTGCCATTGACGGCCACGCTGGCTTGCGGATGGCTGGTGATGCGCGCGATGTCCGGATAGCGCGCGGCCGCCGCGACGATCCTGGCCACCTCGCTGGCTGTGGACGTGTTCGCCGGCGAACTGCCGACGGGGTCCGTCAGGGTGGTGCGGCGCAAGCCCAGGCTGCGGATCTTCGCTTGCAGGGCCTGCTGAAAAGCCGCACTGCCGCCGGGATAGGTGCGCGCCAGCGCGGCGGCGGCGCGGTTTTCGGACGGCAGCAGCGCCAGTTGCAACAGCGCGCCGCGCGACACGGTCACGCCATCGGCCAGCAGGCTGCGGCGCTGCAAGGATGCATCGCCATCGGCGCGCACGATGCGCAGCTGTTCGTCGGGGTCGAGGGCCGCGTCGAGCACCACCATGGCCGTCATCAGCTTGGTGATCGAGGCGATGGGCACGACGGCGTCCGCATCTTTCGCCATCAGCACCTGACCCGTGCTGTCGTCAAATACCAGCATGTGTTTCGCGCTGACGGGCAAGTCCAGCATCGCGACGGCGGCATCGGCCAGCATCGTCCCGTTGACGGCAGGCTTGCCCTGCACCTGCAGCAGCAAGGTGGCGCAGGCCAGCAGCAAGGCGGGCACGGCCAGTTTCCAGCCGGCTGTGTCGGCGCCGGGCGCCATCAGCCGTTCGATACGCGTGAGCAACGCCCCGCCCCGGGCCGACATCAGCAAACCGGGCTGGCCCGGCGCGGCAGCGTGCAGGGACAAGGCATGCAGCGCCGTGGCCAGCTGCTGCGGGTCCTGCAGCGCCTGCGCGGCCAGGGCGTCGGCCACCTGTTCCCGCTCGGTCCGCATGCGCGCTGACAGCCACCAGACGACGGGGTGAAAAAACAGCAGCGCCTCGGCCACGCTTTGCAAGAGGTTGACCAGGTAATCCCAGCGCCGCACGTGCGCCAGTTCATGCGCCAGCAGCGCTTCGAGCAAGGCGACGGGCATGCCGCTCAGTAAGGCGGCCGGCAGCAGGATGACGGGGCGCCAGAAACCCACCGTGACGGGGCTGGCCAGTCCTCCATGCAGCTTCAGCGGCACTTTCCGACTGCCGTGCAAGCCCATGCGCAAGGCCAGCGCATCGAGGCGCGCCTGCCAGATGACCGGGGCAGCGACGGCCTGGCGGCGCAGCTTGCCGACCCAGGCCAGGCCCAGGCACAGGCGCAAGCTCATCAGGGCGACACCAGCGCTCCAGGCCAGCACCAGGGCCGGCATCCACGCTTGCAGCGCGCCGCGCCAGGCGGGCGGCGCGGCCACCGGCAGTTGGGCAGGAGATATGCCGGAAAGCAGAGAAAGCAGATGGACGGCGGGAATACACAGGCACAGCAGCAGCGCCAGCGCGCAGACGGCATAGCGCCAGCGCGCGCTGGCATGGCGCAGCAGCCAGAGCAGGACGGCGGACACGGCACCGACGATCAAGCCCTGCCAGACAAAATACAGCAAGACCCAGCCCAGCGCAGGGACCAGATTGCCCACATCGATGCCGAGGCGCATGTCCAGGTTCATGGCTGTTTGCCATCCTTGCTTCGCAGGATTTTTTCAATTTCCAGGCGTTCCGCGTCGCTCACGTGCTCGCGCAGCGCCGTCAGCACGAGCGCCTTGCCGGAACCGGAAAACACCTTGCCGATCAAGTCCTTGAGCAGACTCGTTTGCAGCTTTTCCTGCGCCTCGACGGCCGCATACAGCTGCGGCCGCTGGCTTTCGTCGCGGCTCAGCAAGCCCTTGCCATGCATCAGCTGCAACTGGCGCAGCACGGTGGCGTAACTGGCGTCGGCACGCTCTTCGGCCAGGGCGTCGTACACGGCGCGGGCGTCGGACGGACCGCGCCGCCACAGGATGCGCAGCAGATCCAGTTCGGCGGCCGTGGGATGGGGAGTGGAGGTATTTTTTAACATGACGCTAGAATACCTATTCTAGAACTCGATGTCTAGAACTTTTTTTCTAGCGCATGTCTGACTAAAAATCGCGCAAGCGGTCAAACAAGGCATACAGCGCCGCCACATCCGGCAGCGGCACTTGCGCCAGCACCTGCTCCAGCGCCACATAGATTTCATCGCGCTCCACCGTTTCGATGACGCTGGAACGCCGCTCGATCTGGTTGAACACGCCGACATAGGCGGTGACCATCTCCTGCGCCATGGCTTGCGCCGTCCCGGCATCGTTCGCGCCGTCGAGCGTGCGCGCCGTGGTCAGCAGCTTTTTATACGCCTGCGCGGCTTTTTTGGCATACGCCGCCGCAATGTGCGCGCGGCCATCCCAGTCGCGGAACGGATTGTCCAGGTTTTCCGCCAGCCATTCCGGCTTGCGCGGCCGCGTCACCGACAAGTCCAGGCCCAGCACCGCCGCCTTTTTGTACTTGGCCTTGATGGTCTTGGCGGCGTCGACCGGCAGGCTGGTCAGGCACAGGCTGGACAAGGCCGGCAACTGCGCCGGCGCGGGGAAGTCGTCGGCACCGTAGCCGAACAGTTCATACGCGGTGAAGGAGCGCAAACGGTCCAGTCTGGCGATGCTGGCCAGGTTTGACGCCAGCCCCGGCTTGCCCCACACGGTCAGGTCCGTCAGCAAGGGGAAACGCTGCGCCACCATGTCGAAATCCACGGCCGGCATGGCGCTCAGCGACAGGCGCGCCAGCTGGTCGAGGCCGTGGAATGGCGCCAGGGCGCCGGAACACTGCAGGCGCAGGAGGCGCCCCGCATGCGGGTCGTCGATGCGCAGCGCGGGCGACGGCGCGCCATTCAGTATCAGGGTGCTCAAACCCTCGTTCAGGCGCAGCGAGCGCAAGCCTGCGGCATGCACGACGAGGCGGCTGACATTGCTGTTGCGCAAGTCGAGTTCGCCCTCCGTCGAGGATTGCCAGTGCACTTCGTTGATGATGGGGTTGCCGTTGATGTAGGCGGCCAGCGCCGCGCTGCCGTGGCGCGTCTCGATGGTCGTCAGGCAAGGCAGCTGGTCCAGTTCGGACAGGTCGCCGATCGCCTGCAGGATATCGTCGCCGATGCGGCTCGTCTTCTGGCGCACGGCCTGGCCGCCGACCATCACTTCCTCGCTCGATGCCGCCTTGAAGCGCTGGCGCCGGGCAGGGTCGACCTGCTCCCAGCGGTGCTGGCGCCAGACGCTGTCGCCCACGTGCCAGCCGCCGCTGTAGCTTTTCACTACCGTCTCGACCAGCGGCGCCACATTGGCCACCAGGGTGTAATGGCGCGGCACCGTCGCGCTGGCAAAGCTGTGGTCGTGGCGCTTGTTCCAGAAATAGTAATCGCACACCAGGGGACGCATCGCCTGCACGGCGTGCGCATCGGGCAAGGTGTCGCCCGTCCAGTCCAGCTGCAAAATGGCGGCCAGCGGGGCGCTGCCGGACGCGGCATCGTCGATGGCCGTGACCTGGCAAGCCACATACTGCTGCAGCCTGTGCGAAAACACACTGTAGATATCTCCAACCTTGGCAAGCACGCTGATTTCCTTGTAGCAAACAATGAGGCCAGCACGATAGCAAAGATTGGCGGCGCGCGGCGTACGCACCGCCTGAGTGCCTGCCCTGGTCAGTCCGCGTGCAGCTTGTGATGCATGCGGCGCAAGCCCAGCCAGACGGCGGCCGCCACGAACGGCACCAGGGCGCCGACGAGGATTTCCGGATTCACGGGCAGCCCCAGCACCTTGGCCGCCTTGCCCGTGTAGCTGAACAGGCCGATCACGTAGTAGGAAATGGCCGCCACGGACAAGCCTTCCACCGCCTGCTGCAAGCGCAGCTGCTGGGCCGCGCGGGCGTTCATCGATTGCAGGATTTGCCGGTTCTGCAATTCCTGCACGATGCCCACGCGCGTGCGCAGCAAGTCGTTGGTGTTGGCAATGCGCTGCGCCATCGCTTCCTGGCGGCTGGACATCGCTTCGCACGTATTCATGGCGGGCGTCAAACGGCGGTCCATGAATTCCTCGACCGTGGGGATGCCCTCGATGCGTACTTCGCGCAGCTCGTCGATGCGCGCCTTGACGAGCCCCATATAGGCTTTCGAGGCGGAAAAACGGTAGCTATTGTCGAGCGACAGCTTTTCTATGCGGGCCGCCAGGCGCGTGATGCGGTCGAGCAAGGCTTGCTCGGAGACGCCCTCATCGCCGGCTCCTGGGGCGTCGTCCGTATCGACCATGGCGGCGGCCAGGGTCGCCAGTTCGTTCTCGATGGCATTCAACGATGGCGCCGCCTGCATGGCGTAGGGCAAGCCCAACAAGGCCATCATGCGGTAGGTTTCGATTTCCAGCACGCGCTGCACCAATCGGCCCGCCTGCTGCGAGCGCATGCCCGCGTCGCGGATGACGAAACGGCTGAAGCCGTCGGACTGGATGGTGAAATCCGTCCATAATTCGCCGCCCTGCAGCACCTTGCTGCCGGCCAGGGTATTGCCCTCGAAGACGCGCGACAAGCCTTGCATGAAGATCTCGGCCGGCTCCGTCGCCTGCTCGAGCACCACGTGGGCCGCCACCATCAGCTTGCCCTTCAAGCCCACCAGCCATTGTTGCGGCAACTGTTCCAGGGGCATGCGCTCGAACGCCTGCTCCAGTGGCAAGGCGGCGCCCGGATGTTCGGCGAAGGTAAACGTGGCAAATTCCGTATGGCATTCCCATTTCAGGCGGAAGCGGCCAAAGTCGTAATAAAAATACTTCGCTTCAGCAGCGGGCGGCGTGACGCCGAAATGCGTGCACAGGGCCGCCAGGGTGGCGTGCTGGGCCGCCATATTCGACGCACCGGGCGCCGCGCTGTCATCTTTATAAACGGCAAGATGAGTGATCAGCTCGGGGGCGTCGAGCTGCAAGAACGGCCGCGAGTGGATTTCCGCAGCCAGCGGCACGCGCAAGGCGTGGTTCAAACTGGAGTTAATCAAGTGCATGATAGCCAAAGGTAAAGTTGCAAAACTGCTTAGACCCGCGCGCGTGCTGTGCTGCCCGCAGCGGGGGTCTGATTGTCACAGTGTAACAAAGCAGAATGCATGCCATCCTTTTCCAGGCCGCCTCATATTGTTTTGATAATTCCAGCCACGCCCTGCCCCGCCCCTTGCCGGCTGCCCAGCCACCAGAATGCGGCGGCCAGCACGACGGCCGAAGCCTGTCCCAGCGCCAGTTTGAATGCGCTGTCGAACAGCAAGGGTGCGACAAAACCGGACACCAGCGCAAACACCAGCATTTGCACGAAATTCTGCAGGGACGCGGCCAGGCCGCGCATCTGCGGGAAGATGTCGAGCGTGGACATGGTCATGCCCGGCAAGGCCAGCGACATGCCGAACGCGTACAGCATCACGGGCACGACGGCGAACGGGATGCTGGCGGCGAACCAGTGGTTGTAAGCAATATTGATGGCCCCCGTGGCCGCCATGGCCAGCAAGCCCCAGCGCACCAGCACGGTGCTTTTCACCACGTGGGCCAGCTTGCCCGACAACGCCGAGCCCAGCACCAAACCGGCCACCATGGGGATGAACATCCAGCCAAACGCCGTTTCCGGCAGATGCAGTAATTCCAAAATAAAATGCGGGGCCGAGGCGATATACAGGGCAAAGCCGCCAAAGGCGAAGGCCACGGCCAGCGAACGCAAGAGGAAAGCCCGGTGGCGCAAGGCCAGCCAGTAATTGCGCGCGATGTTGCCTGGGTGGAAGGGTTGGCGTTGCTCGACGGCTAAACTTTCCGGCAAGCCTTTCAGGCAGGCGAGCGCCAGCAGCACGGTGACGGCAAAGGTGAAGACGAACGTCGATTGCCAGCCGTAGGCCACGTGCAGCCAGCCGCCGATGATGGGGGCGATAGCGGGGGCGATGCCGAACACCATCATGATGTTGGCCAGCATCTTTTGCGCGGCCGCGCCCGACAGACTGTCGCGCACGATCGCTTGCCCGATCACCCTGCCCGCTCCGGCCGAAGCGCCCTGCATGCCGCGGAAGAACAGCAGCCAGCCAAAGCTGGGGGCGAAGGCGGCGCCGATGGAGCCCACGGCAAAGATCAGCAGCGAAGCGAGAATCACGGGACGGCGGCCGAACGAGTCGGACAAGGTGCCGTAGAACAAGGTCATGAAGGCATAGGCGGCCAGGTAGACGCTCAGGGTCTGCTGCACCAGCACGCTGCTGACGTCGAAATGCGTGCCGATCGCGGGAAACGACGGCAGGAAGGTATCGGTGGCGAACGGGCCCAGCATGGCCAGACCGGCCAGCACCAGGGTCAGGTTTCTGGTTTTCATGCGCCCGCCTGCACAGCATATTGGCGGCGCAAGCCGTCGAGGGCCGCCAGCGAGAACGCGGCGACATGCTGCGCAATGCTGGCGGTGCCAGTCTCGTCATAGGTAATTTCCGGCGCCACCAGTTCATGCACGATTCGCGAACGGGCATAGAACACAGCCTGGCCAATCACGCTGAACACGCATTTCTGCACCACGTCCGCCGGCATGGCCTCGCCCACCACGCCACGGATCAAGCCTGTAAACAGGGCGTGGTGCGCGCGCACATCGCGGTCTGCCAGCATGTGGATGGCGGACGTGGGTTCGATCAATTCACGCGCCACCAGGCGGCTGAACAGCGAAGCCGCTCCCGGGCGCAGCATGTCGAAGACCATCGATTCTATCGCCAGGCGCAACTGTTCCACGGGCACCACGGCCGCCGCTGGGCCTGCCTCCGGCGCGGCAGCGGCCGAGGCACGCGCCAGCGCGCGCGCATGGTCGAAGGCGGCCAGGTACAGCTCTTCCTTGCCATGAAAATAATAGTTAACCATCGCCACGTTGACGTGGGCCGCCTCGCAGATCCTGCGCACGGACGCGAGCTTGTAGCCTTCGTCGGCAAACAGCTGGACCGCCGCCTGCAGAATGCGCGTGCGCGCCGTTTCGACTTCTTCTGTCATGCCATTCCCATCATTTAAACATCTGTTTAATATTATCCAGTATTGTATCAAACAGCTGTTTAATTTTCAAATGGACGCAAAAAAGCCCGGCGAACCGGGCTTTGCAAGGGCATTGCCGTAGCTTAGTGCTTCATCGCCGGCATCGCAGTTGACGTCGAGGTGGCGCCCAGCGGACGCGCCACGGCATTGACTTCGATGGTTTCGCGGCGCTTGTCCTCGCCTTCGACGACCAGGGTCAGCGGGATCTTGTCGCCCGCCTTCACCTGCCCTTTGAGTTCCAGCAACATGACGTGGTAGCCGCCCGGTTTCAGTTCGACGGCTTTGCCGGCTGGCAAGGCGATTTCCTTGACCTGGCGCATGCGCATCATATTGTCCGTCATGCTCATTTCATGGATTTCCGCCACGCCGGCCACGGGCGAGCGCACTTCCAGCAGCCGCATGGCTTTCGGCGCCGTGATCTGCATGAAGGCACCCGTGGCTTTTTGCTGCGGTACGGTGGCGCGCACCCACGGGTCGGTGATCTGCACGGAAGTCTGGGCAGCGGCGGAGAAGGACAGCACGGTCAGGGCCGTGGCCAGCAGGGTTTTCAGATGGGTCATGATCATTTCCTCGGTAGTTATAAGGTGTATTTCGATTTCATCAGGGTCTTGATGTCCTGCACGCATTCATCGCCCGTCAGCTGGTGCTTCAGGCCCAGGCGCATGCGCCCCTCGGTGTCGAGCACGTAGCTGATGGCCGTGTGGTCCATCGTGTACGAACTGCCGCTCGGCACGCGGCGGTAGAAGACCTTGTAATTGAAGGCCGTCTGCGCCGTGTCCTTCGGGTCCGTACGCAAGCCCAGGAAGCTGGGGTCGAAGGCCCGCATGTATTCGCCCAGCAACTCGGGCGTATCGCGCTCGGGGTCGATGCTGATGAAGATCACTTGCAGTTTATCGCCATCGGCGCCCAGTTTCTGGCGGATTTCCAGCGCGCGCGACAGGGCTGTCGGGCACACGTCCGGGCATTGCGTGAAGCCAAAGAAGACCATCACATACTTGCCCTTGAAGTCGGCCAGGGTGTAGACCTTGCCGTCGGGGCCGCTCAACTTGAAGTCGGGCTTGTAATCGCCTCCCGTCAGGTCGAGGCCGTTGTAATGGGGTTTCGGCGCTTGTTCGCAAGCGGCAAGCGTGAGCAATCCCGCCGTGCCGGCGAGAAGGAAAAGACGACGTTTCATGGCATTCTGGCCCGATGGGCGTAGTGGAGACGGTTAAGACGTGGAAGGTATGACTGCTGCGTTCAGGCAGCCGAAGGCGGACCGCGCGGACTGGCGGCCAGCCACGCGAACGGCGCTTTGGGCGCCTGGTAAAACAATGGCGGATAGTGATCGTGGCCCGTGATGACGGCCAGCGGCGAGGATGAGGACGGCGGCAAGCCCACGCTGCCCGCATGGCTCATGCAGAACGGGCAATGTTCGATGTGGTGCAGCACGGAATCGGTGGTGGATCTGGCGGCTGGCGCCAGGTCCGCCTGCGTATAGACGGCGCCGCTGGCCGAACAGATTTCGACGGCGGCATTGTTCGCGTTCGCGTGCCGCGAGGCAAACGCATACGACAGGGACGGCGACAGCGCATTGAGCAGTATCGCCAGGCAGGCGAACCACATATGCCACTGTTTGCGTTTCAATAAAGATCCCATGGCCCCGATTATAACGGAGTCTGGCTATCCGGGCGCCTGTCCCCGCAGGAACAGGCTGGGGCGCACGCCCGCCACGTCCACGCAGGCGTCGCAAAACGCGGGGATCGAGGCAAAGCCGGAACCGGCCGCCACCTGCGCCAAGTCGCGCTCGCCGTCTTCCCCGTCGGCGCCCGCTTGCGCCGCCGTGTGCAGCGCGTGCGCCAGACGCTGTTCGCGCACCAGGCTAAGCAATGCCTCGCCCTCGGCAAACAGGCGGGCACGCGCCTTGTGCGGCGTCACTTGCCACAGGGCCGCCAGGCGCGCCGCCGTCCATTTGCCTTGCGGCGTATCAAAGATGTGCTGCGCCAGCGCCTGGCTCCAGCGCTTGCCGCCGCCGTGGCCGCCATCGGGTTCATCGCCTTCCAGCGCCAGCGTGAACACGGCAGGCTTGCCCCGCCCCGGCATCACGTCGCAGGCAAAGCGCAAGAACGCGGGCACGACGAAGCTGTCGCCGCTGGCCAGCTTCTTGGTGGCGATTTCATTATGCAAGGTGACGAAACCCTGGCGCACGGTGACGCGCAGCCGGAGCGGAAAGCGCAATCCCAGCAAGTGCAGAGGATGATCGGAAACGAGTGCCATGCGTCAATTCAATGTCATAAGCCAGCCGCCAGCATGCCACACATCGCGCAAGCAGTCTGTCATCACAGCGACGCTACGCCATAACGGCGCAAGCCATCGAGGTCGACGACGCGGATCGACTGGTAGGCGATGCTGATCAGCTTGAGTTCGGCCAGATGGCCCAGCGCCTGGTTCACGCGCTGGCGCGAAATGCCGGTCAGCAAGCCGATTTCTTCCTGCGACAGCTCAAGCACGCGGGAAGTGCGCGGGTATAACATGGGGTGGAACAGCTGCGCGATCGCTTGCGCCACCTGCGCGTCGACGGCCAGCAGGCGCTGGTTCTGGATGGTGGCGATGAATTGCCCCATGCGCTCGTTCAGCTGGCGGATGACGAAGGCATTGAAGGAAAGGCTCTCGGCCAGCAGCAGATGAAACAGGTCCACGGGCACGAGGATGATGCTCGATGCGCGCACGGCCACCACGTCGTAGCGGCGCAGTTCGCGCTTGAGCACGCTGCCCTCGCCGCTCCAGCCGCCGGCCGGCACGCCGGAAAACGTGGCGCCGCGCCCATCGGCATTGTAGACGGCCAGCTTGATCAAGCCCGTGTGCACGCCGATCCAGTGCGCCGACGGTTCGCCGCGCCGCGTGATGAAGGCGCCCGCCTCGAAATGCCGGAGCACGCTGCCGGCGCGCAACAGAGTCTGATGCCGCGCGTCGAGGGCCGCGAACCAGTCGTGGCTGTCAAGTTCCAGCATTGCAAGGTCTACACTATCGTTGCTATCCATTCCATCCTTCAGACCTGTCACTAAGATGACAGTGATTTTCCAGCGCCGGTGCTATGCTAACCGGTATCAATCCCGAAACAGGGAGCTACAGAATTTTATTTAACAGGAGACAAGCATGACTGCTGATTTCAACACCGGCCTCGGCAAAAACAGCGCCAACTACGCCGCCCTCACCCCGCTCGACTATATCGCCAGGGCAGCCGCAGTATATGGCAATCGCCTGGCAATTGCACATGGCAGCCTGCGCCAGACGTGGCGCGAGACCTATGCGCGCACGCGCCGCCTGGCCTCCGGCTTGATCAAGCTGGGCGTGGGCACGGGCGATACGGTGGCCGTGATGCTGCCGAACACGCCCGCCATGGTCGAAGCGAGCTTTGGCGTTCCCATGGCCGGCGCCGTCCTCAATGCGCTGAACATCCGCCTCGACCTGGCCTCCTTGACCTTCATGCTGCGCCACGGCCAGGCGAAAGTCTTGCTGGCCGACACGGAATTTGCCGAGCTGGCGCGCCAGATGGCAGCGCAGATTCCAGGCTTGCGCGTGATCCAGGTCAATGACGTGCTGGGCCCCGAAGTGGATGCGTTTTCCGACCTCGACTATGAAACCTTGCTGGCCAGCGGCGACCCCGATTACGACTGGCAGCCGCCGGCGGACGAGTGGGATGCCATCGCACTGAATTACACGTCCGGCACCACGGGCGACCCGAAAGGCGTCGTCTACCACCACCGCGGCGCGGCCTTGAATGCCCTGTCGAACATCCTGGAATGGGACATGCCCAAGCATGCCGTCTACCTGTGGACCTTGCCGATGTTCCACTGCAATGGCTGGTGCTTTCCGTGGACCGTGGCCGCGCGCGCCGGCGTCAACGTGTGCCTGCGCAAGTTCGAGCCGAAGCTTGTGTTCGACCTGATGCGCGAATTGCGCATCACCCACTATTGCGCGGCGCCCATCGTGCATGCGGCGCTGGCCAACGCGCCCGCCAACTGGCGCGAGGGCATAGCCTGGACCGTGCGCGGCATGGTGGCCGGTGCGCCGCCGCCGGCCGCCATGGTGGCGAAGATCGAAGCCATGGGCTTTGACTTGATCCATTCGTATGGCTTGACGGAAGTGTACGGCCCCGCCGCCATCTGCGCCGAGCAGGACGAGTGGGCGGCCCTGAGCCAGGAAGAGCGGGCCGTATTGAAATCGCGCCAGGGCGTGCGCTACCACTTGCAAAGCGCCGTGGCCGTGCTGGACCCGGAAACCATGGAGCCCGTGGCGGCCGATGGCGAACAGATTGGCGAGATCATGTTCCGTGGCAACATCTGCATGAAGGGTTATTTAAAGAATGAAAAGGCGACGCAGGAAGCGTTCGCGGGCGGCTGGTTCCACACGGGCGACCTCGGTGTCATGTATCCGGACGGCTACATCAAGCTGAAGGACCGCAGCAAGGACATCATCATCTCGGGCGGAGAAAACATTTCCAGCGTGGAAGTGGAAGATGCGCTGTACCACCACCCGCAAGTGCTGGCCGCCGCCGTCATCGCCCAACCCGACGAGAAATGGGGCGAGACGCCCTGCGCCTTCGTCGAACTGCGCGAAGGGGCGACGGTGACGGAAGCGGAATTGATCGCCTTCTGCAAGAACAACCTGGCGGGCTTCAAGGTGCCAAAAGCCATATATTTCGGCCCCCTGCCCCGCACGTCGACGGGCAAGATCCAGAAGTTCGAATTGCGCAAGCGCATGCATTCGGACAAGGCCATCGACGTCTAGACGCTTAATTGTCCTTGCCAGCCAGCCACGCCGGTTGCGCCACCACCAGGCGCGAAAAGCTGGCGATGCTGGCCACGGCGGCGAACCCTGCCGCCAGGCACAGCGCGTACGTCGTGCCCCGGCTGGCGGAAACAGTAAAACAATACGCGACCAGCGCCGCGCCCGTCGCTTGCCCGATCAGGCGCGAGGTGGCCACCACGCCGCTGGCGCCGCCGGCCCGCTCGGGCGGCGCGCTGCCCATGATGGCTTTCAGATTGGGCGCCTGGAAAAAGCCGAAACCGATGCCGCACAAGGCCATGCGCCAGCCGATGTCGAACGCGCTCGGATGCGCCGGTATCCACACGAGGGTCAGCAAACCGCCCGCCAGCGCCGCGAGACCAATGCCGCCCAGCACGCCCGGCGAGTACCGGTCGCTGAGCCGTCCGGCCACGGGTGCCATCACGGCCACCAGCACGGCCCACGGCGTCATCAAGAATCCCGTTTCCACGGGAGAGCGGCCCAGGGTGACTTCAAAATAGAATGGCAGCGAAACGAAGGCCAGGCCTTGCGCGGCAAACGTGCAGATGGCCGTCAGCGACGACAGCAAGAACAGGGGACGACGGAACAGGTCGATCGGCAGCATCGGTGCCGCATGCCCCGCCTGTCGGCGCAGCAGCAACATAAAAAAGACCACTACGGCCACCAGTTCCGCCAGCAGGACGGCGCTGGACGCGTGATGGGCCGCATCGCCGAACAGCAAGATGAGCAAGCCGAAGGCGCCCACGTTGTACAGCGCCGTGCGCGCATCGAGCGTGTGGCCAGACAGTTTTGTCGCCGGCAGCATGCGGCTGGCCAGGAAAAAGCCGGCCACGCCCAGCGGCACGTTGATGGCGAACAGCCATGGCCACGACGCCGTCGCCAGGATCAGCGAGGCGGCCGTGGGCCCGATGGCGAACGCGACGGCCACCACCAGCGCATTGTTGCCGAACGCGCGGCCCAGCAAATGTTTAGGGTACAGGGCGCGCAGCAGCGCCGTGTTGACGCTCATCATGGCACTGGCGCCGACGCCCTGGAACAGGCGCGCCACCACCAGCGAGGGCAAGGACCAGGCCAGCGCGCAGGCGAGCGACGCCAAAGTAAACAGGAACATGCCGGAGATAAACACCCGCCGGTAGCCGGCGATTTCGCCGAGGGCGGAAAACGGCAGCAAGGTCGCCACCATGGCCAGCTGGTACACATTCACGATCCAGACGGAGGCGGCCGGCGTCGTGTGCAGCTCGCTGGCGATGGCCGGCAAGGCCGTATTGGCGATCGCCGTGTCGAGCGAGGCCATGCCCACGCCGATGGCCAGCGCCAGCATGGCCCATAAACGGGCGCAGGGCGGCAAGCCGTCCTCGCCCACGAGGAAAGGCTGCGCCTTGTTTTTCTGCTTCATCATGTTGCCTGTTCGTCTAGCCCGTCCGGGGCG
The DNA here is from genome assembly GCF_001758725.1 of Janthinobacterium sp. HH106. NCBI lineage: Bacteria > Pseudomonadati > Pseudomonadota > Betaproteobacteria > Burkholderiales > Oxalobacteraceae > Janthinobacterium > Janthinobacterium sp. HH106. Next base: position 58,028 of record NZ_LRIC01000061.1, on the reverse strand, counting down.
GCATACGGTACCGCAGCCAAGACACTAGCATGGATGGACGGACTCTGCCGGGCAGGCCCGCCGATTTCACCCTACATCACTTCTGGCAGTCGATCACTTTAAAATCTTTCGAATAACAGATGCGCAACTCGCCCGAGTGCTTTTCATAGCCGAGCCAGCGGCCTTTCAGCTGCGGGTTGTGCTGCTTCATCCACTGGAACAGTTCGTTCTTTGGCATGGTGCTGTCCGGCAACTTCAAGGCCTGGAACAGTTCGCGTTCCTTCTCGAAATACTGCTTGGCCGTATCGAAATCGCAGGCGCCATGCTTTTCCCATTCACCCTGCAGCAAGGCTTCGCCGGGCTGCATGCACATGTACGGCAGGATGTCCGACGGCGCCAGCTTCGGCAAATTGCCCTTGCAATAACGCGGATGCATCTCCGTCTTGCGCGGCGGCGTCACGGAAATGTCTTCGCAAGTGGCCGGATTGGCTGACTGCGCCCACAAGCCATGCACGATCCAGCCGAAGTGGTTGCTCTCGGCGCACTGGAAGGCGGCCTTCTTCGACACGGCGCCGCGGCGGCGCTGGCTGTCGCAGAAGCCTGGCGACCACGACAGCGCCAGCATGAAGTAATCGGTGGGCACGTTCGTGCTTTGCTTGTAGCAGGTGTTTTTCTCGTCCGACGGCTTGACGTCGTAATCGTAATAACTGACGTTGCGCGGAATGGCGCAGGCGGCGTCGGCCGCGTGGACGGCGCCGGCCGACAGGCTGAGGAAAACGGCGGCCAAGGCAGGCAGGATAGAGCGAATTTTCATCGTATTTCCTTCAAGATATAAAAACGCCGGCAACTGGGTGCCGGCGCGGTAGTGAAATTACACCATCAACTTAGCAGACGGTATGCATCCAGCCGTGCGTATCCGGTGCCGTGCCATGCTGCAAGCCCAGCAGCGCTTCGCGCAGGGCCAGGGTGACGGCGCCGTTTTCATTGTTGTTGATGGTCATTTCAAAGCCATTGGCCTTGGCCACGCCCACGGGCGTGATGACGGCGGCCGTGCCGCAGGCGAACACTTCGGTCATGCGGCCCGAGGCGATGTCGTCGCGCCATTGCTGGACGGACAATTTACGCTCCTCCGTCGCATAGCCGAGGTCTTTCGCCATTTCCAGCAGGCTGCGGCGGGTGATGCCTGGCAACAAGGTGCCCGTCAATTCCGGCGTCACGACGGTGACTTTCTCGCCATCCTTGTAGACGAAGAACAGATTCATGCCGCCCATTTCCTCGATGAACTCGCGGTGCACGGCGTCGAGCCACACGACCTGGTCGCAGCCCTTCTCTTGCGCTTGCGACTGGGCCATCAGGCTGGCCGCGTAGTTGCCCGCGCACTTGGCTTCGCCCGTGCCGCCCGGCGCGGCGCGCACGAAGTCTTCGCTGATCCACACGGTGACGGGTTTCACGCCTTTCGGGAAGTAGGCGCCGGCCGGCGAGGCGAACAGCACGAACAGGTATTCTTCCGATGGGCGCACGCCCAGGTAGGGGTCGGTGGCGATCATCAACGGGCGCATGTACAGGCTCTCGCCCGTGTTCTTCGGCACCCAGTTGCGGTCTTGCGCGATCAGCGCGTCGCCCGCTTCCAGGAACAGCTCGACGGGAATGGCCGGCATGGCCAGGCGCGCGGCGCTGCGGTTGAAGCGCTCGGCATTTTGTTCCGGACGGAAGGTCTTGATGCTGCCATCGGGCTGGGCAAACGCCTTGTAACCTTCAAAGATGGCCTGGCCGTAGTGCAGCGACGAGGCGGACGGGTCCAGCATCAGCGGGCCGTAAGCCTTCAGTTCGCCCTGCTGCCACTTGCCGTCACGGTAAGGAATCACCACCATGTGGTCCGTGAAGATGCGGCCAAACGCCGGGTTGACCATGCGCGCGGCGCGCTCGGCGTCGGACAGCGGATGGGCGGATGGGGTGACGACGAGATTCGGTGTGGAAGTGGTCATGGCAGCAATGGGAACTAGTGAACAGTATCCCTATTGTAGCGCCTCCAGCGCCCGATCAGGCAAACGAGAATGGTCATCGCCAGGTGAAAACAAGAAGCCATCATTTGCGAATGATTCTCGTTTGCGTTACTATGTCAATCCTCCTTCTTCCCCGCCATGCCTGACGCCCCGCATGGCGGCGCTATCGAAAGCCGCTTCATGACGACCTCCTCCCTTCCACACCCCCTGCCGCGCGCCGGCGCCGATGAGGCGACGCAGACTCGTCAGCTTGCCGCCCAGCAACAACGGCGCTGGCCCTGGAACTGGAAGCCGGTCTGGTTTCAATTGCACTGGTTTATCGGCATCACGGCCGGCACGGTGCTGGTAATCATCGGCCTGAGCGGCGCCACCCTGGCCTTCAAGGATGAACTGCTCGACGTTATTAACCCCGGAGTGCGCCATGTTCCTGTGGAAACGCGCGCCCCGCTGACGCCGGCCCAGCTCGCACGCATCGCCGCGGCCGAACACGGCCAGCGCGTGGCCTCGGTCACCATATATGCGCAGGCGGGCGCGGCGCCACGCCTGTTTTTCGCGCCAAAGAACGGCCAGCGGCGCGGCGAGTCCGTTTATCTGCACCCGTACACGGGCGCCACCCAGCCGGCGCTGGCGGGCGCCGCATTTTTCGAATGGACGGAATCCTTGCACCGCTGGCTGCTGCTGCCGCGCGATCCGGGCCGGCAAGTGGCGGGCGCGCTGGCCCTGTGCCTGCTGGGCCTGGCACTGTCCGGCCTGTACCTGCGCTGGCCCCGCCGTCCGCTGGACTGGCGCACCTGGCTGACCTTCGACCCTGCATTAAAAGGCCGCTCCTTTTTGTGGAATCTGCACGCCGTGGCTGGCACCTGGTGCCTGGTCGTCTATGTGGCGCTGACCCTGACGGGCATCTACTGGAGCTATGACGTGGTGCGCGACAATATCGACGCCTGGGCCGGCAAGCCCCCGCGCACGGCGCAGGCGCCCGGCAAGAAAGGCGCGCCGCAGGCGCCATCGCCCGCCGTCGACGTTGGCCTGGCCTGGAGCTTTTTCCAGCAGCACGCCCCCGGCTGGACCCTGGCTACGGTGCGTCTGCCCGTGCGCCCCGGCGAAGCCGTGCAATTCACGTGGCTGGCCAGCGATGCGCCGCACGAACGGGCGCGCAGCCGCATGAGCATTGCGCCGGCCAATGGCACGCTCACGGAAAACGAACCGTACAGCCAGCAGGCGCTGGGGTCGCGCCTCGTCAACATCATTTATCCGCTGCACATGGGCACGTATTTTGGCTTGCCCGGCCGCATCATCGTCACCCTGGCAAGCCTGGGCCTGCCCCTGTTCGCCGTCACGGGCTGGATGCTGTACCTGGGCCGCCGCAAGGCAAAGCGGGCCGTGCAGGCGCAGCGCGCCCTGCTGGGCGCCGGCGCGCCGGGCAAGACGGACACAGGTTTACCGACCCTGGTGGCCTACGCCAGCCAGTCGGGACAGGCCGAGCGCCTGGCCCTGGAAAGCGCGCGCGCCCTGCAGCAGGCCGGCGTGGCCGTCGACGTGCAATCGCTGGACCGTTTCGATCCCGCGCAATTGCGCCAGTACGAACGGGCCCTGATCGTCGCCAGCACCTTTGGCGAAGGCGAGGCGCCAGACGGCACGCGCCGCTTCGCGCGCCTGCTGCAACAAACGGCGGGCACGCCGCTGGCCGGCCTGGACTTCGGCATGCTGGCCCTGGGCGACCGCCATTACGGCGCCTTCTGCGGCTTTGGCCATGCGCTGGCGCAACAATTGCAGGCACTGGGCGCCACGCCCATGTTCCCGCTGATCGAAGTGGACAAGCATGACCCCGCCGCCCTGGCCGCCTGGTCGCAAGCGCTGGCCCGCTGCAGCGGCAGCGCCATCGACGCCATCGGCGTACAGGAAGAAGCGTCGTACGCCGAATGGCGCCTGGCGCGCCGCGTGCTGCTGAACCCGGGCAGCCTGGGCGGCGAACTGCATGAAATCACCTTGACGGGCCCCGCCGATGCTGCCTGGGAAGCGGGCGCGCTGGCGGAAATCATCGCCTGCAACGCGGATGGCAGCGAGGGCGACGCGCAGAGCGCCCAGCATGCGCCGCGCAGCTATTCGCTCGCGTCGCTGCCGTCCGATGGCGAACTGCAATTGCTGGTGCGCCAGGAGCGCCACGCGGGCGGCGAAAACGGGGGCTACGGCCTCTGTTCCGGCTGGCTCACGCGCTTCGCCCCGCTGGGCGCCGGCATCCGTTTGCGCCTGCAAGCCAATCCCGCCTTCGCGCCCGCCCTGGTCGACGTGCCCTGCATTTATATCGGCAATGGTTCCGGCCTGGCAGGCCTGCGGTCGCACCTGCGCGCGCGCCAGCGGGCGGGGCTGGCCCGTAACTGGCTGCTGTTCGGCGAGCGCCAGCAAGCTGTTGACAGCGTCTGCGGCGCAGAGTTGCAAGGCTGGCTGGACGCTGGCCACCTGGCGCGCCTGGACCGTGTCTTTTCGCGCGACGGCAACGAGGGCGGCAAACGCGAATACGTGCAGGACCGCCTGCGCGCCAACGTCGGCGAGCTGCGCGACTGGCTGGCGCAAGGCGCCATCGTCTACGTGTGCGGCAGCCTGCAAGGCATGGCGGCGGGAATCGATGCTGTACTGCAAGAAGTGCTGGGCCAGGACGGTCTCGACGCCCTGCTGGCGGCCGGACGCTACCGCCGCGACGTGTATTGATCTGCCTCAGCACATTGCCAGCGCCGCCCGGCTATGTGGGCTGCCGCACGGTCAGCGCCGGCCATCGGACTACAGTAGCGGCATGGCGGCATATCCGCGCCGCCCCCACCCACTGTTTGCGAGGCTAGCCATGAAAAACCCCTGGATGAGCATGTACCTGAGCGCCGCCAACCGCGTCGCCAACACGGCGCGCGGCCACGCCACAGCCGCCGTCAAGCGCGAAGCGGCGAAAAATACGCGGCAATTGACGCAAGTGTGGTTCGACTCTTTCCTGCCCGCCGCAGGCAAGCCGCGGCGCAGCCGCAAGGCCAAATAAGAGGCGTCACTGGTGCAGTGCATCACAGCAACTAGTTGAAGTTTCAATCAGATGAACTAAACTGCAAGCATGGTAGTACATAGGACGTGACCGGCAGGCGCCGCATCCCCGCGCCGCCGCCGGGACACCGGGAGACGACCATGTTGACGCTCAAAGTGCTGCTCTGCCTTGCCTTGTCGGCCCTGATGCTCGTGCCCCTCGTGCTGAGGGATGCGATGCAGACGTCGGCCGGACAGCAGATGCAGGTGCCGAATGTCGATGCGCAGGGCATGTGGGCCCACTGGCCCAAGCAATAAGACGCGCGGCTGAGAACAATAAGACGCGCGGCTGAGAAAACGTCGCTGACTGCGTTGCCGTGCCTCGTCGTACATTCGTACTGCCTTCGGCACGACGCCTTGCCAGCGGCGTTTTTCAGCGGCGCTCGGTAACACGGCGCATCGTTAAGACCGCTTTATTGCGAGTGGGGAATTGTTCCCTTCGTCCATTTGTCTTTGTCTTGCTTTCCTATTCCCCTCTTCACCATACTTTTGATCCAGATCATGGATTTCGCCCTTCGCTGCGTCCACACTGGAACAGTCCGCTTCGCGCCGCGACGGACTTCACCGGGGGCATCGGCATGGGTAAATCGCATTGGAAAGATGAGATGGCGCTGGGCGTTCCCGCCATCGACGAGGCGCATGAGGCGCTGTTTCAGGAGCTGGCACGGCTGGGGCAGTTAAGCGACCAGCATTTCAGCGTGGCGTTTCGCGAGCTGATTGCGGCCGTCGAACGCGATTTCCGCGAGGAAGAAGATTTGATGGAGCAAATCGGCTTTCCCTCGCTGGCCAACCACCGCGAACAGCATGCCCGCGTGCTCAGCGGCTTGCACCATGCCTGGGCCGCCGTCGATGAAGGCGACCTGGAACAGGGCCGCCATGCGCTATCGCTGTTGCCGCAGTGGCTGATCTTCCACCAGGCCACCATGGACCTGGCCCTGGCGGCGGCGCTGGAACTGGTGCAGCGCCAGCCTAACTAGCAGTTCATTACAGCAACAGCACCGTCGCCTGCTCGGGCATGACCACGCGGTAGTGTCCCGGGTATTTGTCTTCGCCGTCGAAAATCTTGCAAAACACGGGCTGGTTGATGTCGTTGACGGCTGGCTCGTTCATGGGCAGCGTCGCGATCAGCTGTTCGCCATCCATCAATTGCAAGGCGCTGCCTCGCTCGGCCGCGCAAAAGGCCAGCGATTGCACGTCGCTGGCGAACGGCCGCTTGTACCACGGCGTGATGGCCCGCACGGCGCGCCGGGCGTCGCGCAAGACCTGCCCCACGCGCGTGACGTTCCACGCATCGCGCGCCACGGACGGCTGCAGCACGATATTGGCCGTCAGCTCGCCCCTGCCCTTGTTCACCAAAAACGTGCCGTCCTGCGCGGCAATATCATCGTTGAGCGGCACGACAAACACGCCGCCGGCCGACACCTTGATCGGCATGGGGGCGCCATTGCCTTGCAAGGCCACGCGCACATCGTCGATGGTGGCGCTCAGCTTGGCGGGAATCAGGCGCAGGGCCATGACCACGCTGCCGCTCGACACTTGCCACACTTTCCTGGCCGTCAGATAACTTTCACGGTATGCCGTGAACCGCACGTGCGGCGCCCTGGCATCGCTGGTGGCCGTGATCGTCACCGTTTGCGGTGGCAAGGCTTCCTCTGCTGGCGCCGTTGCCTTGGGTGCTGATGCCGCGGATGTGGCCGGCGCAAGCGGTGGCACAACGGCATCGGCGGCGGGCGGCACGCTGGCGCTCTGCAGCGGCGCGGGAACAGCCGGCGGCGGCGCGTGTTCCTGGGCCTGACCCAGCGAGACGACACACAACCATCCGGCACAAGCGATCCATGTACGCATGCATTTCTTTCATTAAGGAAAATATTTGTCAGCGCCTGCATTATCGCAGAAGGCAAGCCGATGCGCCGCCCCGGGTCTGCCGGCACTCCTGCCTGCACTCCTTTGGTGCACACGCTTGATTATTTGGCAAATATCACCTATATTGATAATGATTCTTATTCACAAAAGTGACAGGAATCGCGCGCCTTTCTTTTCCACTGCCCGTCCGCGCCGGGCCTTGCGGTGGAACTGCTATCCAAGCCAGACCACGGGCCAGCGTTACGCCATCCCCCAGCTACTGCGCAGCTCGCCAGACGAGATAGGAACACTCACGACTAAAAATATCCAGGAAAATAATGCAATCAACGACAGCCTTCTCATCTTCGCGCCAGCCCGCCTTGCGCGCCCTCCCCCGTGTATTACACATCAGCCTGCTCAGTCTTGCCGCCGGCGTGGCCCTGCCGGCACAGGCCGCCGCCGCGGCCGACGTGACCATGCCCGCCGTCACCGTGCTGGGCCAGTCGACCGCGACGACGGAAAGCACGCAGTCGTACACGGCCGGCGAAGCGCGCAGCGCCACGCGCATGGACCTGTCGCTGCGCGAGACGCCGCAATCGGTCAGCGTCATCACGCGCCAGCTGCTCGACGACCTGGGCGCCGTGCGGCTGGACCAGGCGCTGGCGCAGACGACGGGCATCCAGGTGGGCCAGAACGACACGGAGCGCACGACATTTTATGCGCGCGGCTTCGGCATCAACAATCTCCAGATCGACGGCATGGCGCGCGGCGGCAATGCGCCGCTGCAAGACACGATCCTGTATGACCGCATCGAGGTCGTGCGCGGCGCCACGGGCCTGATGGGCGGCAAGGGCGACCCGTCCGCCACCATCAACATGATACGCAAGCGTCCAACGAAGGACTTCCAGGCCAGCGCCGGTCTCATCATGGGCCGCTGGGATGACCAGCGCTTCGAAGTCGACCTGTCCACGCCGCTGAACGCGGAGGGGAGCGTGCGCGCGCGCACGGCCCTGGCCTGGCAAAAACGCGATTCCTACCTGGACATGTACCACGAGCGCAAGACGGTGGGCATGGCCATCCTTGAAGCGGACGTGCGTCCCGGCACCCTGCTGACGGCGGGCGTCGACTTCCAGGACAACAAGCCGACAGGCGCCACCTGGGGCGCCGTGCCGTACTGGAATGCGGACGGCAGCCTGGCGAACTTGCCGCGCAACACCAGCCTCACGACGCCCTGGAGCACCTGGGCCAACAAGCAGCACACCATCTTCACGTCGCTGGAACAGCGCCTGCCCGGCAACTGGAACATGCACCTCGGTTATGCGCGCACGGAAAGCACGAACCGCACCACCGTCGCCTATGCGGGCGGCGGCAAGCCCGATCCGGCCACGGGCGAAGGCATGCTGCTGTGGACGGGCGCCTATGGCCCGGGCAAGACCACGGGCGATAATTTCGACGTCTACGCCAGCGGCCCGTTTACCTTGCTGGGGCGCAAGCATACGGCCATCGTCGGCTGGAACGGCGGCAACCAGCGCGCCCGCTCGCTGGGCGGCGAGGCGGAAATCAACTACCCGAACGTCGTCCCCGATTACCGTAGCTGGACGGGCAACATCCCCCGCCCCGTGTTCCACCCGGACGGCTCGCACACGGAAACCGTGACGCGCCTGGCGGGCGGCTATGTGGCCACACGTTTGAGCCTGGCCGACCCGCTGCATGTGATCATCGGCGCGCGCAGCAGTACTTACCGCACGGATACGCGCAACTACGATACACGAGGCGTGCACACGGACAACAGCGACTTCGTGGAAACGCGCAATGAAGTCACGCCGTATGTGGGCGCCGTGTTCGATATCAACAAGCAGTATTCGGCCTACGCCAGCTTCACGCAGCTGTTCAACCCGCAATCGAGCAAGGACCGCAACAACAAGTTCCTGGCGCCGGAAACGGGAGACAATGCGGAACTGGGTATCAAGGGCGAATTTTATGAAGGCAAGCTGAACGCGTCGGCCGCCCTGTTCCATACGAAGAAAAAGAACATGGCGGAACTCGACCGCACGGTACCGCCCGGTTTCTTGCTGCCCGACGGCGGCCAGGCCATGGTGGCCAATGGCGCCGGCGTGACGGCCAAGGGCGTCGAGTTCGACGTCTCCGGCCAGTTATCGCCCGCCTGGGAAGCGAGCGGCGGCTATACCTATCTGCACGCGGCCGAGGCCGATGGCCGCCGCGCCGCCACCACGCAGCCGCGCCACCTGCTGCGCCTGGCCACCAGCTACCGCTTCGACGGCCGCCTGGCCGGTTTGAGGGCAGGCGCCAGCATGACGGCGCAAAGCGCCACCTACAGCGAATCGTGGTACGGCCGCCCGCCATCGGGAACCATCACCGACATTCCGCAAGCGGGCTATGCGCTGGTCAACGCCATGGCCAGCTATGCGCTCAACCGCCACGCCAGCGTGCAGCTGAACGTGAATAACTTGCTCGATAAAAAGTACTACCGCAACGTGGGCTTCTTCGACGGCGTCTTCTGGGGTGAACCGCGCAACATCAGCCTGGCCGTGCGCACGACGTTTTAAGCGCGCCAGTGCGCGGGCGCCGGCAGGGTAAAGCCGTCGAGCAAGGGACCGCCCACGGGCGCCAGCACGGCGGCGGCGACTTGCCCGAACGCGCGCTGGCCGGCCGGCAAGTCGCCGGCGACCAGGCGCAGCGCGCCATCGAGCTGCCCGGCGATGACGGGATCAAAGGCCTGCAGGCGGCGGAACAGGTGCTTGCCGCCGCCGCTCCACTGCCCCGCCGCGCGCAAGTGCAGGTCGGCCAGCGCTTCGTACAGCTGGCAAGCGACGGCCAGCGCCTCGCCCGGGTGCGTGCTGTCGACCAGGTCTTCCAGCGCGGTGGTGATGGCGTAGCGCCGGCGCTGCAGGTTTTCCGCGTCGAGCGCGGGCGGCCCGGCCGTGTCGAAAGCGTGCGCCAGCGCGTGCAGCTGCGCGTAGGCGTCGCCGGCGGCGACGATGTTTTCCCCTTCGACGACCATCATCGCCAGCGGCACCGTGCCGCCCGGCGCATCCATTTCCTTGCAAAAATACGTGAACGTGGCCACGTCGTGCGCAAACAGTTCCACCGTGCGCCCCTCGGCCACGAGGGTGTCGCGCCAGGCGCAATCGACGTGGTCGAACAGCAGCAGCAAGTCGATATCGGAAGTAGGCGTTTGCCGGCCTGTGGCGAAGGAGCCGCCGATGATGGCCGCCACGGCCGTGGGATAGCGCTCGTGCACCAGCCGCTGGGCAATCGCGCGAATGGTCTCATAGGTGGGGATCGTCGTCAAAGCCGGTGCTCCATGTCGATAAAACACTATCCTACACGCAATACGCAGGCTGCCGCCAGCCTGCTACACTGGCGCCATCTGATCAAGGAACCAACATGGAATACGACTGCATCGTGGTGCCCTCGCCCGTGGGCGAGCTGACCCTGGTGGCGCGCGGGGAAGCCCTGGCCGCCATCCTGTGGGAAAACGACAAGCCGAACCGCGTGCGCCTGGGCGACATGCGCGTCGATGACGGTTGCGCCGTGCTGCAGGAAACGGCGCGCCAGCTGGATGAATATTTTGCCGGCACGCGCCAGCATTTTGAGGTGCCGCTCGATTTTGCCGGCACGCCATTTCAGCAGGAAGTGTGGCGTGCGCTGCTGACGATACCGTATGGCCAGACGCGCAGCTATGGCGAGATCGCGCGCCAGATCGGCCGCCCCGCCGCCGTGCGCGCCGTGGGCGCCGCCAACGGCAAGAATCCCATTTCCATCATCGCCCCCTGCCACCGCGTCGTCGGCGCCACGGGCGAGCTGACGGGCTTTGCGGGCGGTCTGCATGCCAAGGAAACCCTGTTGGCGCTGGAAGGCATCGCCCTGTCCAGCGACCGCGAAGCGCTGAAAACGGGCCACGCCCGCCGCCGCGCCGTGCATGTCGATACGGCGCAAGGCTGTTTATTTTAGGCGGCGCCATCGCTCCCCATGTGGGATACTCACGCCCTCCGTTCAAGCCAACACATCCTATGCCTTACCTTGTCATCGCGTTCTTTGTCGTACTGTACTTACTCGCCACCTTCTTTTTCCACATCCCCGCCCTGGTTGCCCTCGCATATGGCGTGCTGAGCCTGGGATGCTTCGTTGCCTATGCGATCGACAAGTCGGCCGCGAAAGGGGGACGCTGGCGCACCCCGGAGCGCACCTTGCTGCTGCTGGGACTGCTGTGCGGCTGGCCGGGCGCCGTGCTGGCCCAGCAATGGCTGCGCCACAAGTCCAGCAAGCGCTCGTTCCGCATCGTGTTCTGGATCACGGTCGCCCTCAATATCGGCGCTTTCGTGTATTTCAGCATGCATTACGCGGCGCCCGATATCGGCACGGACGTCGCCCCCATCGAGTTATAAGGTCACTCTCCCAGCAGGCGCAGCGATTCCAGCCAGTCCGCCTTCCAATCGCGCAGCAACGGTTGCGTGGCGAACGCCTTTTTCAAATGCGCCATCGGCACGCGGTGCACGTCGTGCAAGCCGAACGCCAGGGTCACCGGATGCCACAAATGGCTGTTCTTGCCGCCGCGCGAATTCTTGCGCACGCGCGCGCCATCGTCGCCAAAGATGCCCACGCCGCTGGCCATGCCTTGGTCCAGGTCGACCTTGCCCACGCCGGCGAAGGCAATCAAAATCTGCTCGCGCCCCAGGCCTTTCAAGGCGCTGGGCAAGACCACAGGCGCCTTGTCCGCTGCCGTGTCGGCCGGCTGCGGATGCTGCAACTCCTTGAGCAAACGCAACAGGTCGCGCTCCTGGAAGTGCAAGCCGTCCAGCGGCACGCGCAAGCCCTGCCCCTTGAGCTCAATGGGGAGATTGCCCGAGTCGCGCGTAAAACGCAGCCAGACATCATCGGCGCCCGCGGCCAGGTGCTGCTTGTCCTCGATGAACACCACGGGCGCCGCATAGCGCGTCACGCCGTCATGGAACAGCTCGGCCCAGGCTGCGCTGTAGTCGAGCCAGATAAACGGCAAGCCGCCGTGCTCGAGCAGGCGCGCCAGGGTCCACGGGGTGCCCGTCTGTTGCGCCAGCCAGACACAGGCGTCAAGTGCGGTGGCGCGGTATGGCAGGGTTAGAGAAGTCATGGCAATTCCGTCGGTCAAAGTGGAGCGCAGTGTAGCAGACGCCGCTCTGCTCTCTTGCGGCAAGCGCGGCGGGCGCGCTTTTTTCGCGCGATATGCTAGGCTGGTAGCATCAGCCCGCGCCATCGCCTCCCGGCTACCTGGCGCACCACCGCGAGGGAATCACCATGCATTCCAGCACCAACGCCGCCACCACGCCCGCCCCGCCACCGGAGCGCGATTCGCCCACGCCGGCGGGCGAAGGCCATGCCGAGGAAGCGCTCGATGAAGCGCTGAAGGAGAGCTTTCCGGCCAGCGACCCGATCGCCATTGCCACCCCAAAACCGGTCAGCAAGTCGCCGGCCTGAGTCCCGCCTTTCCTGGCCGGCCAGGCGCGGCCCCGGGTGCACAAGGCCGGTCACCAAGGTCACGCCAGCAATTTGAACACGCGCATGTCCTGCATCATGCTGTCCGCCTGCTCCTGCATGCTGGCCGCTGCCGCCGCCGACTGCTCGACCAGGGCGGCATTCTGCTGGGTCACCGCATCCATCTGACCGATGGCCTGATTCACCTGTTTGATGCCATCGTTTTGTTCCTGGCTGGCGACGGCGATTTCCCCCATGATGCCGGCGACTTGCTGGACAGAGGAGACGATTTGCTTCATCGTGCCGCCCGCTTCATCGGCCAGATTGCTGCCAAGCTCGACTTTTTCGACCGACTCGGCAATCAGCTGCTTGATCTCTTTGGCGGCCGTGGCGGAACGTTGCGCCAGGGCGCGCACCTCCGATGCGACGACAGCAAAACCGCGCCCCAGCTCACCGGCGCGCGCCGCTTCGACAGCCGCGTTCAGGGCCAGAATATTCGTTTGAAACGCGATGCCGTCGATCACGGAAATAATCTCGACGATACGGTTCGAGCTGTCCTTGATGGATACCATGGTCGCGACGACACGTTCGACCACCTGCCCGCCCTGCACCGCTACCGCTGAAGCCGACAAGACCAGTTGATTGGCTTGCTGAGCGCTTTCGGCATTCTGCTGCACATTGCTGGTTAACTGCTGCATCGCCGACGATGTTTGCTCCAGTGCACCGGCCTGAGCCTCGGTTCTGGCCGAGAGGTCCAAATTGCCAGCAGCAATTTCCTGCGAGGCAGTCGAGATGGTTTCAGTACCGCCACGCACACGGCCCACCGTATGACGCAGGCTCTCCGTCATGCTTTTCAGAGCACGCATCAATTCGCCCGGCTCGTCGCGATAGTCGGTCGCGATATGGCTGCGCAGGTCACCGGAAGCGACAATGCGGGCAACGTGCACGGCGTCCTGCAGTGGCTTGGTAATACTCTTGCTAATGAGCACAGCCACCCCAATCGCCGTGCCCAGCGAGACCAGCAGTATCGCCAACAGCAAGCTGCCCGCCACCGTGATGCGCGCGCTCGAATCCGCCTCTATCGCCGACGCGCGTTGGCTGGTCATCTCGACCAGTTGCTTGATGGCCTGCAGATGCTGGGCGTAGCTGATCGTCATTTTTTTCATCGCAACGGTGGCGCCGGCCTTGTCCTGTGCCTCTATTGCGGGGATGAACTGTTGCAGTGCAACCGTGTAGAAGGCCAGCGCCGGCGCATGCGCCTTGTTCAGCAGCAGCCCGGCGATATCGGCATCCAGTGTCGCGCCCTTCCAGAATGCATGGCGCTCATCGTAATCACGTTTGAGCGTGTTAAATCGTGCGATTAACTGCGCCTGTTCGGCACGATCCTCGGTCGCCAGCAGCTGAAAACTGACCAGATAGGATTCCAGTATGTACTCCGGCGGTGGCAACACGTCCGCAATCAGATCCTTGCTTTGCACTATTTTCTGATAAACAGGGCCGTTCACTTTCCATTCTTGCAGAGTCTTGAACGACCACAGGCCATAGAGGATGAAACCGACCGAAAAGATCACAATCAGTACAGCCAGACGGTGCGTTAGCTTGAGTCCCCTTATCATGCTCATAATATTTTCCTTGAATTAACTATGCTTGCCTCTGGTTCAGCTAGCGAGATGACATTGCTCTCGCATGAGTGAGAGGCGATCATTCGAAGTCAAATTCATTGCCAAATCATTACTCTATATTTATAAGAAGCAACTTATTTTACAGCCAAATTTTGGCGATTTAAAGTAAATTTAATAAAAATAAATGAAAACAACAAAAACAAAACAAAAATCACAAATTTATTATCAAATGATGTGAAGTGTGCAAGGGCAAGTGTTAGCGAATTTCCGCCTGTGCAGACCGGCTCGATCCGCGGACGTACGTCGCGTCGATGACAATGCAGGGAGCGGGCAATGAAAAGCCGTGCGTTCGGCACGGCTCAGTGAAGTTCTGCCGGTACGGCGGCGAATACCGTGTTGGCCGTACAACAAATCTTTCCTCTTTCACGGCATGGCGGGATTTGCTTGACTGAAATCCGCGAAAAACCATAAAAATGCCCCGCCGGGCGGCAATGGCAAAACCATTGCACCGGGCGGGGCAGATCAAATTCAGGCGCGACTAGTTCGGCGTGTCGCGGTACTGCTCGGGCGTCGTGTCGCCATCGGCGACTTCATACCACATCGCATTGAGCACGGCGAACGTCGCCGCCAGCGGAAGACCCAGTATCCAGGCGAAGTACCACATAATTATTTCCTTTCTTCAATTCCAGCTTGATCGTTTTTACTATCAAACTAACGACACCTAACAAAACCGTAGTGAGCGGCAGCGATTTGTGGTCGAGAAGCGCAACCGTACTCCAGTACGGTGAGCATCGCCGGCCGCAAAGGGCGACGCGCAGTAGGTTTAGTTAGGTGTTCTCAATAAGCGTGACCGCTGTCGTCTTCGATGGCTTTGCCGTCAACCTTACCCCACAGCACTTTATACACCCACGTCGTATACGCCACGATGAGGGGGATGAAGACGGCCGTGACGACCAGCATGATGAACAGGGTCATGTGGCTGGAAGAAGAATCCCACACCGTCAGGCTGGCGCGCGGGTCGATCGACGATGGCAGGATGAACGGGAACATGGCCGCGCCCACGCTGAGGATGATGCCGGCGATGCTGGCCGCGCTGGCCAGCAAGGCGGGCACTTCGCGGCGCGCGCGCAGCAAGGCGAACGCCAGCAAGGGACCCAGCAAACCGGCCGCAGGGGCGATCCAGGTCCACGGATGGGCGGCAAAGTTGAGGAACCAGGCACCCACGTGCACTTGCGCCGTTTTCAGCATCGGGTTCGACGGGCCATCGACGACGACGGCGCTGGTGACGCGGTAGCCATCGACCCACAGCCACAGGGCCACGCCGGCTGCCGCATACAGCACGACCGTGGCGATTGCCGCCACGCTGCCGTAACGGCGCGAACGTTCCGCCACGGCACCGTCCGTTTTCACTTGCAGCCAGGTGGCGCCGTGCATCACCAGCATGGCCACCGAAACGAGGCCGCACAGCAAGGCGAACGGGTTGAGCAGCGCAAAGAAGCTGCCGTCATAGAAGATATGCATGTCCGGCGAGAAACGGAACGGTACGCCCTGCAGCACGTTGCCGATGGCCACGCCGCAGATCAGGGCCGGCACGAAGCCGCCCACGAACAGGGCCGCGTCCCAGCGGGCGCGCCAGCGGGGGTCTTCGCGCTTGCTGCGGAACTTGAAGGCGACGGGACGCACGATCAGCGCCACCAGGATGACGAACATGGCCAGGTAAAAGCCCGAGAACGAGACGGCGTACAGCTGCGGCCAGGCGGCAAAGATGGCGCCGCCGCCGAGGATCAGCCACACCTGGTTGCCCTCCCATACGGGGCCGATGCTGTTGATGATGACGCGGCGCTCGAGGTCCGTCTTGCCGGCGAACGGCAGCAGGATGCCCGTGCCCAGATCGAAGCCGTCCGTGATGGCAAAGCCCACCAGCAATATGCCGATCAGCAGCCACCAGATCAGGCGCAGGGTTTCATACGAAATCATTTCATGCAAAATCATGGTCTGGTCCTCCTCAGGCGCGTTGAGTATGAATGGCTGCGGCCGCTGGCACGGGAGCCCGCGGCGTCTCTTCCGGCCCCTTGCGGATGGCCTTGAGCATGAGCTTCATTTCGATAATCAACAGCACGGTGTAGATGGCGGCAAAGCCGGCGATGGTAATCAGGAGCGTCGACGCCCCCAGGTTGGAGACGGCCACGGCCGTCGGCAGCACGCCTTCGATGACCCACGGCTGGCGGCCCACTTCGGCCACCATCC
This sequence comes from Janthinobacterium sp. HH106, assembly GCF_001758725.1. Lineage (NCBI taxonomy): Bacteria > Pseudomonadati > Pseudomonadota > Betaproteobacteria > Burkholderiales > Oxalobacteraceae > Janthinobacterium > Janthinobacterium sp. HH106. The sequence goes on along the minus strand of NZ_LRIC01000061.1, from coordinate 41,803 downwards.
AGCCCGCCTCGATGGCCACCCACGGCAACGGGATGGCGAACACGGCCAGCTTCAGCAGCCAGCGATGCTTGTCCAGGGTGCGGCGCGTCGACAGAATGAAGAAGGTGCCGGTCAGCAAAATAAAGAACATGCCCAGGCCCACCATCACGCGGAAGGACCAGAACAAGGGCCCCACGGGCGGCACGGTGTCGAGCGCGGCCTGGCGGATCTGCTCGGGCGTGGCCTGGCGCGGATCGTCGACATAGCGTTTCAGCAGCAAGGCATAGCCCATGGACTGGCCTTTCGACTCGAACATGTCTTTCGCCTCTTGCGGCACAGGCGCACCTGGCGCCACGCTGCGGATGGTTTGCAGCGCGTCGTACGCCTTGATGCCATCCTGGATCAGCAGCTCGCCGCGGTCGACCAATTGCTCGATGCCGGGGATTTCCGTCGTCAGCGAACGCGTGCCGATCAAGCCCATCACCATCGGGATGTGCACGGCGTAATGCGTCTCGCGCGCTTTCGCGTCGGGAAAGCCGATGGCCGTGAAGGCGGCGGGCGCCGGCTCCGTGGTCCACATGGCTTCGATCGCGGCCAGCTTCATCTTTTGATGTTCGGACGACAGGTAGCCGCTTTCGTCACCGAGCACCACCACCGACAAGGTGGCGGCCAGGCCGAACGAGGCGGCCACCGTCATCGAGCGCTTGGCCAGCTGCACGTGGCGGCCCTTCAGCAGATACCAGGCGGAAATACCCAGCACGAAGATCGCCGCCGCCGTGTAGCCGGCCGACACCGTATGCACGAATTTCGCCTGTGCCACGGGATTCGTCAGCACGGCGCCGAAATCCGTCACTTCCATGCGCATGGTCTGCGGATTGAAGGCCGCGCCGACGGGATTTTGCATCCAGCCGTTGGCGATCAAAATCCACAGGGCCGAGAAGTTCGAGCCGATGGCCACCAGCCAGGTGGTGACCAGGTGGCCCCGCTTCGACAGCTTGTCCCAGCCGAAGAAGAACAGGCCGACGAAGGTCGCTTCCAGGAAGAAAGCCATCAAGCCCTCGATGGCCAGCGGCGCGCCGAAAATGTCGCCCACATAATGGCTGTAATAGCTCCAGTTCATGCCGAACTGGAATTCCATGACGACGCCCGTCGCCACGCCCATGGCGAAGTTGATGCCGAACAAGACACCCCAGAACTTGGTCATGTCGCGCCAGATGGGGCGGTTCGTCATCACGTAGACCGTCTCCATGATGGCGAGGATCACTGACAGCCCTATCGTCAGCGGAACGAATATAAAGTGGTACAGAGCTGTCAGCGCGAACTGCAGTCTGGATAAAGCGACAATATCGAAGTCCATATGATTTCCTTGGTATTTCCCTACTGTGTGTAAACTTGGTATCTATCTGATGCTGTTTCGCTTGGCGCTGTTGTTGCAAAGCTGTCAGGCAGCGCCGCCTGTGCCTCCAGTCGTTCCTTGATGCCTTAATCTGCGCGCAGGCCCGCCAGCGCCGCCTCGAAGGCTGGCGTGCCACGGCGCGCGTCGCCGACGATACGGCCATCGCGCAGGCTGACCAGCCGGTCCGCCAGCGCTGCTTCGCGCCGCAAGTGGGTGGCGATCAGCAAGCTGCGCCCTTCGCAGCGCGCGCCCAGGCGCTGCAGGACATCGATCGCCGTCTGCGCATTGAGCGCTTCCGTCGCCTCGTCCAGCAGCCACAAGGTCGATGCGTGCAGGAACAGCCGCGCCAGTGCCAAGCGGCGCGCCTGGCCGCCCGACAAGCCCAGGCCGCCCTCGCCCAGCATGGTATCGAGGCCGTCCGCGAAGGCCCGCACCTCGTCGTCCAGGCCGGCCGCCTGCAGCGCCGCCCACAGCTGCGCATCGCTGGCGGACGGGGCGGCCAAGCGCAGGTTGTCGCGCAAGCTGTCCTGGAACAGTTCCGTCTTCTGGGTGAATAAACAGGCGCGGCCCGCGTGCACCGTGCCCGACAACGGCGCCAGCTCGCGCGCGGCGATGGCCAGCAAGGTCGACTTGCCCGCGCCGCTGGGGCCGATCAAGGCCACGCGTTCGCCCTCGCCGATGTGCAGCGATACGTCGTGCAAGATGGCGACATCACTGCCCGCATGTGCGGCGCTGACATGTTCCAGGCGCAAGCCCGGTGCGCTGTCAGCCGGCGGCACTGCGATCTCCTGAGCATCGAGACGCGGCGCCAGGCGGCGCATGGCCAGCAGCATGCGCCCCGCTTCCAGCGCGCCGCGGCGCAGTCCCGCAAACGGTTCCAAGGCTGTCAATGCAATCAACAGGGCCAGGGCTGCCAGCGGCACGTTCAGCGCCTGCTGCTGCACCAGCGCGGCCACGGCCAGCAGCACCCCTGCCAGGGTCGCGCTGCCCGCCACGCCATATGCAGCGCCCGCCGCCGTCTCCAGGCGCAGCAGGGCAACATCGGCTTGCGCCAGCGAGCGGTCGATCTGTCCCAGCGCGGCGCACTGGGCGTCGATGCGGCCCGCCATCACCAGGTCCGTCTGGCCCGCCACCAGGTCGATGGTGGCGGAACGCAGTTTTTCGATGGCGCGTGTACGCACGATGGCGGGACGGCGGGCGCCGCGCGCCAGAAGCCAGCTGATGCCGCCGCCGGCGGCCAGCAGCCACGCGGCCAGGCCCAGGCCCAGCTGCCACTGCATCACGCCCAACGCCACGCCGGCCAGCATGGCCACGCACAGTGCCGTGAAGGCGGGCACCAGCAGGCGCAAATACAGCGATTCGAGCGCGTCGATATCGGCCGTCAGGCGGAACAGCATCCTGGCGGGCTGGCGCAGCAAGCGGCTGGCCGCTTCCGGGCGCGACCAGCCGCGAAACAGCTGCACGCGGATACTGGCCAGCGCGGCGAACGTGGCGTCGTGCGTGACGAGGCGCTCCGCATAGCGCGAGCCCGTGCGGCCGATGGCCAGCAGGCGGATGCCGGCCGACGGGCCGAACACGTCGAAGACGATGGCGGTGGACGCATGCAAGCCGGCAATCGAGGTGGCCGTGATGAACCAGCCGGACAGGCCCAGCAGGGCCATGCCGGCCACGGCCGTCAGGGCCGCCAGCACGGCGCCCCCGATCAGCTTGCGGGGCTGGGCCAGCAGCAATTGCCGCAGCACGGGGTGCGATATCAGCGATGTTTTCATGCGCGCGCCTCTGCCTTCTGCGTCTGCGCATGCGCCTGGGCATCAACTTGCACCGTGCGCTGCAGCCGGCCAGCCAGCACGGGGTCGTGCGTGGCGACAAGCATCGTCTTGCCTTTTGCCAGGGCCAGCAAGGCGTCCGTGACGCGCGCCGCCGTTTCGCTGTCCAGGTGGGCCGTCGGCTCATCGACCAGCAGCAAGTCCGCATGCGGATGCAGGGCCACGCGGGCCAGGGCCAGGCGCACGGCTTCACCGCCGGACAAGCCCTGGCCGCCATCGCTGAGCATGACGGCCGGCTGCGCCTGCGCCACGCTGGTCAGGTCGGCCAGGTGCAGCGCCTGCGTCACGTGCGCGGCGTTCGCACCTGCCCGGCCCAGTGTCACGTTCTGGCTGACGGACGCGGCAAACACGTGCGGACGCTGGCCCATCCAGGCCATGCGCTGGCGCACGGTATTGACGGTACCGTCATTCAGGCGCACGCCGCCGATGCGGATGTCGCCGCCGCCGGCGGGCAGCAAGCCGGCCAGCAGGGACAGCAAGGTGGTCTTGCCCGCGCCGCTGGCGCCCAGCAGGGCCACGTGTTCGCCGGCGCGCACGCTCAAGTCCAAGCCGTCGAACACGGGCGCTTCGCCGGGATGGGCAAAGCGCAGTTGATGGATGTCAATGGCGGGCGGCGGCGCCACCGCCATGGCGGCGGCGGAGACGGCAGCCGCTTTCACGCCGGCGCCCGGCAAAGGCACGCCCTCGGCGGCCAGGTCGTGCAGTCCGGCCAGGCCCGCTTCGCCAGCCGCCTTGTCGTGCCAGACGGCGGCCAGCTCGCGCAGCGGCTCGAAGAACGCGGGCGCCAGCAGCAGGATGAACAAGCCCTGCCCCAACGTCAGTTCGCGGCCCCAGGTGCCGAAATCGAGGCTGCCCAGCAGCGAGAAGCCGATGAAGGCTGCCACCATGGCCACGCCCAGCGCGGAAAACAGTTCCAGCACGGCGGACGACAAAAAGGCGATGCGCAGCACCACCATCGTGCGCCGGCGCACGGATTGCGACGAGGCGTCCAGCCGCGCGGCCGTGGCATCGCCGGCATCGAGCGCGCGCAAGGTGGCCAGGCCGCGCAGGCGGTCCAGCAGAAAGGCGTTCATGCTGCCCATTTCCACCATCTGCGCGCGGCTGGCCGCCTGCGCGCCCATGCCCACGAGGGCCATGAAGACGGGAATCAGAGGCGCGGCGATGAGCAGGATCAGCGCGGCGATCCACGACAGCGGCGTCACCACGGCGAGGATCACGAGCGGCACGAGCATGACTTTCCAGCGCGCCGGCTTGTAGCGCACCAGATACGGCACGATGGCTTCGGCCTGCTCGGCAATGACGCTGGCCGCCTGCCCCGACTGGGCGCGCTGGCGGTCCAGCGGCGAACGGCGCGCCAGCGCCTGCGCCACTTGCCCGCGCAAGGTGGACAGGTGCGCGCGCGCCGCCGCATACATGCGCCGTGCACCCCACGCTTCGCAGCCGGCGCGCAGCACGCCCAGCAGCAGCACGCCTGCGGCCGGCAACAGGGCCGCGCGCCACGGCGCGCCATCGAGCATGGCTTGCACGGCCCAGGCCAGCAAGGCCGCTTGCGGCAGCCACAGCAAGGCGGCGCCGCCTTGCGCCAGACTGGCGGCACGGGGAAGAATAAAGCGGGGCAAGGACAGTGGCGAGGTCGTCATCTTATATTTTTTGAGTTTTCAGAATTTTCTGTAAATTCGATTTTTTGTATAATACTGCGAAACATGACATATATCAATTGACCCTGGCGGTTTGGCGTGAAAAAATTCAGATAATTATGAAAACTCAAAATATCCAAATGACGCCGCTGATCCTGACCTTCGTCAGCCATTTCGGCGAGATGGGCAGCCGCTGGGGCTTTAACCGCACGGTGGGGCAAGTGTACGCCTTGTTGTTTGTCGCGGAGCATCCTTTGCACGCGGATGAAATCGCGGAGCACCTGAGTTTTTCGCGCTCGAACGTGAGCATCGGCCTGAAGGAATTGCAGGGCTGGGGCTTGATCCGCCAGTCGCGCATCCCCGGCGACCGGCGCGAGTATTTTTCCTCGCTGGGCGACGTGTGGCAAATCTTCCGCGTGGTGGCCGCCGAGCGCCGCCGCCGCGAGGTGGCCCCGACCTTGACAGTGCTGCGCGAAGCGCTGCTGGCCCCGGCCACGGAACCCGTGGATCAATATGCGCAGGAGCGCATGCGCGAAATGTATGAACTGGTCGACCTGGCCAACACCTGGTTCGACGACTTGCAGCGCCTGTCGCCCGAATCGATGGCGCAACTGATGAAAATGGGCGCCAAGGTACAAAAGCTGCTCAACGCCAAGGATCGCCTGTTTGGCGTCAGCAACAACAGCGACTGAAGCACCCGCCTCCCCTTTTCCCAAGTCCGAACGCCGCTAGCACAAGCTGGCGCGCCTTGTCACGCTATTTCCTAACGTCATGTTGGCCATCGCTAGCACATCCATACATAGCCGTATGCGATGTTGTCAAGCAAACCAATAGAATTATTAAAATTGCATTAATTTACATCAAGAGTAAGCTTGCATTTGCGTACTCAGTACGCGCAGGAAATAGCAGCTAAAAACGGGCAATGGGATGACTTCCCCGGCAGGCAGGGGCGTATCCCTACACGATGTAGCAACTGTCTCAAGCACAAGGGGATTTTCATGAAAAGCATAAAAAGCATTGCCGTCAAGGCATCCATGCTGGCCGCAATGACCGTACTGGCAAGTGCAGCGCAAGCGGCCACCTGGGTTGATGTGGGGCCGGCCAGCGGTTTCGTCATTGCCGGCAGCACCGTCACCTATTTGCCATCACCGGCATTGGAGGTGAAATATTATGACGATAATCTGGTGCCGCAGAGCCCCTCGGACATCCAGGGCTACATCAATGGCGTGTTCGGCAGCAGCCTGGGCGCCGCCGTTTCGTATTGCGACAGCGCCACTTCGGGCTGCACTGCCGGCACCACGGCAGGCCTGAGCGGCGGGGTCAATTCCTATACGAGCGCGGCCGCCTATGACTATCTGGCCATCCACTTCGGCCAGGGCGAACTGGTGTTCCACTGGGCCGCGCCAGTGGCTGCCGGCACCACGTTCACGGTGGCGGGCCTGCCCAAGGACCTGAGCAACTACAGGGCCTTCATTTCCGCCGTGCCGGAACCTGAAACCTATGCCATGCTGCTCGCCGGCCTGGGCCTGCTGGGCTTCCTGGCACGCCGCCGCCAGGGAAAGTAAGCATCACCAGCGGCAGCGGCGCAACATCGCCCGCTGCCGCCTCCATGCCAGCCGCATCTTTACACCGCGCTTGCGGCGCCAGGCACGCTTTTTACACCATTTTTAGATCCCCCTCGCTATGCTCGACGGCATCCACTGCTGATCGACGAGGGAGATCTCATGCACGAACAACCGTTTCAGCCACGCGCGCGCAGCGTGATCCGCCAGCACTTGCCCGCGCGGGAACGGCTGCGCCTGGCCCGGCTGGCCAGCAAGAAAATGGGGTCGCTACTATCCGCGCTGCTGTGCGCGGCGCCGCTGTTATATTTGCTGAGCGTGGTACTGTTTGCGCAGCCGTGACACGGCAGGCAGGCAAAAGATGAAGAGTGATGGCAATGCGACAGGCTGTCGCGTGCATGACCAGCATGAACTGGTCCGCCCAGAGGGAATCGAACCCCCATTCACGGTTTAGAAGACCGTTGTCCTATCCGTTGAACGATGGGCGGAAAGGTGCAGCATTTTAGTCTATGCGCGCCAGCAATGCCAAGGCGTCGCACAATAGAAAACGGGCTGTCATTTCTGACAGCCCGCTTATGACTTTGGTCGGAGTACAAGGATTCGAACCTTGGACCCCCTGGTCCCAAACCAGGTGCGCTACCGGGCTGCGCCACACTCCGAAGACAAGATAATAACGCCCCCACCCAATTTCGTCAATTGCCATAGACGAATTAGATGGAAATAACTATCGCCCCTGCCCCTTAAGCGCCAACTTTATCGGCGATGCGGCGCGCCATGCTCTCGGCCTTCTCCTTGTCCTTCGCCTCCACCATCACGCGGATCAGCGGTTCGGTGCCCGAAGCGCGGATCAGCACGCGGCCCGTGTCGCCCAGTTCGGCCTCGACCAGTTCCTTCTCGGCCACCATGGCGGCATTTTTCTGCCAGTCGAAACCGGGCGCCACGCGCAGATTGATCAGGGTTTGCGGGAACAGCACCAGTTCGGCCAGGCATTGCTGCAGGCTTTGGCCGCTGCGCTTGAGCGCGGACAATACTTGCAGCGCGGAGACGATGCCGTCGCCCGTCGTGTGGCGGTCCAGACACAGCAAATGGCCCGAGCCCTCGCCGCCCAGTATCCAGCCCTTTTCCTTCATGACTTCCAGCACGTAGCGGTCGCCCACCTTGGCGCGCGCAAAGCCGATGCCCTGCTGCTTGAACAGCACTTCCAGCGCCATATTCGTCATCAACGTGCCGACGGCGCCGGCCACGGGACCCGTCGCCAGACGGTCCTTGACCATGACGTACAACAATTCGTCGCCGTTGTACAAGCGGCCCGTGGCGTCGCACATGATCAGGCGGTCGGCGTCGCCGTCAAGGGCGATGCCCAGGTCCGCGCCGTGCTCGACGACGGCTTCGGCCATGGCCTTGGTTGCCGTGGCGCCAAAGCCCGCATTGATGTTGAAGCCATCGGGCTTGTTGCCGATGGCGATGACTTCCGCGCCCAGTTCATGGAAGACGTGCGGCGCGATATGGTAGGCGGCGCCATGCGCGCAATCGACGACGATCTTCAGGCCGCGCAAGTCCAGCTCGTTCGGGAAGGTGCTCTTGCAAAATTCGATGTAGCGGCCCTGGGCGTCGTCGAGGCGCTTGGCGCGGCCCAGCTTGTCCGACGCCACGCAAGCCATGGGCTCGTCGAGCGCCGCTTCGATTTCCAGTTCCACGCTGTCGGGCAGCTTGGTGCCCTGGCCGGAAAAGAACTTGATGCCATTGTCGTGATACGGATTGTGCGAGGCGGAAATGACCACACCTGCCGACAGGCGCAGCGCCCGCGTCAGGTAAGCGATCGCCGGCGTCGGCATGGGGCCGGCCAGCATCACATCCACGCCGGCGGCCGACAGGCCCGCTTCCAGCGCCGCTTCCAGCATGTAGCCGGAAATGCGCGTGTCCTTGCCGATCAGTACCGTCGGACGCGCCTTGCCGCCCTCCGACTTGGCCAGCACCTTGCCGGCCGCATAACCGAGGCGCATGACGAAATCGGGGGTGATCGGAGCGGTGCCCACCAGGCCGCGGATGCCATCGGTGCCAAAATATTTACGCGTCATAAATTTCTCTTTTGTTGTTTATAATGAATCTTACAGCTTCAGTGCGCCATGCGCCAGACCTTCAGGGCATCGACGGTTTCTGCTACATCATGCACACGAATAATTTCCGCGCCTTGCGCTACCGCCGCAAGCGCACCGGCAACACTGCCGGCCAGGCGCTGCTCGACGGGACGTCCCGTCACGGCGCCGATCATCGACTTGCGCGACAGGCCCGCCAGCACAGGCAGGTCCAGCTCGCTGCGCAGCTGGCGCGTGGCGCGCAATAAAGCGTAGTTCTGCTCCACCGTTTTGCCAAAGCCGAAGCCGGGATCGACGCACAGGCGTTCGCGGGCGATGCCGGCCGCCGTCATGGTGTCGATGCGTTCGCGCAGGAAGTGGATAACTTCGCGCACCACATCGTCGTACTGCGGCTGGGCTTGCATGGTTTCTGGCACGTTTTGCATGTGCATGATGCACAGCGCGCAATCGCTGTCCCGCACGGCCTCGATGGCGCCTGGCGCGCGGAAACCGTTGATGTCGTTGATCATGTCGGCGCCCGCCAGGATGGCTTCGCGCATGACTTCAGGCTTGTACGTGTCGACGGACAAGGGCTTGCCGCAGTCGCGCAAGGCGTACAGCACCGGCATGACGCGCTGCAACTCATCGTGCAGCGGCAGCGGCGGCGCGCCGGGGCGGCTCGATTCGCCGCCGATATCGATGATGTCGGCGCCATCAAGCATCATCTGCTCGGCGCGCGACAGGGCAAATTCCAGGTGCTGATACTGGCCCGCATCGGAAAACGAGTCGGGCGTGATGTTCAGGATGCCCATCACCAGCGCCTGCGCGCCGGACAGGTTGAAGCCGAAACGGCCGAATTGCAAATAGTGTCGCATGTGAATCTTTGTAGTCGTCAGGAAAAAACTGCTGCGGCAACGAAAAAGGGCAAGGATTGCTCCTTACCCTCGTTCTTGCCATCCCCTTGCGTGCCGCCCGTCAGGGCCGCACTAATCAGGCTGGTGCCGTCACGTTTGGCGAGATGCCGCCCGTGCCGCTGTCGCCCGCATTGCGGCGTGGCGGAATGACTTTCGGTGGACGCGGCTCCAGGCCGGCCATGATGTCATTGATTTGCTCTGCATCAATGGTTTCCCATTCCAGCAAGGCTTTCGTCATCATTTCGACCTTGTCGCGGTTGCCTTCCAGCAAGGTGCGCGCCAAAGCATATTGCTTGTCGAGAATGTTGCGGATTTCAGCATCGACCTTTTGCTGGGTCGCTTCCGAGATCGTCTTGGTGGCGCCACCGAAGAAACCTTCGTTTTCGCTGTCTTCGTAGACCATCACGCCCATGCTGTCGGACATGCCGAAGCGGGTCACCATGGAACGGGCCAGCTTGGTGGCGCGCGAGAAGTCGTTCGACGCGCCGGTGGACATCTGCCCCACGAAAATCTCTTCGGCAATACGGCCGCCGAACAGGATGGAAATTTCTTCCAGCATCTTGTCCTTGTAGGCGGACAAGTTGTCGTGCTCCGGCAGCTGCCAAGTCAGGCCCAGGGCCCAGCCGCGCGGCATGATCGTCACTTTATGCACGGGATCGGCCTTCGGCAGCAGTTTGGCGACGACGGCGTGACCGGACTCATGGTAAGCCGTATTGCGACGCTCTTCCTCGCGGATGATCATCGATTTACGCTCGGGACCCATGTAGATCTTGTCTTTCGCATCTTCGAAGTCAGCCATTTCCACCAGGCGCTTGCTGCGGCGGGCAGCGAACAAGGCTGCCTCGTTGACCAGGTTGGCCAGGTCGGCACCGGAGAAACCAGGCGTACCGCGGGCCAGGATATCGGCTTTCACGTCGGTACCGATAGGTACCTTGCGCATGTGCACGTTCAAGATCTGTTCGCGGCCGCGGATATCTGGCAAGCCGACGGAAACCTGGCGGTCGAAGCGGCCCGGACGCAGCAAGGCTTTGTCGAGCACGTCGGCGCGGTTGGTGGCGGCCACGACGATGACGCCGGAGTTCGCTTCAAAACCGTCCATCTCGACCAGCAACTGGTTCAGGGTCTGTTCGCGCTCGTCATTGCCGCCGCCCATGCCGGCACCGCGGTGACGGCCGACAGCGTCGATCTCATCGATGAAGATGATGCACGGCGAATGCTTTTTCGCGTTTTCGAACATGTCGCGCACGCGGCTGGCACCCACGCCGACGAACATTTCCACGAAGTCGGAACCGGAAATCGAGAAGAACGGCACCTTGGCTTCGCCGGCGATGGCGCGCGCCAGCAGGGTTTTACCCGTGCCCGGAGGACCGACCATCAGCACGCCGCGGGGAATGCGGCCGCCCAGTTTCTGGAATTTGCTCGGATCCTTGAGGAAATCGACCACTTCGTTGACTTCTTCTTTCGCTTCGTCGCAACCGGCGACATCGGCGAAGGTGACGGTGTTGCTGGCTTCATCCATCATGCGTGCCTTCGACTTGCCGAACGAGAATGCCCCGCCCTTGCCGCCGCCTTGCATCTGACGCATGAAGAAGACCCAGACGCCGATCAACAGCAGCATGGGGAACCAGGAAACAAAAATAGTTTGCAGGAAAGACGCTTCCTCAGGCGGACGCACATCGAAATGCACGCCATTGTCGCGCAAGTCGCCGATCAGGCCCTTGTCGAGGCTGGTGGCAGTGGTACGCACCTTGGTGTCGTCCATCAGCTTGGCGGTGATCGACGAACCTTCGATCACGACATCCTTGACGCGCTTGGCTTTGACTTCATCCAGCAAATCGGAATAAGCGATGGCCTTGCTGCCGCCTGTGGCGCCATGACTGTCGAATTGCTTGAACAGCATGAACAACAGCAGCAATACGACTACCCAGATGGCAGATTTGGAAAACATGTTATTCACGAAGACTCCTTGGATGCAGTGCGCATCTCTTTACCTATAGCTAGAAACACGATTTTACTCGCAATAAGCGGGCCGTGCCAAAGCCCGCCGATCCGTGCGCGCGAAAAAACCGCGTTCACGCAAAAAAATGCAGTATAAACAATTTAGGCTTTTATGCCATCAGACGCTACTGCACTTCTCGTTCCCATGTGCGGATTCCCGCTTAAATATCAAGGGCGGGATCATCTTCTTCTACGGCATTTTTCAGCGGATTCTTGATTCCACGGCCCATCAGGAAGATTTCCGACGATTTATCGCGGCTGGCCTTCGGCTTTTTCTGTACCACGACCTTGAATTCAGCACGGAATTTCTCCACGATCTGGCTGAAACCCATGTCTTTAAAGCATTTCACCAGCAATACGCCAGACGGCTTCAGGTGCAATTGCGAAAATTCGATAGCCAGGTCGATCAGATGTTCCATGCGCGCGGCATCCGCCGTGGCAATGCCCGACAGGTTGGGCGCCATGTCCGACAGCACCAGATCGACCTTGCGGCCTTGCAACACCACTTCCAGCTGGCGCAATACGCGCGCTTCGCGGAAGTCGCCCTGGATGAAGTGGAAATCGGCGATCGGCTCCATTTCCAGCATGTCCAGGCCAATCAGGGTACCATTGACCCCGCCGCCATCCTTGCCGGCCAGCTTGCGCCGCGTGTACTGGGCCCAGCTGCCGGGAGTACAACCAAGGTCGACAATCACCTGGCCAGGTTTGATCAGTTTCTCGTCTTCATCGATTTCTTTGAGCTTGTATGCTGCCCGGGCGCGGTAGCCCTCTTTTTGCGCCAACTTCACATAAGGATCATTTATGTGGTCGTGCAACCAGTTTTTGTTTAATTTCTTCTTTGCCATTCGCGTAGAATACTGCTTTTAAGGGAATTACTAAATATTATTATGCTAAAACTTACACCCGTAGAGCGCAGCGCACTGCGCGCCGAAGCACACGCGCTGAAGCCTATCGTCATCATTGGCGAAGCGGGCTTGACACCTGCTGTCCTCAAAGAGATCGACCTTGGCCTGGATTCGCACGGCCTGATTAAAGTCCGCGTGTTCGGCGACGACCGCGAAGCCCGCGTCGGAATGTACGATACGATTTGCGGCAATCTCGGCGCCGCCCCGGTACAACATATTGGCAAACTGCTGGTAATCTACCGTCCGAAAAAAGAAGTGGTTAAGGAGAAGGTCAGCGCCGGCAAAGGCATGCGCGAAGTGACCATCGTCAAGGCCAGCGCCAGCGGCACCAAGCGCCCCAGCGTGACGAAAGTCATGATCAAGGGCAATGAGCGCGTTACCGAAGGCGGTTCCATCAAGCGTGCCAAGCCACGTCAGAAAAGCGCCAAGAAAAGCGCACTGGGCAGCAAGTAAGCCTGTTCACCCGGCCACCGCGAGGCGGCCGGGCTTGAAACAAGAAGCGGAGCACGGGATATCCCCTGCTCCGCTTTTTTATTGCAATTGCGCTTGTCGGATTACACGGCGCCAAGGCGCCGCTAATCCGACCTACGATATCGACCATCAGTCATGTAGGTCGGATTAGCGCGCAGCGCGTAATCCGACAACACCACAGCCGATTACTGCTGCTTCCAGATCAGCACGCCCGCCAGCAGGCTTTGCACGGCAAAGATCAGGGTCGACACGCCATGCAGCATGCCGAAGCGGCTGCGCATGGCCTCGTCCATGATGCCCGACGGCGCTTGCGCCTTGAGGTCGGCCATCAGCGGCGAAATGCCGAAATGGCTGAGCAGCGCACACACGAGCATGGACAGCACCAGCGCGCCCAGCAGGCGGCGGCGCTTGAGTTCCAGCGCGCCGGGCGCCCATTGCAGCAAGGCCAGCAGTACCAGCGCGCAGACGATGGACAGCCACGCCTCGGCGCGGAACATGCTGCCGGCGATATTGCCGGCCAGCACGCGGTCGCTCAGGGTGCCGAACAGGGTGGGCGCCACGATGAAGCCGATGGTCCACAGGCTGCCCGCCCACAGGGTGGCAACGAGGAGGCGCACGCGGCCCAGCATCAGATGTACAGTACTTCCAGGATTTCGTATTCGCGCGGGCCGGACGGCGCCTGCACTTCCACCACGTCGCCGGCGTACTTGCCGATCAGCGCGCGGGCGATCGGGGACGTCACGGAAACCTTGTTCATTTTCAGGTCGGCTTCATCGAGGCCCACGATCTGGTACGTGACTTTCTGGCCCGATTCCAGGTCTTCCAGGTTCACGGTCGAGGCAAACACCACGCGGCCTTCCGCGTCGAGCGCGGTCGGGTCGATGATTTGCGCTGCGCCCAGCTTGCCTTCGAGCTCGGCGATGCGGCCTTCGACGAAGGCCTGGCGTTCCTTGGCGGCATCGTACTCGGCGTTTTCCGACAGATCTCCGTGCGAACGCGCTTCGGCGATCGCATCGATGACGATGCGGCGTTCCTTGGTCTTCAAATGATGCAGCTCTTCCTTCAGGAGTTCTGCGCCGTATTTGGTCAATGGGACTGAGGTCATGTTATCTCTACTATCTGCTAGTTATCGGCGCCGTTGTCCGTGTTTTGCCACGGTTAACGGACTTACCAAGTGAAAACCACAGAGGCCGCGCGCTGCTCTGCACGGAACTCTGTGGTTGATAAGCATGCAGTGTACCGCCTAACGGCGGTCACTGCAAACGCACTTAGCTCAAGGTCTTGTGCAGGCCTTGCAAATCGTACACACGCAACTCGTCCAGATGGCGGATGCCTTCGACGGCCGCTTCCGCGCCCGCGATGGTCGTGTAGGTCGTCACGCGCGAGGCCAGGGCCGAGGTGCGGATGGCCCGCGAATCGACGATGGCGCTGCGCTTTTCTTCCACGGTGTTGATCACCAGCACGATTTCATGGTTCTTGATCATGTCGACCACGTGCGGACGGCCTTCGATCACCTTGTTCACTGGCGTGACGGCGATGCCGGCAGCAGCGATCACGGCGGCGGTGCCCTTGGTGGCGACCACGGTGAAACCGGACTCGACCAGGTCGCGCGCCACTTGCACGGCGCGCGGCTTGTCCGACGCTTTCACGCTGATGAAGACCTTGCCCGATTTTGGCAGGTTGACGCCGGCGCCCAGTTGCGATTTCACAAACGCTTCGCCGAACGTCAGGCCCACGCCCATGACTTCGCCCGTCGATTTCATTTCAGGGCCGAGGATGGTGTCGACGCCCGGGAACTTGACGAATGGGAACACGGCTTCCTTGACGCTGAAATATGGCGGCACGACTTCCTGCGTGATGCCCTGCGACGCCAGCGATTGGCCGACCATGCAGCGCGCGGCGATCTTCGCCAGTTGCAAGCCGGTGGCTTTCGAGACGAAAGGCACGGTGCGCGACGCACGCGGGTTGACTTCCAGCACGAAGACGACGTCTTTCATTGCGCCATCGATCTCTTGCTTCTGGATCGCGAACTGCACGTTCATCAGGCCAACCACGTTCAAACCCTTGGCCATCAGCGCCGTCTGGCGTTTCAGTTCTTCAATGGTTTCCGGTGCCAGCGAGTATGGCGGCAAGGAGCAAGCCGAGTCGCCCGAGTGCACGCCAGCCTGTTCGATGTGTTCCATCACGCCGCCGATGAAGGTCGTTTCGCCGTCGGAGATGCAATCGACGTCGCACTCGATGGCGTCGTTCAGGAAGCGGTCCAGCAGCACGGGCGAATCGTGCGAAACCTTGACGGCTTCGCGCATGTAGCGCTCGAGGTCGCGTTGCTCGTGGACGATTTCCATGGCGCGACCGCCCAGCACGTACGATGGACGCACGACCAGCGGGTAGCCGATTTCCTGCGCCAGCGCCAGGGCGTCGGCTTCCGTGCGCGCGGTGCGGTTAGGCGGCTGGCGCAGTTCCAGCTTGTGCAGCATCTGCTGGAAACGCTCGCGGTCTTCGGCCGCGTCGATCATGTCGGGCGAGGTGCCGATGATCGGCACGCCATTCGCTTCCAGGTCCAGCGCCAGTTTCAGCGGGGTCTGGCCGCCGTACTGCACGATCACGCCCACCGGTTTTTCGATGGCGACGATTTCCAGCACGTCTTCCAGGGTCAAGGATTCGAAGTACAGACGGTCCGAGGTATCGTAGTCGGTCGAAACCGTTTCTGGGTTGCAATTGACCATGATGGTTTCGTAGCCGTCTTCGCGCATGGCGAGGGCCGCGTGGACGCAGCAATAGTCAAACTCGATACCCTGGCCGATACGGTTCGGGCCACCGCCCAGCACCATGATCTTTTTCTTGTCGGTCGGGTTCGATTCGCACTCTTCGTCGTACGTGGAATACATGTACGCCGTGTCGGTCGAAAACTCGGCCGCGCACGTGTCGACGCGCTTGTAGACGGGACGGATGTTGAGCGCATGGCGCTGCTGGCGCACGGCCGTGTCGGTCGTCTGCAGCAAAAAGCCCAGGCGGCGGTCCGAGAAGCCCTTCTGTTTCAACTTGTACAGGGTGTTCTTGTCCAGGTTTTCCAGCTTCTGCGTATCGAGCCACAGTTCCAGGTCGACGATTTCCTTGATCTGGATCAGGAACCATGGGTCGATCTTGGTCAGCTGGTGCACTTCTTCCAGAGTAAAACCCTGGGCAAACGCGTCGCCCACGTACCAGATGCGCTCAGGACCAGGCTCGCCCAGTTCTTCTTCGATCTTTTCGCGGTCCTTGGTCTTTTCGTTCATGCCGTCCACGCCCACTTCCAGGCCGCGCAAGGCTTTCTGGAACGATTCCTGGAAGGTACGGCCGATCGCCATCACTTCGCCGACGGATTTCATCTGCGTCGTCAGGTGATCGTCGGCGGTCGGGAATTTCTCGAACGTGAAACGGGGGATCTTCGTGACGACGTAATCGATCGACGGTTCGAACGATGCCGGCGTGGCGCCGCCCGTGATTTCATTGCGCAGCTCGTCCAGCGTGAAACCGACGGCCAGCTTGGCGGCGATCTTGGCGATCGGGAAACCCGTCGCTTTCGATGCCAGCGCCGACGAACGCGATACGCGCGGGTTCATCTCGATGACGATCATGCGGCCATCGACAGGGTTGATCGAGAATTGCACGTTCGAGCCGCCCGTGTCGACGCCGATCTCGCGCAGCACTGCCAGACTGGCATTGCGCATGATCTGGTATTCCTTGTCCGTCAGGGTTTGCGCAGGAGCGACGGTAATCGAGTCGCCCGTGTGCACGCCCATCGGATCGAGGTTTTCGATCGAGCAGATGATGATGCAGTTGTCCGCCTTGTCGCGCACCACTTCCATCTCGTACTCTTTCCAGCCCAGCAACGATTCTTCGATCAGCAGCTCTTTCGTCGGCGATGCTTCCAGGCCGCGCTTGCAGATGGTTTCGAATTCTTCTTCGTTGTAGGCGATGCCGCCGCCGGAACCGCCCATGGTGAACGATGGACGGATGATGGTCGGGAAGCCCAGGGTGCGCTGCACGGCCCACGATTCTTCCATCGAGTGCGCCACGCCCGAGCGTGCCGAACCGAGGCCGATCTTGGTCATCGCATCCTTGAACTTGGAACGGTCTTCGGCCTTGTCGATGGCTTCCGGCGATGCGCCGATCAGCTCGACGTTGTATTTCGCCAGCACGCCATTGTTGAACAGGTCCAGCGCGCAGTTCAGCGCCGTCTGGCCGCCCATCGTCGGCAGGATGGCGTCAGGACGCTCCTTGGCGATGATGCGCTCGACAACCGACCAGGTGATCGGTTCGATGTAGGTCACGTCGGCCATTTCCGGGTCCGTCATGATGGTCGCAGGATTGCTGTTGACCAGGATGACTTTATAGCCCTCTTCGCGCAGGGCCTTGCACGCTTGCGCGCCGGAATAATCGAATTCGCAGGCCTGGCCGATCACGATCGGGCCAGCGCCAATAATCAGAATACTTTTGATATCTAAACGTTTAGGCATTTTTCTTTTTCTCCTCCGCAGCCATCAAGTTGATGAAGCGGTCAAACAGGTAAGCAACATCCATCGGGCCCGGCGACGCTTCAGGGTGGCCCTGGAAGCAGAAGGCCGGCTTGTCCGTGCGGGCAAAGCCCTGCAGGGAGCCGTCGAACAGCGATTCATGGGTCACGCGGCAATTCGCGGGCAGAGTTGCCGCGTCGACTGCGAAACCGTGGTTTTGCGACGTAATCAAGACCTGTTTCGTTTCCAGGTCTTGCACCGGGTGGTTGGCGCCGTGGTGGCCGAACTTCATCTTCAAGGTTTTCGCGCCGGAAGCGAGCGCCATGATCTGGTGGCCGAGGCAGATGCCGAAGGTCGGGATACCCTTCTCGATCAACTCGCGGGTCGCCGCGATGGCGTAGTCGCACGGTTCCGGGTCGCCGGGGCCGTTCGACAGGAAGATGCCGTCCGGATTCAGTGCCAGGGCGTCGGCCGCCGTCGCTTGCGCGGGCAGCACGGTGACTTTGCAGCCGCGCGCCGTCAGCATGCGCAGGATGTTGCGCTTGACGCCGTAGTCGAAGGCGACCACGTGGTATTTCGCGTCCGCGTCGGCCAGCTGGCCGTAGCCTTCGCCCAGGGTCCATTCCGTTTCGCGGTACTCATAGGCAGCCGGGGCCGACACTACTTTGGCCAGGTCCATGCCGGCCAGGCCGGGGAAGGAGCGGGCCAGTTCCAGCGCTTGCGCGGCGGATGGCTCATTGCCTTGCGTACCGACGAGGATGGCGCCGCCCTGCGCACCTTTTTCACGCAGGATGCGCGTGAGCTTGCGTGTATCGATGCCGGCGATGGCGACGATATTTTCAGCTTTCAGGTAATCGGACAGGGAGAGCGTGGAACGGAAATTGGATGCCAGCAATGGCAGATCGCGGATGATGAGGCCAGCGGCGTGCACCTTGGAAGACTCGACGTCTTCGGGATTGACGCCCGTATTGCCGATATGCGGATAGGTCAGGGTGACCATCTGGCGGCAATAGCTTGGGTCGGTAAGGATTTCCTGATACCCGGTCATCGAGGTGTTGAAAACAACCTCGCCCGTGGTATGACCGGCGGCACCGATCGAAAAACCTTTAAAGATCGTTCCATCAGCAAGCGCTAATATGGCTGGAACGGCAGGGCCAGAAAAAAATGGCGGCAAGGGCAACTCCTGATAAAGTTACCGTAGCTGCGCCACGTCAGACCGACCGCCTAGATACCCGAGCCAGATGCACTCAGGGTGTTTCAACGGTCATTTTGAATGAGGGGATGGGTAGTCGCTACGGTATATGTGTGATTGGCTAAACCTTTGAATTATAACCAAAAGGAAGCTTTTCCACAAGGAAGAAAATTCAGAAAGCCCGGCATTTTTTTGCGCAGCAACATAAATCCTGCGCCCCATGAAAAAAGCCGCCCGGCTTGCGCGGAGCGGCTAGTTCTGCAACTACGGGTAGTACTTAGGCTGTCAGAGCTGCAATACCCGCTTTGGCGATTTGCGCGTCCTCGGCTGACTTGACACCCGAGACGCCGACGGCGCCCACGTAGTGGCCGTCGTACACGATGGGCACGCCGCCTTCGAGCAAGCCGTCGATTTCCGGCGCGCTCAGGAACGACACGCGGCCGCCGTTGATCATCTCTTCATAGATGCGCGATTCGCGGCGGCCCAGCGCGGCCGTCTTGGCTTTCGATGGGGCGATGTGCGACGAGATCGGCGCCACGCCGTCCATGCGCTGCAGCCACAGCAGGTGGCCGCCGTCGTCGACGATGGCGATCGTGACCGCCCAGTTATTCTTGACCGCTTCCGCTTCGGCGGCGGCAGCGATTTTCTTTACGTCGTCCAGGGTCAAAATCGGTTTCGATTGCATGGTGCATCCTTGTTATGTTGAAACAAAATTGTATACGAAATGCGCAGCGGCGCCATCGCCTACTGCTCGCGTTTGGCTTTCAGCTTTTGCTTGAGCTGCGCCATGACGGCAAACGTCGCCTGCTCGCCCGCCAGGATGGCCTGGTTGCGGCTGTTGAAATCGTTCCCTTTCATGGTGCCCAGGCTGGGCTGGATCACCACGTCCGCATCTTTCAATTCGAACTGGTTGATGCGCTGACCCATGATGGCGAAGGTCTGCATGATGACTTCCATCGAACTGATGGCCTTTTGCGTATCCGTTTGCGACGAAATATTCACGGCGATGATGAAGTCGGCGCCCATGTCGCGCGCAAAGCGCACGGGCACGGGAGCGACGAGGCCGCCATCGACATAGGTATGGCCGGCGATCGTCACGGGCTGGAACACGCCGGGCACGGCCGACGAGGCGCGCACGGCCATGCCGGTGTTACCGCGCTGGAACAGGATCGGCTGGCCATTTTTGAGGTCGGTCGCCACCACGCCAAACGGAATCTTCAGCTTTTCCAGCGACACGCCGCCGACCGCCTTGTTGACATAGCTTTGCAGCGCTTCGCCTTTCAGCACGCCGGACGACTTGCCGAACAGGGGCAAGGCCCAGTCGGAAATGGCCGCCTCGTCCATGTCGAAGGCCATCTTTTGCAAGGTGAAGCCCGAGTTGCCTGCCGCATACAGGGCGCCCACCACGCTGCCGGCGCTGGTGCCGGTGACGATGTCGGCATGGATGCCCTGCGATTCGAGCGCCTTGATCACGCCGATGTGCGCAAAACCGCGCGCCGCGCCGCCGCCCAGCGCCAGGCCGATCTTGATCTTGCGGGGAGCGACGACGGGTTCGGGCGGCGTCAATACTTGTACGGGTTTCGGGGCGGTGGTATAGCAACCGGCCAGCACGAAGGCGGCCAGGGCAAGCAGGGTCAGGCGTTTAGGGAACATGGTGGCAGAAGAGAACCGCGCGCGGCAGTGGCAATAAAGGAGAGCCGATTGTAGCGCAAGCGGAGCCGGCAGCACTGAAGGCGGTCTTAAATGTTTATAGTGACAAGATTGCGAACCGTGCGCGCCACGCCGACTGCTAGACTGGCGCCTGGTTTCCCACCTCACCACCTCCTGGCTTATGAAAACAGACCTGTTCCGCTTCATCGCGCACCCATGCTTGCTCGTTGCCACCCTGCTCGGCGCAGCCTGCGCCAACGCCCCCCCCCCCGCCGCGGCGCAGCGCCCAGATAGCATCGCGGAAAACATGGCGGGCTTTACCTGCACGGGTAACATACAGATTCCCAATGATCAGGGGGAGCACACGATTGAACTCAGCTTCGACGCCCCCGACCGGCACGGCGCGCAAGGCACCCACATCATTGACGGGCGCGGCAAAGCGAGTAATTTCTACGATTGCCGGCAAAGCGGCGACAGCATGTCTTGTACATATGACGCGGGGCCAAGCAGCGGCCCGCTGACCATGCGCTTTAGCGGCAACTTGACGCAAGTAAAGGGCGAGTTCAATTCCCCGTTTGAAAACAGCACCGCCTTGCCATTTTCCGCACGCTGCCAAAAATCGGAGCAATAGCAGCGTCCGGTCCATGGGCCAAGCGAAGAGCACCCGCTGGGTAGCTGGCTCGCATGCAGAATCGCCCCAACCGCCTCTCACTCGCCGAATCAGTCAACATGTCCAACGAATATCAATTTTCCGACAGCCGCGCCCTGAGCGCCCCATTTGCACAACAGTTATCGCATCAGCCGCCCGACGGCGCCCTCGCCTGGCTGAGCGCCATCCTCGCCACGCAGGCACCCATGCTGCGCTCGTCGAACGCCATCCTGCTGGCCTACACGGGCAATCCGGCCGCAATCGCCTGGATCGACGCCAATATCGGCTCGCCCGTGGCGGGACAATGGGGCGTGGCGGCAGCCCTGCTGGACACGCCGTGGCCGCAAATCGTTGATTGGCTGCAACGGGGCGGCGCGCACCGGCTGATGGCGCTCGATACCCTGCTCGCGTACCGCAAGCCCGCCGTCAACATGTCGCCGCTGGAACAGATCGCCGCCCCCGTGCTGCCGCAAGCGCCAGCGCGCGCCGAACTCGACGCCGCGCTGGCCGCCTGCCTGGCGGCATCTTCCACGCCGCGCATCCAGGCTGCCATCCACTCGATCAACAAGCATGTGGACGAGATCCTGCGCGGCGGCCCGCGCGGCGTGGCCGTGGCCGACTTGCCGCGCCTGTACCTGGACCCGGCACCGTTCAAGGATGCGCCCGCCATCCTGGAGCAGCACGAGGCTGTGGTGGGCGGCATGCGGCAAAACCTGCAGAACTTGCTCAAGGGCATATTGTGAATCGACCGGCGCTGGTGACAATCGACTTGAGCGAGATCAACACCGCGCGCCAGTTGCATGCGGCGCTGGCGGCCGCACTGGATTTCCCTTCCTTCTACGGCATGAACTGGGATGCCTTCTGGGATGCCATCACGGGCCTGGTGGACATGCCGCAACAACTGGAGCTGCTGGGCTGGCAGGGGCTCGCGTCGCGGCTGCCCCGCGATGCGGCCCTGTTGCGGCGCTGCCTGGAACGCGCGCAGCAGGAAATGCCGAACGGGGCATCACACGTGCACTACATGTAAAACGGAAACGCTTGACAGCCCCGCCCGACATCCCTTACATTGAGTGCATGTCCTCCTTCAAACATTCCTCCCCTTCCCTGCTGTCGCTATCGCGACTACTACTAGCACGCGCATAAGTTTGCCGCATTGCTTCGCCTGGCCACACGCCGGCGTGTTTCAAAAACCCTGGAAGGTTTGATGATGTTTGCACCATCCCCATACGTACACGTAATCCCCGCTGCGACCGCCCCTGCCGGCATCGCGGCCGCACTGCTACCGCTACCGATCGCTTGCCTGGCCTAGTGTTGCGTGGCCGCCCGGCAAGCTTGCGCCACAACCATTGATTTCCCCCTATCTTCAGGAGTACCCGATCATGATGTTGCAAAACCCAGCTTCCAAATACCGCGCCTTTCCTCCAGTTAAATTGACCGACCGTCAATGGCCGAACCAGATCATCAGCAAACCGCCGATCTGGATGAGCACCGACTTGCGCGACGGCAATCAGTCCTTGATCGAGCCGATGAGCGCGGAAAAGAAGCTGCGGTTCTTCGAGATGCTGATCGCCATCGGCCTGAAGGAAATCGAAGTGGGTTTCCCATCGGCATCGCAGACGGATTTCGATTTCGTGCGCAAGCTCGTCGATGAAGGCCGCATTCCGGACGACGTCACCATCATCGTGCTGACCCAGTCGCGCGAAGAATTGATACGCCGCACGGTGGAATCGGTCGTCGGCGCCAAACGCGCCATCGTCCACCTGTACAACTCCGTGGCGCCCGTGTTCCGCAAGGTCGTGTTCGGCATGTCGCGTGAAGAAATCACGACTATCGCCACCACCGGCACCACCCTGGTAAAACAGCTGGTGGCCCAGCATCCGGAAACGGAATGGGGCTTTGAATACACGCCGGAATCGTTTTCCACCACGGAGCTCGATTTCTCCAAGCATATCTGCGACGCCGTCAGCGCCATCTGGAAGCCGACGCCGGCCAACAAGATGATCATCAACCTGCCCTCGACCGTCGAATGCAGCACGCCCAATGTGTATGCGGACCAGATCGAATGGATGTCGCGCAAGCTGGCGCGCCGCGATTCCATCATCATCAGCGTGCACCCGCATAACGACCGCGGCACGGCCGTCGCCTCGGCCGAACTGGCCGTGATGGCGGGCGCCGACCGCGTGGAAGGTTGCTTGTTCGGCAATGGCGAGCGCACGGGCAACGTCGATCTCGTCACCCTGGCGATGAACTTGTACACGCAAGGCGTGCATCCGGGCCTCGATTTCTCCGACATCGACACCGTGCGCAAGTGCGTGGAAGAGTGCAATCAGTTGCCCGTCCACCCGCGCCACCCGTATGCGGGCGACCTGGTATTTACTGCCTTCTCCGGCTCGCACCAGGATGCCATCAAGAAAGGTTTCGCCAAGCAGCAACCGGACAGCATCTGGGAAGTGCCCTACCTGCCGATCGACCCGGCCGACCTGGGCCGCAGCTACGACGCCGTGATCCGCGTCAACAGCCAGTCCGGCAAGGGCGGCATGGCATATCTGCTGGAACAGGAATACGGCCTGGTCTTGCCGCGCCGCCTGCAGATCGAATTCTCGCGCGCCGTGCAAGCCGTGGCCGACGCCACGGGCCGCGAAATCGCCGCGCAGGATATCCATGAAATCTTCCAGAAGGAATACCTGGAGCAAACGGCGCCGTACGCCTACGCTTCGCACCGTATGGTGGAAGACACGAGCAGCGACGAATCCGTGCAGATCGACATCAGCCTGTCGCACCGCCAGACGCCGCTGGCCCTGCAAGGCGGCGGCAACGGCCCCATCGACGCCTTCGTCAATGCGCTCGGTCTCGACATCAAGCTGATGGATTACCACGAACACTCGATCGGCTCCGGCGCCAACGCGCAAGCGGCGTGCTACGTGGAATTGCGCCTCGATAACGGCCCGACCCTGTTCGGCGCCGCCATCGACAGCAACATCGTCACCGCCTCGTTCAAGGCCGTGCTGTCGGCCGTGAACCGCCGCATTGGGCAGACGGAAGCCGAAAAAACAACAACGGCCAACGTGGCGGCGAGCGCCGTCTAAGGACTGCGTTCCCTCTGGCACAGGGAAAAAAAGCGGTACGGCTTGATCGCCGTGCCGCTTTTTCATTTCCGCAAGGCAATTGTTGCTGCAAAAGAAGTATCACGCGCCGTATAATCGACTCATAATAAGACCACCGGGGACAGATTTAAAAGTAACCCCCAATAAATTCTTGTCATTTCTAGCTTCCATAAACAGCGTGCTGCTTTGTTGCCCTCCGCTAGCAGTGCTTGCACTGCGTCGCAGAGCGCGCCTAGCATCACATCTGTTTCTGTTCGCTATAAATTGCCAATAATTTCTTGAGGATTACTTTCGCTACCGAGGGAATCAGTATGAAATTGACGGATATGAAGATAGGCGCGCGCCTGGGTGCCGGCTTTGGCGTGGTGCTGCTGCTGATGGCAGTGCTGGTGGGAACGGGCCTGTTCCGGCTGGACAAGATCGGCGCGCTCAGCGAGTCCATCATCGAGAAAGACTGGGCCAAGGCGGACGCCATCGCCACCATCCGCAGCACGACGCGTTCGAATGCGGCATTGGTGCTGGAACTGTTCATCCATGAAGATCCAGCCCGCGCCAACGCCATCCATGGCGAAATCGATGCCAACAAGGCCACCATCACCGATGCGCTGGCCATCCTCGACCGCCTGATCGTGCTGCCGGAAGGCAAGGAACTGCTGGCCACCCTGAAGCAGCAGCGCAAGGCCTATGTCGTCTCGTTCAGCCAGGCAGACAAGCTGCTGGTGGCGGGGCAGCGCGCGGAAGCGGCCAAGCACGTGCGCGACGATACCCTGCCCGCCCTGAACCAGCTGCAAAAGACGGTGAACCGCCTGAATGAAATTCAGCGCGGCGTGGTCGTGCATGGCGGCCAGCAAATCCAGCAGAATATTTCCGCGGCGAATGTGCTGATGGCCAGCCTGGGCACGGCTGCCCTGCTGCTGGGCGTGCTCTTTGCCTGGCGGGTCACGCGCTCGATCACCACGCCGATCGCATATGCGCTGCGCGTGGCGCAAGCCGTGGCTGGAGGCGACTTGAGCAGCAAGATCGTGGCCGACGGCAAGGATGAAGCGGGCCAGCTGCTGCAGGCCTTGCGCGACATGAACACCAACCTGGCCACCCTCGTGGGGCAAGTGCGCGGCGGCACGGGTACGATCGCCGTGGCGTCGAGCCAGATCGCCAGCGGCAATGCCGACCTGTCGGCCCGCACCGAAGCGCAGGCCAGCGCGCTGGAAGAGACGGCTTCGTCGATGATCGAACTGACGGGCACCGTGCGCAGCAACAGCGACAATGCGCGCCAGGCCGACAGTCTGGCCCGCTCGGCGTCGGCCATCGCGCAGCGCGGCGGCTCGGCCATGGCGGAAGTGATCGGCACCATGGACGCCATCAATGCCTCGTCGCGCAAGATCGTCGACATCATCGCCGTCATCGACGGCATCGCTTTCCAGACGAATATCCTGGCACTGAATGCGGCCGTGGAAGCGGCGCGTGCCGGCGAGCAAGGCCGCGGCTTTGCCGTCGTGGCGTCGGAAGTGCGCAACCTGGCGCAACGCTCGGCGGCGGCGGCAAAAGAGATCAAGGAACTCATTGCCGACTCCGTCACGCGGGTCGGCCAGGGCGCGCAGCTGGTCAGCCAGGCGGGCGCCACGATGGATGAAGTGGTGGCCAGCGTGGGCCGGGTCAGCGCCATCGTCGGTGAAATCAGCGTCGCCAACCACGAGCAGAGCGAAGGCATCGAGCAGATCAATGCGGCCATCATGCAGATGGACCAGACGACGCAGCAGAACGCGGCCCTGGTCGAGGAAGCGGCCGCGGCGGCGGCGGCCATGCATGAACAGGCGGGCGACCTGGAAACCCTCGTCAGCCAGTTCAAGCTCGAGCAGAACGCCAGCGCCAAGGCACCGCCCCGTCCTGACGCGCCCGCCGTCCCGCGCCTGCACTAAGTTATTCCACCTTTGCTTATTCCACCTGGCGCGCCAGGCGGATGCCCGTAAATTGCCAGCGCGCGCCGGCCGGGAAGAAATTGCGGTAGCTGGCGCGCGCATGGCCAGCCGGCGTGGCGCACGACGAGCCGCGCAGCACATACTGGTTCAGCATGAACTTGCCGTTGTATTCGCCCAGCGCCCCGGGCGCCGTGCGGTAGCCCGGGTACGGCGCATAGCTGCTGCTGGTCCATTGCCAGCAATGGCCGAACATCTGCCGCAGTCCCGTTCCCGGCGCGCCGGCCGCCGGATGCAGCTGGCCCACCTGCATGTCGACGCCCTGCGCCGCCACTTCCCACTCCGCTTCCGTCGGCAGGCGCGCACCGGCCCAGTGCGCATACGCATCGGCCTCGAACAGCGACAAGTGCGTGGCCGGCGCCTGCGGGTCCAGCGGGCGCAAGCCCGATAAAGTAAATTCCTGCCAGCGGCCCGCCTCGTCGCACTGCCAGTACAGCGGGCAGGACAGCTGTTGCGTACGGACCCAGTCCCAGCCTTCAGCCAGCCACCAATGCGCCGTGCGGTAGCCGCCCGCCTCGATAAAGGCGAGAAATTCCCCATTCGTCACCAGCGCGCTGGCCAGTTCGAACGGCGCCACGTATTGCGGGTGGCGCGGTAATTCATTGTCAAAACAAAAGCCATCGCCCGCATGGCCGATCTGCGCCAGGCCGCCGTCGAAAGCGAGCCAGGCCGTGGGCTGCGCGTGCTCCTGCGCTGGCGCCACCGCGCCGTCTAGATAGGCGGGAAACAGGGCGCTCTGCGCCAGCAAGTGTTTGACGTCCGTCAACAGCAATTCCTGGTGCTGCTGCTCGTGTTCGAGGCCCAGCGCCAGCAGCATGGTCAGCCGTTCGCGCGCGTCGCGCGCCAGTTCCCCCGCCAGCAGGCGCGCGATGCGCGCATCGACGTCGGCCCGGTAAGCGCGCACCTGCGCCATGCCGGGGCGCGTCAGCAAGCCACGCTGGGCGCGCGGGTGCTTCTCGCCCACGCCGTTGTAATACGAGTTGAACAGCACGCGGAAAGCCGGGTGGAATGGCGCGAACGCCGCTTCCATGCTTTCCAGGATAAACGTTTCGAAAAACCAGGTGGTATGCGCGAGGTGCCATTTGACGGGACTGGCGTCCGGCATCGACTGGGCGCCGCAATCTTCGTCGGACAGGGGTTCGGCCAGCCGCAGCGAGTGCTGGCGCACTTTATTGTAATGATCGATCAGCATCTTTTTCTTAGTCCCTGATGATGCGCGCATAAATGACGGCAAACCACTGCTGCGGGTCCGTCCAGACTTGAACGGTGGAAAACCCTGCCTGCTCCAGCAAGCCGACGAAGGCCGGGCGCGTATATTTATAGCTGTCTTCTGTATGGATGCGTTCGCCTTTCGCGAAACGGCGCTGGCCACCTTTCCAATGGACAACTTGTTCGCTGCGCGCTTCCAGGTGCATTTCGACGCGGTGCTCGTCGGCGTTGAAAAAGCCGTGGTGCTGCCAAGCGCGCACGTCGAAGTCGGCGCCGATCAGGCCATTCACGTGGCGCAGCATGTTCAGATTAAAAGCGGCCGTGACGCCCAGCGCATCGTCATAGGCGGCGTCGAGGATGGCGTCTTCCTTGATCAGGTCGACGCCGATCAGCAGGCCGCCATCGCCGTCCGCATTCGCACGCAGGCGGCGCAAAAAGGCGGTCGCTTGCTCAGGCGCAAAATTGCCGATCGACGAGCCGGGATAGAAGAACAATCGCCGCGCGTCGCGCACGCTGTCGGGCAAGTCCAGGCGGCTGGAGAAATCCAGGCCCAGACCGGTCATCTCGATATGCGGAAAGCGCTGCTGCAGCCGGCTCAGCGATTCACTGAGAAAATCGTAGGAAATATCCACGGCCACATATTGCGCCGGATGCAGCAGCGGAAACAGGCTGGCGGCCTTGGCGCAATTGCCCGCGCCCAGGTCGATCAGGGTGCTGCCCGGCCCCACGGCGTGCGCGATCTCGGCGCCGTGGCGCGCGAAGATGGCCGCCTCGGTACGCGTCGGGTAGTACTCGGGCAAGGCGCAGATGGCTTCGAACAGTTTCGAGCCGAGCGCGTCGTACAGATACTTGGGCGAAGTCCAGGCATCGCGCGCCAACAGGCCTGCGCTGATCTCGGCTATCGTGACAGGAGTGGCGCTGGCCGCACTGGCGTTGCTGGCGGGATACAAATCGGACTGCTGTTGCGCGAGTGGCATGGTCATGGGCTGGCGTCGTCAATATGAGGTTCACGAAGGGCTTGCACGGTCGGCCACCGGGCGCGCCGCCCCTGCCGCAGCGGTGTGCGGGCGCCTTGCCGATGACTTTTTTCCATCATAGCGGAATCCGCGCAAGCCAGCCGTGCGGCAGGTAACTTAAGGTCGAACAGCCGGCATGCACATAAAATTGGTATTACCCAGCAAAAATGATAAGGCTGTCGTATACTACACATTGCCGGCCAAACAATCCGCGCCCCTTGCAGTTCCCAGGCCCCCCTCTCCCCCGCGTGCCTCCCTTTACGATAGCCGTTATTAATCAAGATCACCATGCTCGAATTGCGCCATCTGTCGAAGTCCTATACCAATGCCCGTCCCGTGCTGGCCAACATTTCCTGCCGCTTCAAGGCGGGGGAATTCATCGCCATCATGGGCGATTCGGGCGTGGGCAAGTCGACCTTGCTGAACCTGATCGCCGGCCTCGATACGCCCGATGCGGGTGCCGAAGCGCACCCTATCCTGGTGGACGGCATTGCCATGTCCAGCCTCGATGACGCCGCCGCCACCCGGCTGCGTCGCGCCCGCATGGGCTTTATCTTCCAGGCTTTCCACGTCTTGCCGCACCTGACCCTGCTGCAAAACGTGGCCCTGCCGCTGCTGCTCAACGGACTGCCCCAGGAGCGTGCCGCCAGCATGCTCGAGGCCGTCGGCCTGGGCGGACGCGGCGGCGACTTTCCGCAGCAATTGTCGGGCGGCGAAATGCAGCGCGTGGCCATCGCCCGCGCACTCGTGCACAAGCCGGCGCTGGTGCTGGCAGATGAGCCCACCGGCAACCTCGACCCGGACACGGCGCACAGCATCCTGCAATTGCTGCGCGCCGAAATCAAGGCCAACGGCAGTTGCGCGATCATGGTCACGCACTCGCTGGCCGCCGCCGAAATGGCGGACCGGACCATGATTCTGACGAAAAGCGGCTTACAAAATACAACAACCGTCAACCAAATTGATCAAACAATCAGTTAATTTAACTGACCATCTGTCACAAGTTTTGTTATCGTAGTATTATTGAAAACACTTGCCTGGTTATCAATGTTGTAACGCGAATGTTGTCACGTCACCCAGACAGCCGTACTGCGATGACGAACTATAGCCGGGACCATATAAAGTGGTCTCGTCCCTTGCATAACCTGAAGGAGGAGTAAATGAACGTTCGACAAAAGAAGCTGGAAATGATTGAAGCGATGAACCGGGCGCGTGCGCTCGAACCATCGAGTTTTGTACCGAACAAGCTGCTCGATACCCTGATCGAGAAGCTGAACTTGAAAAATGATGCGGAACTGTGCCGCGTCCTGGAAGTTCAGCCTCCCATCATCAGCAAGATTCGGCACGGCAAACTGTCGGTCGGTGCAACGATTTTATTGCGCATGCATGAAAAATCGGACATCACCATCCGCGAACTGAAGGAACTGTCCGCCACACCAGTCCATTGAACCACCCGCTGTTGTAATGCCATGCCAGGCACCCAGGTCCCCGGCGCCATGAACTTTTGCCATACAATTCGCGTAGTTCGCTCACCGCACAACATCCGAGCACGATAGCGAAGAGACCCAGCCCAAACCATGCTGACCGTTTCTCTGCCCTGCCGCGCCAGCCCTCCCAGCTTCTCCCCCTGCATTTCCACACATACTTGATCTGACACAACACGCATAGTCCGCGCAGGCATCAAGGTCAGCTTTTAACCAGTGATCTCAACCGCATGTCCAGCGATCCCCTTGCGCCGCCCGTGCTGCGCCTGACGCTCACGCGCGATCCCCTCGCCAGCGCCGGCGATTGCCCCGCCGCGCCCGGCTGGCACAGCGAAACCCATGTGCTGTCAAGCGCGCGCGGCATCGGCAGCTGCCGCATCGCCCTCGATATCGGCCCGGCCGACGTGGTGCAGCTGCTGCTGTGCGACGGCAGTTCGCTGTTGGCAGGCAGCCTGGACCTGCCACGCTACCTGGGGCCGGCCACGCTGGCGCGCGACGGCGCGCCAGCCAGCATCGAAGTGGGGCTGGCCCTGCGCCCGCAGGCGGCGCGCCCGCCGCCCGGCGCCAGCCGCGACGGCCTGGGCGCCTGGATGCTGCGGGCCGTGCGCGTGTACCGCTGCGGCGCCGCCGCCATGACGGCGCTGGCGGCGGCGGGCGCCTTCCAGGACCGCCAGCTGGAACAACGGCTGGGCCTGTACCGCTGCGGCATCGAGGCGGGCGGCATGACGGCCGTCGCCAGCCTGCCCGCCGGGCCGGAA
The DNA here is from genome assembly GCF_001758725.1 of Janthinobacterium sp. HH106. Taxonomy (NCBI): domain Bacteria; kingdom Pseudomonadati; phylum Pseudomonadota; class Betaproteobacteria; order Burkholderiales; family Oxalobacteraceae; genus Janthinobacterium; species Janthinobacterium sp. HH106. The sequence continues at coordinate 11,509 of NZ_LRIC01000061.1, read as the reverse complement.
CCGGTGCTGCTGCTGTTGCACGGCACGGCCTCGTCGACCCAGCGCAGCTTTGCCGGCCTGTGGCGCAACGGCCTGGCGCCGCAACTGGCGGCGCAGTACGGCAACCGCATCTACGGCTATGAGCACCGCAGCCTCAGCGACAGTCCCATCGAGAACGCGCTGGCCCTCGTGCGCCAGTTGCCGCACGGCGCCGTGCTGCACCTGCTGACCCATTCACGCGGCGGCCTGGTGGGCGAATTGCTGGCCCGGGCGCAGCGCATCGACAGCCGCGGCGCCGTCGACCTGGCCGGCGACGGCCTGGAGCGATTGAGCGAAAACACGGTGGGCGGCGAAGCGTTCAACAGCCACGATATCGAACACTTCACGGCGCAGGCGCGGCTGGGCGGACGCGGCGGCTACGACGCGGATGCGGTGCGCCTGCGCGAATTGAGCGTGGAACTCAAAACACGCGCCATCCGCATCGCCCGTTTCGTGCGCGTGGCTTGCCCGTCGCGCGGCACCACCCTGATGTCGGGCCGTCTGGACCGCTGGGCCAGCGTGATGTTCAACCTGCTGCTGCACGGCAGCGTTCCCGACGGCGCCATGGCCTTCCTGCTGGCCGTGGTGCAGCAGCGCTGCGACGCGCGCATCCTGCCGGGACTGGAAGCGATGATGCCCGACTCGCCCCTGGTGGCGCTGCTCAACGCGCCCGACGTGCGCGTGGCCAGTCCGCTGCACGTGCTGGCCGGCGCGTGCAGCGGCGATGGCCTGCTGGGCTGGCTGGGCGACTGCCTCGACGACCAGCTGTACGGCGGGCAGAACGACCTGGTGGTCAATTGCGCCTCGATGGCCGGCGGCGCCACGCGCAGCACGCCCGTGCGGCAACTGCTGCTGCGCGGGCCGCACACGCACCACCTGAACTACTTCGAGCGCGCGCCATCGAGCCAGGCCGCCGTGCAGGCGCTCAGCGGCGACGAGACCGCCTACCAGCCGCTGCCCGGCATCGAGCACGGCCCGCTGGCGCGCGGCGGCGAGGTGCCGAAACGGCGCGCACACGCGCCCATCGTGCTGCTGCTACCCGACATCATGGGCAGCCACCTGCAAGTGGGCAGCAACCGCATCTGGTTCGACCCCGTCAACCTGGTCGAAGGGCGCATCGAACGCCTGGCCGTGGGCCAGCCGCACATCGTCAGCGCCGGCTGGCTCGAGTCCTGCTATGAACCGTTCGCCCGCTTTCTCGCGCAAAGCCAGGAAGTGCGGCCCTTTACCTATGACTGGCGCTTGTCGCTGCAGGAGTCGTGCCGCGCCTTCCTGCCCGTGCTCGACGACGCCATGCGCGACGCCGAACAGCGCGGCCAACCGTTGCGCATCGTCGCCCACGGCATGGGCGGACTGGTGGCGCGCCTGGCCCTGAAGGACCGCTGGCAGCGCTTCGGCGCCCTGCCCGGCAGCCGATTGCTGCAGGTGGGCACGGCCAACCGTGGCACGCAGGCGATGGTGCAAGTGCTGCTGGGGCGTGACCGGCTGGTGCAGATGCTGGCCTGCTGGATCGGCTGGAAGCACACGCGGCGCCAGTTTCTCGGCTTCGTGCGCGCCTTTCCCGGCGTGCTCGACATGCTGCCGTGGCCGCAGGCGGGCGGCATCGATTATTTCGACGCCGGCGCCTGGGCGCAGCTGGCCGCCGGCGACGCGCAAGCGGGCCTGCCCGGCGGCTGGCAGGCGCCCGAGGCGCCGGCGCTGGCCGCCGCGCGCGCCACCGTGGCGCTGCTGGAAGCGGCCCCGCTCGACGCGCGCCATTGCAGCTACCTGGCCGGCTGCGCCGACACGCCGGTGGCGCTGCGCCTGCGCGACGGCGCCATCGAAACGGCCTGGTCGCCGGACGGCGATGGCCGCACGGCCTGGCAAGGCGCGGTGCCGGACGGCGTGGCGGCCTGCTACCTGCCGGTGGCGCATGGCGACCTGCTGCTGCAAAAAGAATACTATCCGGCCATCGCGCAGCTGCTCGACGGCGGCCAGGGCGCCGCCCTGCCCCGGCACCCGCCGCACGCGCCGGGCGGCGCCCCGCCCCGCTTCCATCCCTACGTGCCCGACGCCACGCCGCTGTACCCGCAGCCGCAGGAACTGCTCGACGCGGCCATCGGCGCCGCCGGGCCCGCCAGCGCGCCTGAAAGCCGCGCACCGCAGCTGAGCCTTTCCGTCATCCACGGCAGCATGGCCTCGGCCGATGCGCCCGTCATGAGCGGCTGCTACGCGTCCGAATCGCTGCGCGGCAGCATGAGCTTTCTCGACCGTCTGCTGGCCGGCAAGCTGCAGGAAATCCACGCGCTCGGGCGTTTTCCGCAGCGCCCCGACTCCGCCCTCGTGGTGCTGCAGCCCGATGCGGCGCGCCGGCCCGGCGGCGCCATCGTCATCGGCCTGGGCGCGCTGGGCGAGCTGACGCCGGGCGAACTGGCGCGCGCCTTTGCCGGCGGCCTGCTCGAATACGCGTGCGTCTGCCTGCAGGTGCGCGCCGCCGGCCATGTGGCCGCGCCGCCGATGGGCGAGCACGGCTTGCGCGTGGCCAGCCTGCTGTCCGGTTCCGGCTACGGCGGCTTGAGCATCGCCCTGTGCGCGCGCGCCCTGATCGACGGCGCGCGCAGCGCCAACCGGCGCCTGGAAGACGCGGGCATGGCCTGCCGCATCGGCCATATCGCCATCTACGAACAGTCCGAGGCGCGCGCCATCGCCGCCGCCGTGGCCATCGAGCAGATCATGGCCGAAGCGCGCTACCAGGGCAGCATCTCGTTCGAGCGGCGCATCCGCCACAGCCCCGGCGGCTACCGGCGCATCCTGCCCAGCCTGAGCGGCGACAACGGCTGGCGCCGCGTGCAGATCGTCGCCGCCGATCTGTCGGGCGCCCTGCGCTTCACCGTGCTGACGGACCGCGCCCACAACAGCGTCGACGAGGAGCCGAACCAGCGGCAAGCCGTCGATGGCCTGATCATGGATGCCACCGACAACACCACCGACCAGCCAGGCCTGTCGCGCGCGCTGTACGAACTGATGCTGCCCAATGGCCTGAAGGCGGCCATCCCCGAGATGCGCGGCCTGATCCTGGCCGTCGACCAGAGCGCCGCCATCTACCCGTGGGAACTGATGCGCGACGAGGCGGGCAGCGAGGAAAGCCCCCTGTCGACGCGCATCGGCATGGTGCGCCAGCTGGCCAGCCTGCGCGAGCAGCCGCCGGCCGTCAGCCCGCCCAGCAACAGCGTGCTGGTGATCGGCGACACCGATTCCGGCCTGCCCGAGCTGTCCGCCGCGCAGGCCGAGGCGCAGGACGTGGCGCGCATGTTCGGCGCGTACGGCTACCAGGTGCGCGAGCTGCTGCGCCCGCAGGCGCAGCGCGTGCTGGTGCACCTGTTCGACGAGCGCTATTTCGCCATCCACCTGGCCGGCCATGGCGAAGTGGCCGGCCCCGGCATCGCCCATACGGGCCTGGTGCTGGGACCGAAGACGCGGCTGACGGCGGCGCAGGTGGGGAAATTGAAGCGCGTGCCGCAATTCGTCTTCATCAATTGCTGCCACCTGGGCGACATGCGCCCGGACGCCATCGCGCCATGGTCGAAACTGGCCGCCAGCCTGGCCACGGCCTTCATTGAAATGGGCTCGCAAGCGGTGATCGCGGCCGGCTGGCGCATCGACGACCAGGCAGCCAGCATCTTCGCGCACAGCTTTTATCACGCAATGCTGAGCGGCGAATACTTCGGCGACGCCGTGCGCCTGGCGCGCGAGGCGGCGTATCTGCAATTCCCCTCCTCGAACACCTGGGGCGCCTACCAGGCGTACGGCGACGACCGCTACCGCTTTCCGAACACCCAGAGCCGGCCCTGGCAAGCGCCCGATTACCACTACCACGGCCATTTGCTGGCCGACCTGGAAACCCTGCACGCGCGCCTGGCGGGCGCCGATCCTGCGCGCCGCGCGGCCATCGAGGAAAAGCTGGGCAGCATCGAGGAAGCCGTGCGCGCGCGCTTCTTCGGCTGCGCCGACATCCGCGAAAACATGGCCGCCACGCGCGCCGGTCTCGGTGGACTGGAGAACACCCTGCGCGCCATCGAACATTACCGGGCGGCGCACAGCGCGGCCGACGGCAAGGTGGGCTTGCGCGCGCTCGCGCACTGGGCGGAACTGGAGATACGCCAGGGCGCGGCCCTGTGCGGCCTCGATGCGGGTGCCGGCATCGAAGTGCCTGCCGTGCCCGACCCGGCCCAGGGACGCCAGCTGCTGCAGGATGGAAAACAGCATATCGACCTGCTGGTGGCGCTGGCGCCCACGGCGCAGCGCCTGGCCCTGCTGGGACGCTACTGGGCCTTGCAGGCGCGCCTGGCCTGCCGCGAAGGAAACTCCGGCGCATCGGCCCTGCGCGCCATGACGGACGCCTGCCTGGCCGCGCTGGAAGAAGCGCGGCGGCGCAGCGGCGCGGCCGACTGCGACCTGATTTTCCAGGCGCTGGCGGGCGCCCTGCTGCTGAAAGCCCATGGCGACGGCGGCGCCTGGCGCGCGCTCGATCCGCAGCTGGGCGACTTGCTGCACGACGCCATCGCCTATGCGCGCCAGCGCCACGCGGATGAACACCGCGCCATCGACGCCGGCGCCCCCGTGCGCGCCGCCCTGCTGGCGGCCCTGTGGCAGGCGCCGGACGGCCAGTCCTTCGACTCTTCCGCGCGCGCCGCCTTCCTGGCCCTGTACCACGACGCCGTGCGGCGCCACGGCAGCATCGGCGAACCCGAAACGATCACGGCGCCGCTGCGCTTCCTGCTCGAACTGCTGCCGCCCGACAGCCCGGAGACCGGCTTGCGCAGCGCCGTGCAGGCGCTGGCCAGCCAGCTGCAGGCCTCACTGCCCGGCGCGAGCCCTGGCAGCCTTAGCCAGGCACCACCCCGTAATGACGCGCATAGCGCTCGTCCAGATTCGCCAGCGGCATCATCATGAACATGTCGGCGCTTTCGAAATCAGGATCCCAGGCCGGCTCGCCGCAAATCCAGGCGCCCGAACGCAGATAGCCCTTGATCAGCGGCGGCACTTGCGGCTTGTGCGCCGCTTCCACCTGGTGGATGGGGAAAGGCAGGTGCGGCGTGACGCGGTACTCGCTCGGGGCCATGTGCTTTTCCGCCAGCGCCTGGTACACGGCGACGGCGTTATGGCCGCCATCGGCCAGGCTGATGCTGGCGCAGCCGACCAGGTAGTCGCAGCGCTCCCGGCGCATGTACTCGGCCAGGCCCGACCACAGCAGCATGATCACGCTGCCGCCCCGGTATTTCGGGTGGATGCAGGCGCGGCCCGCTTCGACCATGCGCCCGCGCAGGTTCTTCAGGCGGCTCAGGTCGAACTCGTTTTCCGCATACAGGCGGCCGATCTTGGCCGCCTTGGCCGCGCTCAGCACGCGGTAGGTGCCCACCACTTTCAGGGTGTCGGCGTCGCGCACGATCAGGTGATCGCAGTGCGCGTCGAATTCATCGCTGTCGAGGCCATCGGCGTTGGCCAGCGACGTCAATCCCATCGTCTCGATAAACACCTTGTAACGCAAACGCTGGACTTCGCGCAATTCCGCCGCCGTGGAGGCCTGGCTCAGCACCAGCTGGACCGGCCGGGCCTTGGCTTCGTTTGATGCGATTATGTTTTGCATGGTTTCATCCCCCTGTGATCAAGACGACTCCAGCGTACTTGCCTAATATGTCAGGAAAATGACAGCCGAATGTCATTTCCATGACGCAAGGCAATGCCATGTGGGGATCGTGCATAATTACCACACTCGCCCAGCCGAAAGAGCCCATGACAGACACCGACGCCGTCCACATCACGCCCTACACCAAGCCTGCCGCCGGCTGGGACGCCTTGAAACACGCGGCCATCAGCCTGCGCCAGGAGCGCGTCGCGCCCGGGAATCTGAAGGCGCTGCTGGCGCAAAACCAGCCGGACGGTTTCGATTGCCCCGGCTGCGCCTGGCCCGACCGCCACCACGCGTCCACGTTCGCCATTTGCGAAAACGGCGCCAAGGCCGTCGCCGCCAATGCAGCCGATATCGCCATGCTGGATTTTACGGATGGCGACATGGTCGATTTGATAGGCGGCTGGGACGATGGCGTGGCACGCCGGGCCGACGGTTTCCGGCTGGTCGCCTATGACATCCCGCGCGGCTGCCTGGGCGCCTACTACCCGGAGACGAATGCGCTGGTGCCGCCGGCCAGCACGGCCGACGGCGCCGGCACGCCGACGTCGAAGTCCGTGCCGGTGCTGTTTAGATGCTGATGCCTGGCGTGTAGTCGACGTACGCGTCCTGACGGCAGAAACCCACCAGCTTCATGCCGGCCTGCGTGGCGATGGAAATGGCCAGCGAACTGGGGGCGGAAATCGTCGCCAGCAAGGGTATCTGCATGCGCGCCGCCTTGCGCGCCAGCTCGTAGCTGCCACGGCTGGACAGGAAGACGAAGCCGCGCCGCATGTCGATATCGTGCAGCGCCAGGTAGCCAATCAGCTTGTCGAGACCATTGTGCCGGCCGACATCCTCGAACACGTGCACGATGTCGCCGTCGGGCGTGCACCACGCGGCCGCGTGCACGCCGCCCGTTTCCCGCATCAGCGCCTGGTGTTCGCGCAAGCCGGCCGATGCGCGCGCCAGCGCGGCGGGCAAGTCGACGCGGATCAGGGATGGCGGCAGCGCCGCGGGCAGCAAATCGAGCATGTCGATGCTGTCGATGCCGCACACGCCGCAGCCCGTGCGGCCCGTCAGCTGGCGGCGCCGGTCCTTCAGGCGCACGAAATCCTCCTGCGCGATGCTCAAGGACACTTCGGCGGAATCGGGACGCAGCAACACTTCGCAATCGAAGATGGCGGCAGCCGATGCCACCACGCCTTCCGTCAGCGCGAAACCGTAGGCAAACGCTTCCAGGTCGCGCGGGGTGGCCATCATGACGACGTGGGAAATGCCATTGAAGACCAGCGCGACGGGGATTTCCTCGGCGACGTGGTCGATGGCGGCAGTGGATTCGCCGCCGCAGTGGCGGACAATGGCGCGCTCGACGAAGCCGGCGCGTTCGATCTCTGTTTCTTCTGACATGGCAACCATGGGGAACTATCACAGGCCCCATGGTAAACCAGAACGGCCAGGCAGGGGGCGGCCCCTGCCCGCGCCATCAATCCTTCTTCGGACGGCCCGTTTTCAGCTGCGGCAAACCGGCCAGCACGTTTTGCAGCGTGGCCAGGTCGATCTGGCTGATCAGCGCCACGCCGATGCGCAGCAATTCGCTTTTCTTGATCTCGAATCCGGCCTTCAGGCAGGCTTTCTTGACCTGGCCCAGGACTTCGTATTCCGCTTCGGGCATGGTGAAGCTGTCGCGCACCAGTTTCGGCTTGCGGGCTTTTTCCTTGACGGCGGCGACCTTGGCGACCGGCGCTTTTTTCGCTGGCGCAGGCTTGGCGGCGGCCTTGGCAGCCGGTTTGACGGCGGTTTTCGCTGCCGCCTTGGCGGCGGGCTTTGCAGCAACCTTGGCCACTGGCTTGGCAACGGTTTTTACTGCCGTCTTGGCGGCAGGCTTGACAGCGGCCTTGGCGACAGGTTTGGCCACGACGGCCTTGGCCGCCGGCTTGGCGGCAGGCGCCTTGGCGGCCACAGGTTTCGCTGCCACCGGCTTCGCAGCGGCCGGTTTGGCGGCCACTGGCTTGACGGTGGCCTTGGCCACCGGCTTGGCTGCCGGCTTCGCGGCGGGCTTCACTGCAGGCTTGGCAGCCGGTGCGGCCTTGGCCGCTGCCGCGTTGATCGATGCGCTGGTCGGGAACATCGATACGGGCGCGCTGTCGGCCTTTTTCGCTGGGGTGGTTTTGGTCATGGATTCTCCAATCTAGTAAATAATATAAACAATATATACTGTTTTTTGAAATCTTGCTTGCTGCACATCAAGTCATGCGCATGCCATGACCTTCTAGGCGCTGGCGCGGATGGTGAAATCGACCCCGACCTCATCCCAGAATTCCTGCTCCTTCTCGATCCAGAACGACACGGTGGGATGGTGCGCCACCCAGCCGCGCTTGATGTCGAGTTCGATGCGGCTCTTCATGCGCAGGCGCAGTTCGCTGAAGTCGGCCTCGATGCGCGCATGCATGAGCAGAATCGACAGGCGCAGCGCCAGCACGGCCTTGGCGAAATCGGGATCGGACAGCACTTCGCCGATCTTGCGCAAGTTGCCCTTCTGCGCCAGGATCAGCCGGCTCATGGTCTTCTGTTCGCGCGTGGTAAAACCGGGCAAGTCCGCATTTTCCACGATATAGGATGCGTGCTTGTGGTAGCCCGTCTGCGACACGGCCAGACCCACCTCGTGCAGCAGGCTGCTCCAGCGCAGGCATTTCACGAGGGCATCGGATGTGGGCTTGAGCTGCGCGTACATGGCCAGCGCCTGCTCGGCCACCCGGCCGGCGCGCTGCTGGTCGATGTGGAATTTCTCCATGCAGCCCTGCACCGACTGTTCGCGGCGGTCGCGCTTGGTCGAACGCAGGTACAGGTCCCACATCACGCCCATGCGCAAACCCGCCTCGATCGGCGTCATGGCGGGAATGGCCAATTCGCGGAACAGGCCGATCAGAATGGCCAGGCCGCCGACGATGGTGCTGGCGCGGTCGGGGCGCAAGCCCGGCATGTCGATGCGGCTGGTGTGACCGAGTTCGATGAAGCGGCGCGCCAGCGCATCGAGGCTGACGCTGGTGAGCAAGCCGTCACCGAGCTTGTTGCGGGTGATGATGTCGGCGATCGTGCGGATGGTGCCGGAAGAGCCGTAGGCCGTCTTCCAGTGCTGCGGATGGTACGGCGGCGCGGCATCCTCGAAATGGCTGCGCGCCGACAGGATGGCCGCCTCGAACGACGGCGCGTCTATGCGTCCGCCGATGAAGAACGACAGGCTTTGCTTGACCGTGCCCAGGCTGAAGGATTCGACGCGTTCGATATCGTTGCCGCGCCCCAGTATCAGTTCGGTCGAACCGCCGCCGATATCCATCACCAGCCGGCGTTCGCCGGGAATGGCCAGCGCATTGGCCACGCCCATGTAGATCAAACGCCCCTCTTCCTCGCCCGAGATGATCTCGATCGGGTAGCCGATGGCTTGCTCGGCCAGCGGCAGGAAGACGGCGCCGTTGCGTGCCACGCGCATGGCCGACGTGGCCACCACGCGCACGGCATCGAGTTCGAAGCCGGCGAGAATGGCGCGAAAGCGCTGCAGGCAGGCCAGTGCGCCCTGCATGGCCGCTTCGGTCAGGTCGCCATTGGCGTCCAGACCGGCGGCCAGGCGTATCGGATCGCGCACGCTCTTGACCACGCGGATGGTGTCGCCATCATGCTTGCCGACGTGTAAACGAAAACTGTTGGACCCCAGGTCCACCGCTGCATACATACTGGCCTCTTGTCTTGTCATGACTGTGCCAACTGAAAAAGTTGGCAAATTCAGTTGCTAAACTATATAAATCATTTAAACGATTTAAAAATCCTACCACACTACCCTCATCGTATGACAGCGGCGTGACAGGATTGTGACAAAACGGCAGCCGTGCGGCAGCTTATGGGACGATGGTGGTAAAGAGATACACGGCGAAAATCACCAGGTGCACCGTGCCCTGCATGACCGTGGTGCGGCCCGTGCCCAGCGACAGGGTGGCCACCATCAGCGACAGCAGCAACAGCACCGTCGACTTGATATCGAGTCCCAGCGTAATCGTCAGGCCAGTGGCCAGCGACACCACCACCACGGCCGGTATCGTCAGGCCGATGCTGGCCAGCGCGGAGCCGAGCGCCAGGTTCAAGCTCGTTTGCAGGCGATTCGCGCGCGCGGCGCGCACGGCGGCCAGGCCTTCGGGCAGCAGCACGATGGCGGCGATGACGATGCCGACCAGGGTTTTCGGCGCGCCCATGGCGGCAATGGCCGTCTCCAGCGCGGGCGCCAGCGACTTGGCCAGCAGCACCACGGCGCCCAGGCACACCAGCAGCGCACCGGCACTGACCCAGGCGACGGTGGGCGTGGGCGGGGCCGCATGCACCTCTTCATCGCCGACGGCTTCCTTGGGCAGGAAGTAATCGCGGTGGCGCACCGTCTGCACCAGCACGAAAGTGCCGTACAGGACCAGCGAGATCACGGCGATGAAAATGAGCTGGCTGGAATTGTAGTAAGGGCCGGCGGCGCTCGACGTGTAGTTCGGCAGCACCAGCGTCAAAATGGCGATGGCCGCCAGGGTGGCCAGCGACGCGCTCACGCCCAGCAGGCCGAAGGTTTGCTCGCGGTGGCGCCCGGCGCCCAGCAGCAGGCAGATGCCGACGATGCCGTTCAAAATGATCATGATGGCGGCAAACACGGTGTCGCGCGCCAGCCCCGTCGTTTCCGGTCCGCCAGCCAGCATCAGCGAGACGATCAGCGCCACCTCGATCAGCGTCACGGCCAGCGCCAGCACGAGGGTGCCATACGGTTCGCCGATGCGGTGCGCGACCACTTCCGCGTGGTACACGGCGGCCAGCACGCTGCCGATCAGGCCAGCCACCAGCAGGATCTGATAGGCGCCGCCGAGATTGAGGGTGGAACCGAACAGGAACAGCCAGCCGGCAAGCGGGGCGGCAAGCGGCCATACAGGCAGGGATTTGAGCATTTTCATTATGGGCCTGGCAAGAGTAAAAAAAGAGGGGCGCGGTGCGGACGGCAAAGGACAGCCTGGCGTGCATGCCACAGCATAACTTGCCTAGCTTAAATGCAAGTTAGGGAATACACATCTCGAGTGACGGCGACCCGCGCCTGACCCGCCTTTCAATCACCTTGCCACAGTGCACCTGCTTGCTACCAGTAACTATAGTCCCTTTGGTAACATGCCGTTGCAATTTTCTTGTCTTTTTGCTTGCTGCCGCCGTCATAATGCAGGGTCCACCTTCCGGGCACCGACCAAGGACAAACCATGATTTCCATAAACAGCACAGCCATGCGCGCGTTATTCTTCGCGGGCAGCCTGCTGTGCGCCGCCGCGCACGCGGACACACCGCCGGCGCAGGCAGCGCAGGTTGACGCCAACTGGGCCACCGCGCCCGCGCCTGCCCCGGAGGCACGCTGGCAAGACAGCCTGCCGCCCGCGCCGCCCGTGGCGCCACGCGAAGAAAAGATACTGCCCAAGAGCGAATGGCTCAGCGTCGAGCCGATGAAGGCGCCTGACCGGCGCTGCGATCCGGGCCTCGATGCGCTGTTCTTGCCCAAAGAATGCGGCAAGGAACCCAGCTGGCTGGGCTCGCACAAGAAATAATCCGGTTTATTAATCCGGTTTATATATGGCTATGTCACCGTCAAATGTGGGAACTCGCCCAGTGTTGCCTTCAATAATGTTTCTGGGGAGCGGATGCGCCCCGCGTCCAGTATCCAGCGCCAGCCCAGGTAATTCGGCAGATAACGGCTGGCCACGCCATGGAAGATGCGCAGCCAGACGCGCAAGCGGCTGTGATACGCGTTGACGTTCTGCACGTGGGCGGCGCCCTGCACGC
>NZ_LRIC01000060.1:0-199959 GCF_001758725.1 Janthinobacterium sp. HH106 | reverse complement strand
CCAGCACCGCCATTGTCGGCTTACGCGCAAGCGCTAAGCCGACCTACCAGCTACCCGCCTGCCCGGCGAGGCATGCCGGCCAAAAATCACTGGGGTTCGCAATGGCTTGATTGCGCACTGCGACGTACCAGACGCAGGCCAGCATCGGTCAGCGTAGGTCGGCGTAGGTCGGCGTAGGTCGGCTTAGCGCAGCGTAAGCCGACACCGCCAGCCCATGCCCCCCCCCAGCACCGCCATTGTCGGCTTACGCGCAAGCGCTAAGCCGACCTACACGGCGACGCAAGCACGCCAAAAGAGCGCGCAGCCCGCGCAAAACCCATACCTCACGGAAATTCAGGCGAAAAAAAATCCTCGGAGACCGAGGATTTCTTTATTTCGTTTGATCCAGCGTATTAGATTGGCTGAATGTTCGAAGCTTGCTTGCCTTTAGGGCCAGCAGTCACTTCAAAAGAAACGCGTTGGTTCTCTTGCAGGGACTTGAAGCCGTTCGACTGGATAGCCGAGAAGTGAGCGAACAGATCTTCGCCGCCTTCGTCAGGGGTAATAAAGCCGAAACCCTTCGAATCATTGAACCATTTTACGATGCCAGTTGCCATTACAATTTCCTATTTCAGTTAAGTTGGGCTTGCGCCCGTTATATCGTTTGAAGCAAGAAAGAAATGACAGACAAACTGCACTACTACCTCGAATCCAACGATGCCCAATTATACCAACAAAACTGAGAAAAACCATTCTTTCGCAAAATAAACTTGCGAACACTACTTTAATAGCCAAATCCCCGTCTTGCGGCGCCCTTTACCAGCGGCATGGAGACACTATATCCTAATCTTCGACGCGGGTGCTTTGCGTTGCATCAAATGAATCATTGCAACCACATCTCTGTAGTGCTGTCTCTCACGCGGTGAAATGGGTGGCGGCCGCATCACGTCCGGCCCAGTCCAGTAGCGCCGTCACTTGCGCCCGCAAGGCGGGCCATTCCGCCACCGCTTGCGCTGGGGTATTGAGCATGGCGCGCACCAGCTGTTCGATGCGCCGGCATTCCTGGCCCAGCGCGGCAAAGCCGAAGGTGGCGGCCGAGCCGGCCACCGCGTGCAGCGCGCGGTGCAGCTCCGTCAACGGTTCCAGACGGGCGCCTTCGCTGTCGCAGCGGCCGCTTGCCTGCGCAATCGCCTGCATCAGGGCCGGCACGCTGGCCGCATACTTTTCGTTCAACGCACGCAAACGCGTGCGGAAATCCGGATCGATCAAGGTTGCCATCGCAATACTCGCCTGAATGACTTACTTGGTGCCGAAGATACGGTCGCCGGCGTCGCCCAGGCCCGGCACGATGTAGGCATGGTCATCCAGGTGCGAGTCGAGCGCGGCGCAGAACATCTTGACGTTCGGGTGCGCGTTCTGGAACACGGTCACGCCTTCCGGTGCGGCCACCAGGGCCAGGAAGATGATCTGCTCGTCCGTCACGCCCCGTTTTTTCAGCACATCGACGGCATACACGGCAGAATTACCGGTCGCCACCATCGGGTCGCACAGGATGAAAGTACGCTCGTTCAGGTCCGGCAGGCGCACCAGGTATTCCACGGGCATGTGCGTGGCCGGGTCGCGGTACACGCCGATATGGCCCACGCGCGCCGACGGCACCAGGTTCAGCAAGCCATCGCTCATGCCGATGCCTGCGCGCAGGATGGGCACGATGGCCAGTTTCTTGCCGGCGATGACGGGCGCATCGATGGTCACCAGCGGGGTCTTGATTTCGCGCGTGGTCAGCGGCAGATCGCGCGTGATTTCATAGCCCATCAGCAAAGTGATTTCCTTGAGCAATTCGCGAAAGGTGCGCGTCGACGTGTCGTGCTCGCGCATGTGGCTCAGTTTGTGCTGGATCAACGGGTGATCGGTAATGAACAAATTCGGGAAGCGTGGATCTTGTTTCATATTGTTTTTCTTTCTCTACTCTCTGGCGCGGCGGCAAGCATGCACCGCAAGCGCGCTGTGTGTCGATAAAATCATGGATTGCAGCATTATCCCAGTCCGCAGCCCGCCTGTGGCCGGAATTTTCGAAATATTCGGATTTATTGAAATCAATACTCGCGCAGCGCGCGCGCCAGGATGGCCGCGCAATCGGTGCCCGCCGGCAAGCGGCCATACGCCCCGCCCGGCGCCTGCACCAGCCTCGACTGCAGGAAGGCTTGCGCAACGAACGGTGGCGCATGGCGCAGCAGCAAGGCCGCCTGCACGGCCAGCACGATGCGCTCGGACAATTGCCGCGCGCCAAATTCATCCGTCTGCGGCCCGTCCAGGTCGGCCAGCAGGCGCGCGCGGCAGGCAACAAAGGAAGCGTCATCATCGCCGGCCAGCGCCAGCTCGGCCGCCAGGGCGTCGCGCGCGGCAGGCGACTTGCCGAAGGCGCGCAAGACATCGAGGCACATGACGTTGCCCGAGCCTTCCCAGATCGAGTTGACGGGCAGTTCGCGGTACAGGCGCGCCAGCGGTGCCTCTTCCACGTAGCCCGTGCCGCCCAGCACTTCCATGGCTTCCGCGCCGAAGCCGGGCCCCCGTTTGCAGATCCAGTACTTGCCGGCCGGCGTGAGCACGCGCGCCAGCATCGCCTGCCCTGCATCGTCCTTTTCATCGAAACAGCGGGCCAGGCGCAACGCAAACGCAGTGGCCGCTTCCGACTCGAGCGCGAGGTCGGCCAGCACGTTTTGCATCAGCGGCTGCTCGGCCAGCGGCTTGCCGAACACGGCCCGTTGGCGCGCATGGTGCAACGCCTGCGTCAAGGCGGCGCGCATGATGCCGGTGCTGCCCAGCACGCAATCGAGGCGCGTATGGCTGGCCATCTCCAGGATGGTGGGAATGCCGCGCCCCGGCTGCCCCACGAGCCAGCCATAGGCATTGGTGAACTCCACCTCCGACGAGGCGTTCGAGCGGTTGCCCAGTTTATCTTTCAGGCGCTGCACGCGGATGGCGTTGCGGCTGCCGTCGGGCAGGTAGCGGGGCAAAAAGAAACACGACAGTCCACCCTCGTCCGCCTGCGCCAGGATCAGATGCGCGTCGCACTGGGGCGCCGAAAAAAACCATTTGTGGCCGACGATGCGCCAGGCGCCCCCTGCCTCTGCACCGAACAGCGCTTGCGCCTCGTCCGGCGGCACGGGCACGGCGCGCGTGGTATTGCTGCGCACGTCCGAGCCGCCCTGTTTTTCCGTCATGCCCATGCCGACCAGGGCGCCCCGTTTTTGTTCCACGGGCAAGGAGCGGGGATCGTATTCGCGCGACAGGATTTTCGGCAGCCAGCGCTGCGCGATCTGCGGCAGATCCTGCGCCTGGCGCAGGGCCGGCACCGAGGCATACGTCATCGTCACGGGACACTGCGTGCCGTTTTCCACTTGCCCCACTAATAGATAGGCGGCCGCGCGCGCCACCTGGGCGCCGGGGCCGGGCGAGGCCCAGGGCGACGCGTGCGCGCCGGCGCCCACGAGGATGGCCATCAGTTCATGCCAGGCCGGATGGAACAGCACTCCGTCGATGCGCCGGCCGGACCGGTCGAACTGCTGCAGTTCGGGCGTGTGGATATTGGCCAGACGCGCCAGCGCGTACGTCTCGGCCCGGCCCAGCTTGTCGCCCAGCGCGTCGAGCTCCTGCAGCGACGCGCCGCCGCCTTCACGCAGCAGCGCTTCGATCAGCGCCGGGTCGCAGGCGAACAGGTTGACGTTTTCAAACGGCGTGGCTTGGTTGAAAACTTCATGCGTATCAAAAGCATTCATGGGGGTCTCCCGCGATTTGTTATCATGGCGCCCTTGCCTGCCGCGGGCGCGCCGTCAACACCGTCTGCCAGCCAGACTAGCGCAAAGCGCAAGGCGGGGCAAGCGCGCCAGGGGAAGCAAGCGCAGATAAATGTTTCCACGTGGAATGAAAATACCCATGTGTGTCGCGCGGCATGATTTTTTTCATGGAAGGCAGGAATATTTACAAAACCTGAAGCAATGTTGCTTTATTTCATGTAATCGAATGCTTTTCAATGATACATTTCGTGTGGATCGCGTTCCGATAGCCGCCCTTCCGGCCCCTATGGCGCGCGTCACGCACGATGCACTGTTTCCGTTGGCGCCCTGCCCTGCAGCGAGCGCCGGCACTGATAATAAAAAGGTAAAAGCCAGCACGATGTTTTCCAGTACCCCATCCGCCGCCCACCGCGAGGCCCGCCACGAGTTGGACAACCTCATGGAAGAGGCAGGCGACGTCGTGTTCCGGCTCGATACGGACGGCCTGATCCTGTTCGCCAGCAAGCGCGCGGCCACCCTGTTCGGCGCGCCCTCGGGCCTGTCCGGCCATTTGCTGCTGCCGCTGGCCACCGAAGCGTCGCGCGCGGCGCTGCAGGCGGCGCTGGAAGACGCGCTGGAAGAGCCGGGCCGCCTGGAAGTGCGCCTGCAAGCGCCGGACCAGGAAATCTGGTTCGAGCTGCGCCTGTCGTCTTATATGAACGCGGCCGGCGTGGCCGAATTGCTGGTGGTCGGGCGCGACACGTCGGCCCAGCACAACACGGAAGAACGGCTGCGCCACATGGCAACGCACGATGCGCTCACGGGTCTGCCGAACCGCCTGCTGCTGTCGGACCGCATCCGCATGGTGATCGCCCAGGCCGCCCGTTCGGGCCAGGGCTTTTCCGTCGCCACCATCGGCCTCGATGGTTTTAAAAAGGTCAACGATGGCCTGGGCCACCCCGTCGGCGACGCGGTACTGCGCCTGGCCGCCGCGCGCCTGCGCAAGACCCTGCGCGACAGCGACACCCTGGCGCGCGTGGGCGGCGACGAATTCGTCGCCGTGCTGCCTGGCAGCGCCACCGACGCCCAGATCAAGCTGGTGACGGGCCGCCTGCTGGCCACCCTGCAGGCGCCGTTCGAAGTCGATGGCCACACGATCTACGTGGGCGCCTCCGTCGGCGTATCGATCTATCCGCTGCACGCGGAGGATGAAGTGCGCCTGGTGGCGCTGGCCGATGCGGCCATGTCGCGCGCCAAGGAAACGGGCAAGGCCCGCTGCCTGGTCTACAGCCCGCGCCTGAACGGCCCGTCGGAACACGATATTTCGTTGGAAGCGGCCATGTTCCACGCCGTGCGCGAAGGCGAATTCCTGCTGTTTTACCAGCCCATCGTCGACGCGCACACGCGGCAGATCCAGGGCTTCGAAACCCTGATGCGCTGGAAGCATCCGACACTGGGCCTGGTGCCGCCCGTGCGCTTCATCCCGATTGCGGAAGCCAATGGCCTGATCAACCTGCTCGGCGCCTGGGCGCTGAAGGCGGCCTGCGTGCAGCTCAAGCAGTTCCAGGAAGTGGCCAAACGGCCGTTGTACATCTCCGTCAACATCAGCCCGCGCCAGTTCCGCAACGATAAATTCCTCGACGTGCTCGATGAAGCCATCGCGTTTTCGGGACTCTCCGGCGAACACCTGGTGCTGGAAATCACGGAAGGCACGCTGATGATCGACCCCGTGCATGCGGAAACCATCCTCGTCAAGATGACGGAGCGCCGCGCGCGCATCGCCATCGACGATTTCGGCACCGGCTACTCCTCGCTCGCGTATCTGAAGCGCTTCCCCATTTCCGTGCTGAAGATCGACCGCACCTTCATCAAGGACTTGCCCGAATCGAGCAAGGATGCGGCCATCTGCAACACCATTCTCGACCTGGCCAAGCATTTGAATTTGTCCGTCGTGGCCGAGGGCGTGGAAACCGAGGAGCAGATGCACTTCATCGAGTCGCGCGGCTGCCAGTACGTGCAAGGCTACCTGACGGGCAAGCCGATGCCGGCCCATGCCGCGCTATCGGCCTTGAGCGACAAAACCTATGCGGCGCTGGTGCCTGCGCCGTCTGCCAATGAACCGCGCGGAGGGGTGCAATGAATCCAGGTCATTTCACGGTACCGACACAGCTCGGCAAAAACACCCTGGACCTGCTGTGGGCGCGCACGCGACAGCAAGGCGACATGCCCGGCTTCGCGAAAGCCATCAGCGCCATCCTGGGCGCCATGCGCGGCGAGGATGACCACGAATTCGACATCACGCAAACGGTGCTGTCCGACCCTGTCCTCACGCACAAGGTGCTCAGGCTGGCCAACAGCGGCATGTATTCGGCCTTCGGCCAGCGCGTCAACACGGTCTCGAAGGCCGTGCTGGTGCTCGGCATCGACGCCATCGGCCACCTGGCGCTGGGCCTGAAGCTGATCGAGGAGCTGTCGCAGGCGTCGCCCGATTCCGTCAGCGCCCACGTGGAAATGGAAAAAGCCGTGCTGGCCGGGATGGTGGCGCAGCAGGTGGCCACCAGCGCCGGCAGCCTGCAGGCGGAGCAAGCCGTCGTCTGCTCCATGCTGCACACCCTGGGGCGCATGATGGTGACGTTCTACATGACGGATTTCTGGGCGCGCATGCAGGCGCATGCGGGTCCCGGCAACGAAGCTGCCGCCGCGCGCGAAATCCTCGGCCTGTCGCTGCCCGAAGTGGGCTATGCCACGGCCGCCCACTGGGGCTTGCCGCAGCACCTGATCAACGGCATGCGTCCCATGGACCCGTCGCCGGACAACTCCCCCGTCAGCGGCGCCGACTGGATGGCGGGCCTGTCGACGATGGCGGCGCGCTGCGCCGACTCGCTGTGGCATGACGATGCGGCCGGCGCGGCGCAGGTGCATGCGCTGATCGACGATTATGCGGGCACCCTGGGCATCACGGCGACCGATCTGGTGGTGGCGGTGGACAAGGCCAAGGCGATGGCGGCGGCCGACCTGTCGATCGCACCGCTGTCGAAACCGGCCGAACGGCGCGCGCGCCAGCTGGCCTCGACGCGCATGCGCGCCGAAGGCAATCGCGTGTTGATCGGCGGCCTGGCCGACCTGCGCGGCGCCATCGGCAGCGCCAGCCCGGGACAGATGGTCTCGATGGCGCTCGAAACGCTGCACCAGGGCTTCGATTTCTCGCGCTCGGTGGCGTTCGTGCGCAACCACAGGGACCATTTGTATTCGGCGCGCATCAGCTTGGGCGAAGGCATGGCGGACCTGCAGGATTTGATGGTGTTTGGCGACGCGTATGAGCCGAACGTCTTCCATGCGGCCCTCAATAGCGACCGCGTGATCTTCATCGACAACGCGCGCGACCCGAAATTCGCCGCCAAACTGCCGCAATGGTGGAAGACGACCCTGTCGGAAGCGCGCAGCTTCGTCGTGCTGCCGCTGTCGGCCAACGGCCACCCCACGGGATTTTTATATGGCGACTGGGACGACAGCTTCCCGCCGATCCAATTGAATCAGACGGAATTCAACCTGATCAACGATATCCGGGCGTTATTGGTGCAGTCGGTGGAGATGCGCCATCAATTGGAATTGGTGGCGAACAAGGTGGCATGAGAACACCTGACCAAACCTACTGCGCGTCGGTATAGGCGGCCTGCGATGCTCACCGTACCAGAGTACGGTTGCGCTTCTCAGCCACCTCTCCCTTCCGCTCGCTACGGTTTTGTCAGGTGTCGCAAGCGTCGTTGTTAAACGAGAAAACGACCATCCAGGTCGTAGGTCGGATCAGGGCCGCAGGCCCGTCATCCGACAACATTCAATTTACTTCAGCTTCGGCGTATTCACGCTGACATCGCCGCACTGCGCGCGGTGCATCAGGGCGTGGTCGATCAGCACCAGCGCCAGCATGGCTTCGGCGATCGGCGTGGCGCGGATGCCCACGCAGGGGTCGTGGCGGCCGAACGTTTCCACCATCACGGGATTGCCCTCTTTATCGATCGAGCGGCGCGGCGTGCGGATCGACGACGTCGGCTTGATGGCGATCGACACACTGATGTCCTGTCCCGTCGAGATACCGCCCAGTACGCCGCCGGCGTTATTGCCGATAAAGCCTTCCGGCGTCAGTTCGTCGCCGTGCTCGGAACCCTTTTGCGCCACCGAATCGAAGCCGGCGCCGATTTCCACGCCCTTGACGGCATTGATGCCCATCATGGCATAGGCGATGTCGGCGTCGAGCTTGTCGTAGATGGGCTGGCCCAGGCCGACCGGCACGTTTTGCGCGATCACGTCGATGCGCGCGCCGATGGAATCGCCGTCGCGCCGCAACTGGTCCATCGCCGCCTCCATGCGCGCGATCAGGTCCGCGTCGCCGCTGGCGGCAAAGAACGGGTTCGCATGCACGTGCTCCCACGACTGGAACGGCACGGGAATATCGCCCAGCTGGCTCATGCAGCCCTTGAACGTGGTGCCGTACTGCTGCAGCAGCCATTTCTTGGCAATCGCCGCCGCGCCCACGACAGGTGCCGTCAGGCGCGCCGACGAGCGCCCGCCCCCGCGCGGATCGCGCACGCCGTATTTATGCCAGTAGGTGTAGTCGGCGTGGCCGGGGCGGAAGCTTTCCGCGATATTGCCGTAGTCCTTGCTGCGCTGGTCTTCATTGCGGATCAGCAGCGCGATGGGCGTACCCGTCGTCACGCCCTGGTACACGCCGGAGAGGATTTCCACGGTATCCGATTCCTGGCGCTGCGTCACGTGGCGCGAAGTGCCCGGCTTGCGGCGGTCCAGCTCGGGCTGGATATCGGCTTCCGACAGGATCAGGCCCGGCGGACAGCCATCGATCACGCAGCCGATGGCCGGACCGTGCGATTCGCCGAAAGTGGTAACAGTAAACAGCTTGCCAAAAGAATTGCCGGACATAGTAGGAAGTGGTGAGGACTGGAAAACTCAATTCTACCAGCCTGCGGGGCATGCCATGCCGCTAATGCCAGGCCACTGCTCGATATTTACCCGCCACCCACCCTCCCGCCGCGCCTTTCGCCCCGCCCCAAACCGCCATTTTAAAATCCCGCGTTATTTTTTCGCATAAAAAATACCAAATAAGCGTCGCAATCATGCAATGCAAGAAATATTGCCCTACAGAATAGACTTAAAAAAACATTTTGCTTATTAAATAGCTATATACTTGGATCAGAGCGCGGCACACAATACTGAACGCCAACCCAGATTTAGGCTGCGCCGAGAGCACGTCACAAAATGCCCAGGGCCAGGCGTCGTTGCCGAAGACAGTACGCAAGTACGGCGAGGCAACGCAACGATAGTTGAGTGCTGTTTTTCGTTGTTCCAGAGTGCATCAGAAATGCCCAGGGCTAGGCGTACTGCCGAAGACAGTACGCGAGTACGGCGAGGCAGTACAACAACGCCATGGACATTTCTGATGTGCTCACGTTCCGTATTGAGTCATCCTGGAGAAGCTATACATGCCCGCACCGATCATCCCCCTTGACGCCAACAAGGACGATCACGACGACCTGGTATTCCTCGATGAGCAACCAGCGGCGTCGCTGGCCGTCGCACAGCGCAGCGTCTGGCGGGTGATGATCATCGACGACGATGAAGACGTCCACTCCACCACCACATTCGCCCTGGGCAATCTGGAAATGCAGCACCGCCCGCTGGAATTCGTGCATGCGTATTCGGCCGGCCAGGCGCGCGAACTGCTCAAGCATGAAGACGACATCGCCGTCATCCTGCTCGACGTGGTCATGGAACAGGATGACGCGGGCCTGCACCTGGTGCGCTACATCCGCGAAACGCTGAAAATGACGGACGTGCGCATCATCCTGCGCACCGGCCAGCCCGGCTATGCGCCGGAAATCGACGCCATCCGCGATTTCGACATCAACGACTACAAGACCAAGTCCGAACTGACGCGCATCAAGCTGTTTACCACGGTGACGGCGGCCATCCGCTCGTACGAGCAGATCCGTTCAATCAACAGCAGCCGGCGCGGCCTGGACCGTATCGTCCACGCCAGCACGCAGCTGATGGCGCTGCATGGCGTACAGAATTTCTCGGCCGGCGTGCTGGCGCAGATCGCCGACCTGCTGGGCACCCGGGCCGACGGCGTGCTGTGCGTGCAGGACTTGCAGGACAATGGCAGCAAGGAGCTGCTCGTTTCGGCCTGCACGGGCAGCTTTTCCAGCCTGCCGCACAGCGCCCTGTGCGGCCTGCAAAACCCGCGCGTGATGGCCGCCATCGAGCACACGCTGGCGCAGCGGCGCAATGTCTACGCGCACGACTACGCCACGCTGTACTTCGCGGGCAAGGCCGGCCGCGACGCGGCCGCCTACCTCATGCTGCCACGCCCCCTTTCCGCCATCGATGAAAGCCTGCTGGAAGTATTCTGCAGCAACGTCGCCGTGGGCCTGGACAACGTCGAGCTGGTATCGCACCTGCACAACGCCGCCTTCTACGACCAGTTGTCGAAGCTGCCGAACCGCACGCGCCTGGTGGAAATTCTCGACGCCACCCTGGCCGGCCCCGCGCGCGACGACGCCACGTTGTCGCTGGTCGACCTCGACCACTTTGCCGAAACCAACGACGCGCTGGGACACCAGTTCGGCGATACGCTGCTGATCGCCGTGGCGGGCCGCTTGCAAACCCAGCTGGGGCCGCAGCTGACGGTGGCGCGCCTGGGCGGCGATATCTTTTGCGTGCTGGGCGACTCGTCCCAAGTCAACCCAGGCAATATCCTGGCCCTGTTCCAGCCGCCGTTCTGCATCGATGGCCAGGACGTGCAGCTGTCAGCCACCCTGGGCCTGGTGCGCCTGGGCGAACATGCGGGCACAGGCGCCGATGCACTGAAGGATGCCGACATCGCGCTGAAACGGGCCAAAAGCCAGCAGCGCGCCGGGCACTTCTATTTCTCGCGCAGCATGGGCATCGAAATCCGCGAACGGGTGCGCATGATGCACGCGCTGCGCACGGCTTTCAGCCAGGACCAGCTGTTTGTCGTGTACCAGCCGCAAATCGACCTGACCACGCGCCGGCCCGTGGGCGCCGAAGCGCTGCTGCGCTGGCAGACGCCGGACGGCAAGTTCATCTCGCCCGACCGCTTCATCCCGATCGCCGAGTATTCGGGCATCATCATCGACCTGGGCGAATGGGTGCTGCGCACGGCGTGCCGCGAACTGGTGCTGCTGCGCGAGCAGGGCCACCGCAACTTCGTCATGTCCGTCAACGTGTCGCAAGTGCAGTTCCGCCACCCGCTGTTCCTGGAAATGCTGCGCGCGGCGCTGGAAGAAACGCAGGCGCCGCCCGAATTCATCGAGCTGGAAATCACGGAATCGATGGCCATGGAAGAGCCGGACTTATTGATCAAGATGCTGTGGCAGATCAAGCAGACGGGCGTGAGCATCGCCATTGACGACTTCGGCACGGGCTTTTCCTCGCTGTCCTATTTGCAGCGCCTGCAGGTCGACCGCCTGAAGATCGACCGCGCCTTCGTCACCGAGATCACAGGATCGGCGCGCGGCAGCAGCATCGCCGAAATGGTCATCCAGCTGGGCCGCAACCTGGGCCTGGCCGTGATCGCCGAAGGCGTGGAAGACGAGCGGCAAGCGCAAATCTTGCAGGCGCTGGGCTGCCCGATGGCGCAAGGCTTTCTGTTCGCCCGCCCCATGACGGCTACGGCTCTGGGCACCTGGCTGAACAACGAAGCGCTGCAGGGCGCGGCATAGGTTGCACCTTGGATCGCGAATGCAAAACGCCGGCAATCGCCGGCGTTGTTTTTACTGCATGAGTGAAGCTTAGTCGGTGGTTTCGGCCGGCCAGTCGCGAATGTACGCTTTCAGCATCTGGTTTTCAAAGCTTTGCGCTTCGAGCACGGCGCGCGCCACGTCGTAGAAGGAGATGACGCCCAGCAAGGTCTTGGCATTCATGACGGGCAGGTAGCGCGCGTGCTTTTCCAGCATGATGCGGCGCACTTCGTTGACTTCCGTATCCGGGGTCACGGTGATCGGGTGGTCATCCATGTGCTTGCGCACGGTGCCGCCGCCGATCTGGCCCGCGTTTTCATGCAAGGCGTTCAACACTTCACGGAAGGTCAGCATGCCGACCAGGTCGCCAAATTCCATGACCACCAGCGAACCGATGTCTTTTTCAGCCATGGTATTGGCCGCGTCAAGCAGGGGCTGGTCAGGCGTGACCGTGTAGAGGATATTGCCCTTGACTTGGAGAATTTCAGATACTTTCATATTGGCCGTCCTGTCCGCGTGATTGGTATTTTAGTTATTCTAAGCCCTTACTGCGACTGTAGCCTATGCCTGCGGAAAAATCCAGCCTTGCGCGCAATCAAATCGAGGGGGATTGCGCGCAACTTTTCATCAGCCCCGGCGGCGGAACCACCCGGCAATCGAGAGGCGCTCGCGCGCCGTCGGCAACACTTCGTGCAGCATCTCGCCCGACATGAACATGGCCATGCGGCCCGCCTGCGGCAAGATATCCACCTGAGCGCCATCCTGCGGGTGCAAACGCAGCGCGCCGCCATGCTCGGGCAGCCAGTCGTCGTTCAGGTACAGCACGACGGACACGGTGCGCTTGTCGTCGTCGCGGAAACGGTCCAGATGGGCCCGGTAAAAGGCGCCCGGCGCATACAGGGCGAAATGGCTTTCATACTCTTCCAGCCCCAGGAACAGCTCACGGTTGAGCACGAGGCGCAGCGCTTCCATGTGTGCCAGGTAGCGGTCGCACGCGCTTGACCTGCCCGTTTCCAGCCATTCGATATGGTCGCCCCGGATGTCCGGCTGCAGCAGCGGCGCATGGCCGCTGCCCACGCCGGCCCCCTTCATCTTGCCGCTGAGCATGGATTGCACGCATTCGGCGGCCAGCTGGCGGCTCAGTTCAGGGGAGATGAAATGCTCTTGCATGAGCCAGCCTGCCTGGCAGAGGCCGTCGACGATAGAGGGTCCGGGTACGGCAAGGGAGCCGTCGAACGATATTGCGGGCATAAAATCTTTCCTGGTGGACATGCATGAGAGTGCGCCTGAAGCCCAGGATTTCGTTCGCTTGCAACTGCTTCCCTGCGGCGCGGCGCACGCGCACAGCTAAGACAGCCCGAATATCGCTGATACGATATCGTACCACCGCCGCACCGCGCCGGTCACTTTTTTTACACTTCAGGTTACACGCGAGCTGAGCCTGACCGTCCGCCAGCACGGCCCCATGCGCCCTGCACAGGAGCCCTTTTGCTCAGCTGCAAATCAGGTTACGATCTTGCCACTATAAAACTTGGCGGAGACACCATGAGCGGCCCGAAATACCCCGGTTTCGATACCTTATCCCTGCATGCGGGCGCCGCGCCCGACCCGGCCACGGGCGCGCGCGCCACGCCCATCCATTTCACGTCCTCGTTTGCCTTCAAGAGTTCGGACCATGCGGCCTCGCTGTTCAATATGGAGCGGGCCGGCCACGTCTATTCTCGCATTTCGAATCCCACCAACGCCGTGCTGGAAGAGCGCATCGCCGCCCTCGAAGGGGGCGTGGCCGGCATCGCCACGGCCAGCGGCCAGGCCGCCATGCACCTGGGTTTATGTACCATCGCCGGCGCCGGCTCGCACATCGTGGCCTCGCGCGCCCTGTACGGCGGCTCGCACAACCTGCTCGCCTACACATTAAAACGCTTCGGCATCGAGACGACCTTCGTCGACCCGTGCGACGTGGATGCCTGGCGCGCCGCCATCCGCCCGAATACCAAAGTGCTGTTCGCGGAAACCCTGGGCAATCCCGGCCTCGACGTGCTCGATATCCCGACCATTGCCGCCCTGGCCCACGAGCAGCACTTGCCGCTGATGCTCGATTCGACGTTCACCACGCCGTATTTGCTGCGCCCCTTCGAGCATGGCGCCGACCTGGTGTTCCACTCGGCCACCAAGTTTTTATGCGGGCACGGTACGGCCATCGGCGGCTTGCTGGTCGACGGCGGCACCTTCGACTGGCAGGCGGCGTACGACAAGACAGGCCGTTTCGCCGAATTGTGCGAACCATATGACGGCTTTCACGGCATGGTCTTCGCCGAGGAATCGACGGTGGCGCCGTTCGCCCTGCGCGCGCGGCGCGAAGGCTTGCGCGACTTCGGCGCCGTCATGAGCCCGCACAACGCCTTCGCCATCCTGCAGGGCATCGAAACCCTGGGCTTGCGCATGGACCGCCACGTGGCCAACACGCGCAAGGTCATCGATTTCCTGCTGGCCAATCCGGCCGTGGAATCCGTGTCCTACCCGGAACTGCCGTCGCATCCCGATTACGAGCTGGCGAAAACCCTGCTGCCGAAGGGCGCGGGCGGCGTCTTCACCTTCCGCCTGCGCGGCGACCGCGCGGCGGGCCAGTGCTTTGTCGACAGCCTGAAGATCTTTTCGCACCTGGCCAACGTGGGCGACGCCAAGTCGCTTGTCATCCACCCCGCCTCCACCACGCACTTCCGCGTGCCCGACGATCAACTGGCGCAGGCGGGCATCACGCAGGGCACCATGCGCCTGTCGGTGGGCCTGGAAGACGCCGACGATTTGATCGAAGACCTGGCCCGTGGCCTGAAACTGTCGCAGAAAGGCGCCTGACATGCAGCTCACCATCGACAACACCACGGCCTACTGCTACACGGGCGGCAAACCATTCAAGCCGCACCAGCCCACGGCCGTCTTCATCCACGGCGCGCAAAACGACCATTCCGTGTGGGCCCTGCAGACGCGTTATTTTGCGCACCACGGCTGGAACGTGCTGGCCGTCGACTTGCCGGGCCACGGCCGCAGCGGCGGCGCGGCGAAAACCAAGGTCGAGGAACTGGCGCGCTGGATCCTCGCCGTGCTGGACGCCGCCGGCGCACCCAGGGCCATGCTGATCGGCCACAGCATGGGATCATTGATCGCGCTGGAAGCGGCATTCCTGGCGCCGGATCGCGTCAGCCACCTGGCCATGCTCGGCTCCACCTACCCGATGAAAGTCTCGCCGGCGCTGCTGGAAACGTCGCTCAACGATGAACAGGCGGCCATCGACATGGTCAATATCTGGTCGCACTCGTCGATCGCGCAAAAGCCGTCGTTCCCGGGCCCCGGCTTCTACGCCATGGGCGGCGCGCGGCGCTTGAAACAGCGCATCGCCGCCCTCAACCCCGATCACGTGTTTCACACGGATTTTTATGCCTGCAATGCCTACGCGAACGGCGAAATCGCCGCCGCTTCGGTACACTGCCCCACTTTATTCATTGTCGGCGCGCGCGACATGATGACGCCGCCCAAATCGACCCGCTTGCTGACGTCTGCCATCGCGCATGGCAAGGTGGTGCAGGTCGACAGCGGGCACGAATTGATGGCCGAGCAGCCCGACGCCGTGCTCGATGCGCTGTTTGCGTTTGCCCAAACGGCAGCGGCATGAACGCTTTTTTTAGGATAGATGCACATGTTGTTGAATACCCTGCACGATGAATTGACTGGCCGCGGCAGCGGCACGGAAGCGGAGCGGCACGAACGCTATAAATGGCTGGAGCAGCTGCGTTTCAATAACCCGCAAGCGGAAGAAGGCGGCCCGATGGCCGGCATTCCGTACTACCAATGGTGCCGGCTGCCGCAAGCGCTGGTCGTCGCGGGCCAGCACACGGACCTGCTGGTCGGCACCACGAGCGCCCTGTACCTGGTCTTCGAGGGCCGCCACGCGGCAGCCTTCGCGGCGGAACTGGGCCTGCAATACGACGCCAACAACCGCATCGACCGCCCCGGCAGCCTCGACGAGTTGCTCGAGGCCTATGAAGAGCAGGCCGACGGCAGCTGGGCCATCCTGCCGAATGAAACGCCAGCGCCTCCGCTGGCGGGCTGGGACGACGTGTACTTCCGCGTGCGCGACCTGAGCGACGGCAAGGCCATCCAGAGCGTGACCACCATCGCCTACGAAAGCAGCCGCTTCCCCGGCTACACCCTGCTGGGCACGACCATGGTGGGCGTCGGCGCTATCGCCCACGACGACGAGACGGCGACATATCTGCAACAGATCTTCGCCGACTGGGCCATCCAGCGCGATTGCGCGGCCGCTTGCCCGCCTTCGTCCGCGCCCTGGCCCCACGTGCCGCGTCAGGCGCCGCCCCTGCCTTCCGGCACCCCGTTCGATTTTGCGCGCAACCTGGCCTATCTTGACACCCTGCTGGCCGCCTACGAACGCGCGCAGGGGCAGGCGGAAATCGATGGCGGCGATAGCGCCTACTGGGCATGCGCCGCCGCCAGCACGGCTTACCAGGCATTCTCGCTGCGCTACACGGCAGGCCTGCCCTTGCCGGCAGTGGAAACGGCGCTGGAAGCGGCCATTGCCGCCTGCGAAACGGCGCGCGCGGCCCTGGCCGCCGCCTACGATGACGATGCCCTGCCCGCCTTTGATTTCGAACAATTGACGGATTACGCGCGTACCCTGCAATTGCTGGGCGCCGCCCTGCTGTTCGGCCGCCACGACCTGGCCGCCCGCCTGGCCGCCCTGCAGACGGCCTTCGACGGCGAAGACGGCGTGTACGAAGCGCTGCTGGCGACCATCGACCCGACGCGACCCGCCGTCGACGAATGGTATTTCGCCGAGCCCTATTCGGCCCTTTTCGAGTGCCTGGACGCGGACGATCCCGCGCAACAGCTGGAACACCTGCGGCACTACCTGGCCAGCTGGCATGGCGCGCTGGTGCACGAAGACTGGTTCAATGGCCATTTGCGCGCGCACGGCCTGGGCGGCTACTACGGCCTGTGGGCCTTCGAGGCGGCCGCCGTGGCCAAACACCTTGGCCTGGAGCGCAGCGCGCTGGCCCACTGGGTGATGCCGCCCACGCCCTGAATGCCCCGTTTACTTTTAGATAAATATCAATGATCAATACCGCAGCCCTGTTCAGCACCGCCTTCTTGCCCGGCCAGGCCGGTTTCGACACCGAGACGATCACGGGCCTGGCTGAATGGCGGCTGGACGTACCCGTGCTGTTCAAGCTGCTCATCGGCGCCGGCACGCAAGCCGTCGCCTGGCCCATCTACGGCGATGGCGAAGACTGCCCCTGCGTGCTGGCCGCGCCGATGGCGCAGGCGCAGGCCAGCTGGCAAGCATTATCAACGCTGATGGACCGGCCGCGCGACGCGGCCGCCATCGTCGCGCGCAGCGCCATCAGCAGCCTGCTGGCCAGCGGCCAGGCGTGGCTGATCCTCGATTGCGTGCAGCTGATCGCGCACGATATCGGCACGCCGGAATACGCGGCCGCGCTCGAGGCCCTGCGCGCCGAGGCGCATGCCCTGCACTCTGCCCTGCTGCGCGGCGACCGCGACGCGCTGGCGCCGCTGCTGGCCGCTGGTTCCGCATCGCCCGCCACCGGCTACTGGTCGGCGTCCGCCAGCGCGCAACTGGCCGATGTCGAGGAGCTCGATGCGGAAGATGTACCGTTCCTGCAAGGCCTGGAAGTGGCGGGATGGGAAGAGGACGCGCTGTGCTATGCAGTCAGCGCCGCCGCTGAACCGGACGTCACCGGCCTGGTCACGCCCTATGGCCGCTGGATCGTGCCGCTGTCGCAGCGCTATGTCGACCTGGGCGTTTACTACGCGGACGATGGCTGGATCACCTTTGCCACGGCGGACGCCTCCGATGCACACGGCGTGCTGGACCTCAACGGCACGGTGGTGCTGCCGCCATCCCCCGGCGCCCTGTACGTCATCAGCCCCCATCTGGTACAGAGAATCGCGCCGGACGGCGCCAGCAGCCTGCTGCGCCTGCCCGACGGCGCGCTGCTGATGGACGGGGTGGACAACATCTGCCAGCGCGACGATGGCTTGATCGACATCGAACGCCAGACGGGCGATGACGACGAGCGCAATGTGCACGGCGTGGTCGACACCACGGGCAAGGTGGTGGTGCCGGCCTCCTACAGCTCCGTGCAGGATTTCGGCACGAAGAAAAAAATCGCCATCGTCAGCCAGCGCATCGCCGGGCGCTTCCTGTTTGGCCTGGTCAATAGCCAGGGCGAGCTGCTGGCGCCATGCCAGTACGAAGCAATCGATAGCACCACCACGTCGTCGCCGCCCAAGCTGCACAAGAATCTGATTTTCGCCATCGATGCGCAAGGCCTGGCGTGCATGCTGACCCTGGACGGAAAACAGGCTTTTACGCCGCGGTATCCGCCCGCCCACCATCTGCGCGGCGTGGCCGTGCAAAGCGACTTTTTATATGTGGTCAACGATGGCATGGCCTGGAGCATGGATTTCACGGGCCAGCTGCTGGAGCAGTTCGACACCGTGGAGAACTTCAAGGCGGCCATCACGGCGCAATTGAGCGAGTCCATCGGCCTGGGCAAGAAAAAGCCCGCCAAGCGCCGCAGCTTCACGCCGGCGCAGATCCTGGTCAAGGCCGACCGCGAGCAGTTGCGCGCGCTGGCCACGCTGCTCTTGCTGGGCGATGCGGCACTGGCCGCACGCTGCGTGGACATCACCCTGGAAGAACTGGCGGATGACGACCCGGAAGAGGAATACGAAGGCGAGACGCCCGAAGCGGCGTGTTTCTTCCTGCTCTGGTCCACGGCCGCCGATGCGCTGGGCCACGGCACCACCCTGGACTGGAAATCGGTCGATGAAGTGCCACGCATCGCCCGGCACATCGACCTGCCCGCGCTGCGCGATTTTTCGTGGGCGCAGCGCGAGGATGGCGACGCGATGGCCGAAGGCCTGGCCGCCATCGCCACCCACCTGGCGCCGCATCAGCTGCGCCTGGTGAACCTGCACGACGGCGAAGACACGTATTATCTGGGCGTGGTGCGCGCGCAGGATGCGGCCGCGTTCAGCAAGGTGGCGCTGCAGGCGGCCCTGCGGCCCGTGCTGCTGTGACGGCTTGCCGGCCCGTCTGCTGATATCGCACCCGGCCGGCAACATGGAGCGCCGTTGCTGGCCGGGTGCATCTTTACTTGACGGAACGATCGAACAGCGCCTTGTCAAAACGCAGGGTAATGACTTCGGTATCGTCCGGCTTGCCTGGCTTGCGGCCGTCTTCACCGGGGTAGTTCGTGTCAATTGCCACGACTAGCGTGTGGGCATCGAGGACTTCAACGCTCTCCACCGAGTCGAAAGGCATGCTGAACTTACCCACAGGCATATTGCTCGCCTGCCCGCCGATGCCTTTGGGGTCGGAGATATTCAGCAAGTCCACCAGCAGCGTTTTCTTGAGGGCGCCATCAGCATCTTTCTCCTTCAGGTCGACCAGGTACAGGCGCTTGATCACGGCCTTGGCGCCCCAGAAGCCATCGCGCTCGATGAGCACGAACTTGCTGCCGCCGACATTGGTCATGTCGCCGATCACGACGCCATTATCCTTGGCCGCGCCATCCTTGCGGTACACGAGGTTCTTGCCCGTATAGCGCATGGCGGCGGGGTCGAACTCGAAGATGTTCAGGTAGCGTTCATCCGCGGCAACGGGCCGCAGCGACGGGTCGCTTGGCGCCGCTTCCGGCACCGCGTAGAGCAGGCTGCGGTCGGCGTTATAGGCCAGGCTTTCGAAACCGCGGCTGCCTGACAGGGTGATGCTGGCGCCCTTGCCCAGCACTTCCGGATTGGCCGGGCTGCGCAGGAAGGGATGGGGAACGGGATCGCCCATGAGCGTGCCGTTTTTGTCGAAGTGCAGGATATACGGGCCGAACTCCTCGCCCACGAACCAGGTGCCATCGGCGGCGCGCGCGAGCGATTCAATGTCGAAGTCAAAACCGGTCAGCAGGCGGCCCGCGCGAATGCGCGCATCGACGGCGATACCGCTGTCGGAAAAGACCAGCCCGCCGGAGGTGTTGCTTGGGTAGTTGACATAGTCGGCCGTGATTTTCAGGTCGATGCCCTTGCCGTCGTTTAAGAAACCCCTGGCGTCGTTGAAGGCGAGGAAACTGTTGATCTTGATGCTGCCCGGCGTCTTGCTGGCGTCTGCGTCCGTGCGGAAGTTGATGCTGGCGTTATACAGGCCGAGCACGAAATCGGCCGAATTGCCCTTGGCGCCGTAGCCATTGTCGGCCATGGCAGTCCAGCTGCCGTCGTCATTCCTCAGCAGAGCGGAGAAGCCCGGAATCGGCACGCCATTGGCAAACGGCGGGCTGACGCCAAGCGCCGCGGCCGTGAACTGTCCGGAAACCGGCGCCGGCCAGCGCGCCGTGTCAGGCAACGCTGCCCAGCCGACCAGCTGGTGCGGCAGCCCTTCCCCCTCCTTGGGCACCGCGTCGGGAGCCGCAGAGGAACTGCCGCCGCAGGCGGCCAGCATGCCGCTCACCATCACGATGGCCAAGCCGCGGCACAAATTCAAACCGCTCAAATGACAACGCATATTTGCTTCCTCTACAAGATGAATGGAGAGGAAAGCTTACCGGCCTTCGGTGACCAGTTTATGACATGCGTACCTAGCGCGCGCGGCGGATGCCGGCAGGAAGCGCACCGCCGGGCCCGTCAATTGCAGCGCACTTCCCCGAAATGCTGCGCCAGGCTCAGGCCCAGTCCCTGCTCCACGGCGTTTTCCACCTGCGCCGCCAGCGCGGCTGCCTCTTCCGCCGCCTTGATGTCGCGCTCGTTGGTGGAACCGGCCGGATAGCCGGAGTTCACGCGCATGCCGCCGAAGACGAACAGGCGGTAGACGTCGGCCAGGCTGATGCGGTTGACGTTGCCCAGCAAGACCCAGTGGTCGGAACTGTCGGCCACGCGCTTGCCCCACTGTACCCGCACGGCGCCATCCACGTTGACTCGTCCCACCCAGCCCTGCTGCACCATCTTGTCAAGCAGGGTTTCCATCTCTTCGAAGCCCAGGCGCGTGCTGCGGCGGATCTCGGCCGCGCCCACGAGGGCCGAATCGGCGCAGTGGCACGCCTGGTGCAGCACTTTCAGGATGGCGACGGCGTCGACGAATTCGCTGCCCGGTGCCGCCTCGTACCACCATCGCTCGTATTTCACGACGGGCAAGGCGGCCACCAGCAAGGCGCCCACCAGGGTGATCATCCAGCTCAGGTATATCCACACGAGGAACAGCGGCAAGGCGGCCAGTGCGCCATAAATGCGCGAATAGGTGGGGAATTCCTGGATGAATTCGCCGAAGCCGCGCTTGGCCACCTCGAACGCCAGCGCCGCCAGCAAGCCGCCCCAGGCCGCGTCGCGCCAGTCCACGTCGCGGTTCGGCACGGCGATGTACAGCAAGGTAAACGCCAGCATGGTCAGGCCGATCGACACCAGCGTGTAAAACACGGCGCCGATGAACGGCACGGCGCCCACCACGCCGCTGGTGGCCATGAAGAGGCGCGACGTCACCGTCAGCGACACGCCCACCAGCAGCGGCCCGAGAGTCACGATGGCCCAGTAGACGAGCAAACGCTTGGTCCAGCGGCGCTCCTGGCGCACGCGCCAGATGCGGTTGAAGACGCGCTCGATCAAGCCCATCATGCCCACCGAGGTGACGATCAGGGCGCCCGCGCCGATGGCCGACAATCGCGTCGCCTTCGATGCGAACGTCGTCAGGTAGTCGAGGATGGTGTTCGAAATCCCCTTAGGCATCACGCTTTGCACGAAATAGTCTTCCAGCGCGTGGCGGAAGGTATTAAACAGGGGGAAAGTGGTGAAGATGGCCAGGGCCAGCGTGAGCAGGGGCACGAGCGCGAACACGGTGGCGAACGTCAGGCTGCCGGCCACTTGCGGCAGGCTTTCCTCGCGCACGCGGCGGCGCGCGAACTGCAGCAGGTCGCGCGCTTCTGACCACGTCAGGCCGCGCACGACGTCCAGCCCCATACTCAGGGTGCGCCACAGGTATTGGAAGAACGGGAATATATATTTTGAAAACATGTGCAAAATCAGAACGGCGCCATGACAGCAGTCGTATCAGGCTGTAAAGCGCCCTATAATACCAATGATGAAGCCAACCAATCTGATTATTCTCGTATTGTTTTATTCACGCCATGGCGCCACGCGCCAGTTGGCCGAGCTGATAGCCCAGGGAGTGGAAAGCGTGCCTGGCTGCGATGCGCGCCTGCGCACCGTGCCCGCCGTCTCCACCGTAACGGAAGCGACGGCGCCCGAGGTGCCGCTGGACGGCGCGCCCTACGTGGAACTGGACGACTTGCAGGAATGCGCGGGCCTGGCCCTGGGCTCGCCCACGCGCTTCGGCAACATGGCCGCCGCCATGAAGTACTTCTGGGATGGCACGGCCAGCGACTGGCTGGCCGGCAGCCTGTCCGGCAAGCCCGCCTGCGTGTTCACGTCCACGGGCAGTCTGCACGGCGGCCAGGAATCGACCCTGCTGTCGATGATGATTCCCCTCTTCCACCACGGCATGCTGGTCATGGGCTTGCCCTACACGCATCCGGAACTGATGACGACGTCCACGGGCGGCTCGCCGTATGGCGCCACGCACTGGTCGGGCATAGACGGCGACAAGGCCTTGAGCGACGATGAAAAACGCCTGGCCGTCGCCCTGGGCCGGCGCCTGGCGGAAAACGCCGCGAAACTGGCAGGCGCATGATGCACGGCACACTGCACAAGTATTTTCACTGGGGCGCCATCGCCAGCCTCGTCACCCTGATCGTCTGGTGTCTGCTGTGGGAAACCGTCGTCGCGCCGCTGCAGCCGGGCGGCTCCTGGGTCGTGCTGAAGGCGGCTCCCCTGCTCATTCCCCTGTACGGCGTCATCAAGCGCGACGTCTACACCCTGCAATGGTCGTCGATGGTGATCCTGCTGTACTTTACGGAAGGCGTGGTACGCGGCTACAGCGACACGAACCCCACCTCGGCCCTGATGGCCTGGGGCGAGGCGGCCATCGTCTGCGTCTATTTTGTCTGCGCCGTGCTGTATCTGCGCCCGTATAAAAAGGCG
Organism: Janthinobacterium sp. HH106; assembly: GCF_001758725.1. Classification (NCBI taxonomy): domain Bacteria; kingdom Pseudomonadati; phylum Pseudomonadota; class Betaproteobacteria; order Burkholderiales; family Oxalobacteraceae; genus Janthinobacterium; species Janthinobacterium sp. HH106. The sequence continues at coordinate 177,317 of NZ_LRIC01000060.1, read as the reverse complement.
GCCAAGCGCATGGCCAAGGAACTGCTGGAAAAAGTGAATAAAGTGAGCATCAAAAAATGATCGAACAGCCAGTGCATGACCAAGCCGACTTCCTCGCCGCCTGCCGCGACCTGCTGGGCGACAGCTACGTTCTCACCCGCGATGCCGACACGGCGCCCTTCCTCACCGACTGGCGCGACCGTTTTACGGGCAAGGCCCTGGCCGTGCTGCGCCCCGCCACCGTGGAGCAGGTGGCCGCAATCCTGCGCGCCTGCGCGCAATGGCAGGTGCCCGTCGTGCCGCAGGGCGGCAATACGGGCCTGGTGCTGGGCAGCATTCCCGATGCCGCCGGCACGGCCGTCGTGCTGTCGCTGGCGCGCCTGAACAGCATCCGCGCGCTCGACCCCGTCAACCGCACGATCACGGTCGATGCCGGCTGCATCCTGCAAACCATCCAGGAAGCGGCCAGTGCCGCCGGCTGTCTGTTCCCCCTGTCGCTGGCGGCCGAAGGCAGCTGCACCATCGGGGGGAATCTGGCGACGAACGCGGGCGGCACGGCAGTACTGCGCTACGGGAACACGCGCGAGCTGTGCCTGGGCCTGGAAGTAGTCACGCCGCAGGGCGAGATCTGGAGCGGCTTGCGCGGCCTGCGCAAGGACAATACCGGCTACGATTTGCGCGACCTGTACATCGGCGCCGAAGGCACCCTGGGCGTGATCACGGGCGCGGTCATGAAACTGTACCCGCAGCCGAAGGCCTGCATCACGGCGCTGGCCGCCATGCCCTCGCCCGCCCACGCCCTGCGCTTGTTAAGCCTGATGCAGGACCATTGCGGCGCCAGCCTGACGGGTTTTGAACTGATGTCGCAGTACTGTCTGCAACTGGTGGCGGAGCAGTTCCCGCAGCTGCCGCGGCCTTTCGCTGACGCGCATGGGCAGTCGCATGGGCAATACGTGTTGCTGGAACTGTCCAGCTGCCAGTCCGAGGCGCACGCCGTGGAATTGCTCGAAGCGAGCATCGGCGCGGCCCTGGAAGACGAGTTGATCGAAGACGCCGTCGTCGCCAGTTCCGTGGCGCAGTCCGAAGGCCTGTGGCAGCTGCGCGAACATATTCCGCTGGCGCAGGCGCAGGCGGGCAAGAACATCAAACACGATATCTCGCTGCCCATTTCCCGCATCGCCGACTTCATCGCCGTCACGGATGCGGCCCTTGCGTCAGCCTTCCCCGGCTGCCAGCTCGTGTGCTTCGGCCACCTGGGCGACGGCAACCTGCATTACAACGTGGCGCCGCCAGCCGGCATGACGGACCGGGATTTCCTGGCCAACCAGGATGCCATCAACCGCATCGTGCACGACCAGGTCCACGGCTTTGGCGGCTCGATATCGGCCGAACACGGCATCGGCGCACTGAAAAAGGCGGATCTGGCGCACTACAAGTCGCCGCTGGAACTGCAGCTGATGCGCGCAGTGAAGCAGGCGCTGGACCCGCAGAACATCATGAATCCGGGGAAGATACTGTGAAGCCATCGTCCCTCCTGCTCTGCGCCATGGCCTTGCTGGCCGGTTCCGCCAGCGCGCAGGACGTCTACAAATGCGTGCAGGATGGCCAGACCAGCTATAGCGCCACGCCCTGCACGGGCGGGCAGCTGCAGATCCTGGAAGTTCCCTCGCCTCCGCCCGCCGTCGACAAGGGCGCGGCCACACGTCAGGAACGGGTAGCCAGCCAGATGGAAGCGGCGCGCAAGAAGCGCGAAAACCTGGAAGACCAGGCGCGCGAACGGGCCGCCAAACAGAAGGAAATGCACGAGAAGCATTGCGCCCAGCTACGGCTGGAACAAAAATGGGCGGCGCAGGACGCCGTCGGCGCGGGTGATAAAACCCGCAATGCGGCGCAACTGAAAGCGCGGCGCGCCGGCGAGCGCCTGGCCGTTGAATGTCTGAATTGAGTGCGCCGGCAGCCAATCCCGCAGGTATGCGCCTGTTGTCGCGCTGGCTGCTGCTGGGCGAATGGCGCGCGCATCCCGTGCGTGCCTTCGTCGCCATCCTCGCCATCGCCATCGGCGTGTCGCTGGGCTTTGCCATCCATTTGATCAACGCGGCCGCCTTCAATGAATTTTCCACGGCCGTCAAAAGCCTGTCCGGTCAGGCCGACGTGCAGGTGGCCGGGCGCGAAGCGCTGTTCGACGAAGCCGTCTACCCGTGGCTGGCGCAGCGCGACGGCGTGGCCGTTGCCTCGCCCGTACTGGAACTGCAAGCCGGCGTGAGTGGCAAGAAGGACGGCGGCCCGCTGCACATCCTGGCGCTCGACGTGTTCCGCGCCGGCTTCATCTCGCCCGACCTGATCGGCGCGCCGGCCGAAGGCCAGCCTTTCGACACCCTGGCCGACGACGCCCTCTTTTTATCGCCTGCCGCCTTGCGCTGGCTCGACGTCGCCGAAGGCGGCCAGGTCGCGCTGCAATCGGGCACGGGCACGGTGTCCCTGCGCGTGGCCGGTTCGCTGCAGCGCGCGCGCGCCGGCCAGCGCATCGCCGTGATGGATATCGGTGCGGCGCAATGGCGCTTCAACAAGCTGGGCAAGCTGTCGCGCATCGACCTGAAACTGCGCCAGGGCGTCAACCGCGACGCCTTCCAGGCCGCGCTGAGCAGCGCGCTGGAAACGCAGTACCCGGGGCGTTTCCAGGTAGGCCAGCCAAATGATGAAAACCAGAATAGCCGCAACAATAACCTGAGCCGCGCCTACCGCGTCAACCTGACGGTGCTGGCCCTGGTCGCCCTGTTTACCGGGGCGTTCCTCGTGTTTTCCACGCAAGCCCTGTCCGTCATCCGCCGCCGCGGCCAGTTCGCGCTGCTGCGCGTACTGGGCATGGAGCGGGGAACCTTGCTGCGCCAGGTGCTGCTGGAAGGCGCCAGCCTCGGTATCGTCGGCGCCGCGCTGGGCATCGCCGGCGGCTATGCCATGGCCGCCGTGGCCCTGCGCTTTTTCGGCGGCGACCTGGGTGCCGGCTATTTCGCGGGCGTGCAGCCGCAGGTGCAATTCACGCCCGTCGCCGCCTTCGTGTATTTTGCCCTCGGCCTCGGTGTGGCCTTGCTGGGCTGCGCGGCGCCCGCGCTGGAAGCGGCGCGCGCGGCCCCCGCCATCGCCTTGAAATCGGGCAGCGAGGAAGTCGTGACGACGCGCCTGGCCAAGACCTGGCCAGCGCTGGCGTGTCTGCTGCTGGCCGGCGCCCTGACCTTGCTGCCGCCCGTGTTCGAACTGCCCCTGTTCGGCTACCTGTCCATCGCCCTGCTGCTGATCGGCGCCATCGCCCTGATGCCGCAGCTGGCGGCCGTCGTCTTCCGCGCCCTGCAAGCCGCATGGCTGCGCACGGAAACGAGCAAGCATGCGCCCGTGCGCAGCCTGACCGTGGCCCGCCTGGCGAACGCCTCGGGCCAGGCCGGCATCGCGCTCGGTGGCGTGCTGTCGAGCTTTAGCCTGATGGTGGCGATGGCGATCATGGTGTCGAGTTTCCGCGTTTCCGTCGATGACTGGCTGCTGCAGATCCTGCCGGCCAACGTGTACACGCGCCCGGCGGCCAGCGGCGGCACGGCGGGCCTGAACCCGCGCGAACAGGCGAGCATCACCGCCCTGCCCGGCGTGGCCAGGGTGGATTTCCAACGCCTGCGCTCGCTGTCGCTGGCGCCGGACCGCCCGAATGTCATGCTGCTGGCGCGCCCCATCAACTTGCGGGACCCTGGCAAGAGCATGGTACTGGTGGGCGACACCCTGCCCGTGCCGGCAGGCAGCCGGCCCGTGTGGCTGTCCGAAGCGGCGGCCGACCTGTACAACGTCAAGCCTGGCCGGCAGATCGCGCTGCCGCTGGCGGGCGGCCTGCACAAGTTCTTCGTCGCCGGCATCTGGCGCGACTATGCGCGCTCGTCCGGCGCCATCCAGATGCCGCTCGATGACTACCGCGCCCTGACGGGCGATATGGACGTCAGCGACGCGGCCCTGTGGCTGGCCAAAAACACCACGGGCGAGCAGTTGCAGCAGCGCCTGAAAGCCCTGCCTTTCGGCGCCAGCCTCGAAGTGTCGAACCCGTCGGCCATCCGCGCCCTGAGCCTGCAGATATTTGACCGCAGCTTCGCCGTCACGTATTTATTGGAAGCCATCGCCATCGTCATCGGCCTGTTCGGCGTGGCCGCCACGTTCTCGGCCCAGACCCTGGCGCGCGCGCGCGAATTCGGCATGCTGCGCCACGTGGGCGTGACGCGCGGCCAGATTCTGTCCATCCTGGCGCTCGAGGGCGGCGCGCTGACGGCACTGGGCATCGCCACCGGTTTTGTGTTGGGCCTGTTGATCAGCTTTGTGCTGGTCTTCATCGTCAATCCGCAATCGTTCCACTGGACCATGCAGCTGCACCTGCCGTGGCCCCTGATCGCCACCGTGGCCGGCGCCCTGCTGACGGCCGCCGCCCTCACCGCCCTCATCGCGGGGCGCCAGGCGCTGTCCGCTGGCCCCATCCGCGCCGTCAGGGAGGACTGGTAATGCGCCGTTTGACTTGTTTATTGTTGTTTTGCAGCGCCGCCGCCATCGCCGCGCCGCCCGCGTTCGCCCCCGTCACGCCGCTGCCGGCCGGCCAGACCCTGCGCATGCCGCACGATTTCGGCGCCCACCCCGCGTATAAAACGGAATGGTGGTACGCCACCGGATGGGTAAAAACCAGCGGCGGCGAGCAGCTGGGCTACCAGGTGACCTTCTTTCGCAGCGCCACGGCCGCCGACGCGGACAACCCCAGCGCCTTCGCGCCGAAACAGCTGATCATCGGCCATGCGGCCCTGTCCGACCCGAAAGTGGGCAAGCTGCTGCACGACGAGAAAAGCGCGCGCGAAGGCTTCGGCCTGGCCTACGCCAGGGTGGGCGACACGGACATCAAGCTCGACGACTGGCGCATGCAGCGCCAGAACGACGGCAGCTACAAGGTCAGCCTGGCCGCGCGCGACTTCAGCTTGCAGCTGACCCTGGCCCCTACCCAGCCCGTGCTGCTGCAAGGCGTTGGCGGCTACTCGCGCAAGGGCGCGCGGCCCGCGCAATCGAGTTATTACTACAGCGAGCCGCAGCTGCATACCACGGGCACGATCGCCCGCGCGGGCGGCAAGCCGGAAGCGGTGACAGGCGCCACCTGGCTCGATCACGAGTGGTCGAGCCAGGTGCTCGATGCGGACGCCAGCGGCTGGAACTGGATAGGCGCCAACCTCGCTGACGGCGGCGCCCTGATGGCCTTCCAGATCCGCAGCAAGACAGGTGCTAAACTATGGGCGCACGCGACATGGCGCGACGCGTCCGGTAAGATGATGCAGTACGCGCCCGGCGACGTCGATTTCACGCCCACGCAGCTGTGGCGCTCGCCCCGCACGCAGGCAGAATACCCGGTCGCCACCGAGATCCGCACGGGTGCCACGCGCTGGCAGATCAAGCCCTTGCAGGCCGACCAGGAGCTCGATTCGCGCCGCTCGACGGGGGCCGTGTACTGGGAAGGCGCCGTGACGGTGGAGCGCGACGGCCAGCCGGTCGGCCGCGCCTACCTGGAAATGACGGGCTATGTCCAGCCGATGAAGTTGTAAGCAATGCATAAAATGCCGGGGTCAGACCCATCGGGTCTGACCCCGGACAAGCAAAAAAGTAAATCAAAGCGAAAAACAATGACAACCAGCACAGAAACAGGCAGCACCAGCAAAGCAACCGCCGCAACCGCCGCAAGTACCGCACCGACTCCCGACACCGGCAGCAGCCGCGAACTGAAAAAAGGCAGCCTGGCCGCCTTCAAGGGCTTGATGCCCTTTCTGACGCCGTACCGCAAGCAGTTCTTCCTGGCCGGTATCGCGCTGGTGGTGGCCGCCGCCTCGACCCTGGCCATTCCAGCCGCCTTCAAGCAGATGATCGACCTCGGTTTCGGCGGCGCGGCCGGCTCGAAAAGCATCCAGCACGTCGACCTGGTCTTCCTCGCCCTGTTCGGCGTGGCGTCCATCCTGGCGCTGGCCACGGCGGCGCGCTTTTACACGGTGTCGTGGCTGGGCGAGCGCGTCACGGCCGACATCCGCAGCGCCGTGTACCGCCACGTCGTCACGCAAAGCCCGGAATTCTTTGAGACCACGCAGACGGGCGAAGTCCTGTCGCGCATCACCACCGACACGACCTTGATCCAGGCCGTCGTCGGCACCAGCATCTCGATGGCGCTGCGCAATGTGCTGCTGTTCCTGGGCGGCCTGGTGATGCTGTTCGTCACCAGCGCCAAGCTGGCCGGCATCATCATCGGCCTCTTGATTCTCGTCGTCGTGCCCATCATCGTGTTTGGCCGCAAGGTGCGCAAGCTGTCGCGCGATTCGCAGGACCGCATCGCCGACGCGTCGGCCATGGCCGGCGAAATCCTCAACGCCATGCCCACCGTGCAGGCGTTTACGCACGAGAAAATCGAATCGAAACGCTTTGGCGACTCCGTCGAAGGCGCCTTCATGACGGCCATGCGCCGCATCCGCGCCCGCGCCCTCTTGACCATGATCGCAATTTTGCTGGTCTTCGGCACCATCGTGTTCGTCCTGTGGCTGGGCGCGCGCGCCGTGCTGGAAGGCGCGATGACGGGCGGCGACCTGGGCCAGTTCATCCTGTACGCTTCCATCGTGGCCGGCGCCATCGGCGCCCTGTCCGAAGTCATGGGCGAAGCGCAGCGCGCCGCCGGTGCCACCGAGCGCCTGCTGGAACTGATGGCCGTCAAATCGGAAATCGAGTCGCCTGCCACGCCGCTGCCGCTGCCGGCGCGCGCCGCGAACGGCGCTTCGCTGTCGCTGGACGACGTCATGTTCTCGTATCCGTCGCGTCCCGATACGCACGCCCTGAACCACGTCAGCCTCGACATCCGCGCCGGCGAAACGGTGGCCGTCGTTGGCCCGTCGGGCGCCGGCAAGACCACGCTGTTCCAGCTGTTCCTGCGCTTCTATGACCCGCAAAGCGGCAGCATCCGCCTCGACGGCGTCGACATCAAGCAGCTCGATCTGCACACCCTGCGCGACGCCATCGGCATCGTGCCGCAGGATACGGTGATCTTCTCGGCCGACGCCATGGAAAACATCCGCTATGGCCGCGCCGGCGCCAGCGACGACGACGTCATCGCCGCCGCGAAGATGGCGGCCGCCCACGAATTCATCGAACGCCTGCCGAACGGCTACAAATCCTTCCTCGGCGAACGGGGCGTGCGCCTGTCCGGCGGCCAGCGCCAGCGCATCGCCATCGCCCGCGCCCTGCTGAAAAACCCGCCGCTGCTGCTGCTCGACGAAGCGACCAGCGCGCTCGACGCGGAATCGGAACGCCTGGTGCAAAAGGCGCTGGAGGCGGCCATGGTGGGCCGCACCACCGTCATCATCGCGCACCGCCTGGCCACCGTGCAGCGGGCCGACCGCATCATCGTCATGGAAGACGGCAGGATCGTCGAGACGGGCACGCATGCGTCGCTGGTCGCCCTTGGCGGCATCTACGCGAATCTCGCCGCACTGCAATTTCATCACGTACAGCTCAATCCAGCGGAATAATCATGAACGCACTTTTCCACGCCAACCTGGGCATCACCGATTTCTGGACCTTTTTACTGGGGACCATCTTCATCGTCATCCTGCCCGGCCCCAATTCCATGTACGTGCTGTCGGTCGCCGCCCAGCGCGGCGTGCGGCCCGCCTACCAGGGCGCCTTCGGCATCTTCGCCGGCGACCTGATTCTGATGGTGCTGTCGGCCTGCGGCGTCGCTTCGCTGCTGAAAGCCAGCCCGGCCCTGTTCTATGTGGTGAAATACATCGGCGCGGCCTACCTGGGCTGGATCGGCCTGCAGATGCTGATAGGCTGCTGGCGCAAGCTGCGCGCCCCCGCGCCCGCTGAAGGCGAAGCGGCAGCCGTGCCGGCCCCCGTCAAGGAAAGCGACCCGTTCCGCAAGGCCCTGATCATCAGCCTGATGAACCCGAAAGCGATTTTGTTCTTCATCTCGTTTTTCATCCAGTTCGTCGACCCGGCCTTTGCAAAGCCCGTGCTGTCCTTCATCGGCCTGGGCCTGATCTGCCAGGTGATCAGCTTTACCTACCTGACGGCCATCATCTTTGTCGGCGCGCGGCTGGCCGAGACCTTCCGCCGCCGTCGCCGCCTGTCGGCCGGCATGGGCGGCGGCGTGGGCGCCATGTTCATCGGCTTTGGCGCGAAACTGGCCACGGCCACCCTGTAAGGAAAACACCGTGAACGAGCTTGAACTGCGCCAGCGCTGCCATACCATCCTGCCGGGCCACCGCCAGCCCACGCCAGCGGCCACCTTCGCCGCCATGGCCGCCTGGTGCGATGCCAACGATGTTGCACACGATACCTATGGCGAAGGCGCGCTGATCGAACAGTTCGAGAACAAGATCGCCGGCCTGCTCGGCTTCGAGGCGGCCGTATTCTGCATCACAGGCACCATGACGCAAGTCACGGCCCTGCGCCTGGCCTGCCAGGACCGGGGCTCGCGCCTCGTCGCGCTGCACCCGACCTCGCACATCCTGCGCCACGAGCGGGGCAACCATGAATTGCTCGATCACTTCAAGGGCTTGATGCTGGGCGACCCGCACCGCCCGTGGACGGTGGACGACCTGCGCGCCGTGCCCGATGCGCTGGGCGCCGCGCAGGTCGAACTGCCGATGCGCGAGATCGGCGGCCAGTGTCCGTCGTGGGAAGACTTGCGCCAGATCAAGCTGCACTGCAACGACCGCAACATCCACCTGCACATGGATGGCGCGCGCCTGTGGGAAGCGCAAGCGGGCTTCGACCAGCCCCTGCCCGCCATCTGCGACGGTTTTGATTCCGTCTACGTGTCGCTGTACAAGGGCATCGGCGGCCTCGGCGGCGCCATGCTGGCCGGCAGCCGCCCGTTTGTCGAGCGTGCGCGCGCGTGGTTCCACCGCCAGGGCGGCAACATCGTGCACCGCACGCCCTACGTGGTGGCCGCCGCCATGCAGTTCGACGCGCGCCTCGCCGCCATGCCCCGCTATTTTGCGCGCACGCAGTGGCTGTACGCGCTGCTGCGCGATTTTCCATCGATCGCCGTCAATCCCGCCCAGCCGCAGGCCAACATGCTGCACCTGCACCTGCCCGTATCGCGCGAGCGGGCCATCGCCATCCGCAACCAGGTGGCCGAAGACCACGGCATCTGGCTTTTCGGCCGCGCCAGCCACGCGGCCCTGCCCGGGCACAGCGTGGTGGAGTGGTATGTGGGGGATAACTTGCTGGAACTGCCGGACGACAGCGTGCGGCTGGCATTGACCCTGCTGGATCAGGCCATGCGTAACAAGGCACCATCGGCGTAGGTCGGGGTAGGTCGGGTTAGCGCATAGCGCGTAACCCGACAACACCACAGCCATCGCCAACAATACCGTCGGATTACGCGCGGCTTCGCCACGCTAATCCGACCTACACCCTACCGCGCCCAACAGCGCACCACCGCTGGGGTCTGCCCCCCAAAAAAAAGCGCCCGAAGGCGCTTTTTTCCTTTCATGGCGGCCGGGTCGGCCGCCACTACCTGCTTAGAACTTGTAGTTGTAAGCGAGACCGATCAACTGCATGCGGGTCTTGAACAGGCCCTTGGTGGTTTCACCGTTGCCGGTGCAACCCGTCTTGACCGGCGAGCAGTCGTTTGTGTAGTTGACGTCAGCATCCTTGAAGTCGATATAGCTGTAAGCCAGGTCGATCGAGGAATTGGCGTTCAGCTTCCAGTTCGCGCCGATCGAATACTGCATGCGGTCGCTGTCCGGCAAGGCCGGGTGGCGCAATTCGGCGCTGCGGACCGGCGCCTGGTCGTGGGCGATACCGGCGCGCAACATCAGGCTTTCGCTGTACTTGTAGTTGGTGCCCAGCGAGACGCGGTAGGTGTCTTTCCAGTTCTGGCGAATGCGCTCGGCGCCTTCGGCCGTCGGCGGGAACTGGATATCCAGGTTCTGCAGGCGCGAAGTGCGGGTCCAGGTGACGTCGCCCATCAAGGCCCATTTATCATCCATCTGATGGAAGGCGTTGACCGACAGGGTTTCCGGCGTGCGCAATTCCACCAGCGCTTCCGAATTGACCTTATTCGACGCCTTGGCGATGAAAGCGTTCACGGCCGGATTGCTCGTCACTTGCGAGAAGTCCCAGATGGTGCTGCCCTTGAGCTTGTGCGAAATCGACGAGCGGTAGGCGATACCGAAACGCGTGCCTTCGTTCAGCTGGTACAGGTAGCCCAGGTTGAAGCCGAAGCCCCAGTCATGGCCATCCATCGAGGCATGGCCATCCTTGATCGGGCCCTGCAGCGCGGCGCCCGCAGCTTGCGCCGCAGCCAGACCCTGCGTCTTGGCGATATTGGCCAGGAAGGCCTGCGATGCGCTAGGGGCAAACTTGCCCAGGAAGGCAACCGAACCCGGCACGTCCACGCCCTGGCCCAGTTCCGCCTTCATGTATTCGGCCGTCACGCCGAAACCGAACGAGTGGTGCTGGTCCAGCTTGAACGACACGGAAGGATTCAGGGCGATGGCTTCGAGCTTGATATTGGTGATCGCGTAGCGGCCATACCAGTCGTTGCCGTAGTCGAGCTTGGCGCCATACGGCACGAACAGGCCAGCGCCGACGGTCCACTGCTCATTGATTTTCTTGCTGGCATACAGCGCTGGCGCGAACACGGCATCCGGCGCATAGTCCTTGGTTGCCGCGTAAGGCGTGCGGTTGCCGGGGAAGAAAGGCTTGGAGCCCGAATCCGTGTAGGTCGAATGCGGTACCACCAGGGTGCCGCCGCCCACGAATTGCGTGCCTTCCAGGCGCGCCATGCCGGCCGGGTTATAGAAAATGGTCGACGCGTCGGCCGCTTCGGCGCCGCTGGCGTCGGCCGTGCCCTGGGCGGAAACGCTTTGCGAGCCGAAACGGTAGCCCGATGCCTGGGCGGTGGAAGCGAAGCCGGCGCATGCGACGGCGATGAGGAGGGGCAGATATTTATGTTTCAAGTTAGTCTCTCTTTATTATATGAAGTGTCTTCGTCACATTGTCCCGGGTAGCTCAACCTCACCCGTCCTGCACTGTTCTTGCCGCCGTGAACTCCAATTCACTGACGGCATGAGCGAAGCATATAATATTTTTTAGAAAAAAGCGAACGTTCGCTCTTTTTATGAAACGGCGTTGTTTTCCATGTCAATCACGAAGTTCTACAGCGCCGGCGCCGGGGCTGGAAGCGGTATCAGGAAGCGCTGATGCATCAGCGCCAGCATCTGTTCGGCCGGCACGGGACGCGAGATGAAATAGCCCTGCACTTCATTGCATTGCAGCGCGCGCAGGATGTCGAGCTGCTCGCGCGTCTCCACGCCTTCGGCCACCACGCTCATGCCCAGCGCATGGGCCATCGACAGGATGGCGCGCACGAAGACCTCGCCCTGCTCCGAGCGGCCCAGCTCCATGGTGAAGGCGCGGTCGATCTTCAAGCCATCCATGGCGAACTTCTGCAGCTGCGACAGCGAGGAATAGCCGGTACCGAAATCGTCGACCAGCAGGCGCACGCCCAGCGCGCGGATGGCCGACAGCTGCTCCACGGCGCGGTTCTGCTCATCCATCATGGCCGATTCCGTGATCTCCACCTCGATCAGGCGCGCGTCGATGCGGTGGCGCGTCAGCGCGGACGCCAGCACCTGGTGCACGTCGCCACGGCCGAACTGGCGCGCCGACACGTTGATCGATACGGGCACCAGTTCCAGTCCGCTGGCTTGCCAGCGCGCCATCTGCAGGCACACCTTTTCGATGACGACTTCGCCCAGCTGCGAAATCAGGCCGCTGCTCTCGGCCACGGGGATGAATTCCAGCGGCGGCACCATGCCATGCTGCGGATGGTGCCATCGCACCAGCGCCTCCATGCTGCACAGCTGCCCGCTCATGGCGTCGACGCGCGGCTGGTAGACGACGAGGAACTGGTCCTGCTCCAGCGCCGCCACCAGGCTTTGCTCCAGTTCGCGGCGGCTGCGGATGGTTTCGAACAATTCCGGCTGGAAGAAGCGGTGATGGCCCTTGCCCGCCACTTTCACGGCGTACATGGCGATGTCGGCGTTCTTCAGCAGCACTTCCGTCTCGGCGCCATCGCGCGGATACAGGCTGATGCCGATCGAGGCGCCCATCTTGTGGCGTTCGCTGCCCAGGTAAAACGGTTCGTCAAAGGCGATGGCGATGCGCTGCGCCACCTGCTCGGCGCGGCTGTCGTCCTCCACCGGGTCGAGCACGACAACGAATTCGTCGCCGCCCAGGCGCACGACGTGGTCGCCCGGCCGCAGCACGGCCTTCAGGCGCAGCGAGGCGGCGCGCAGCACTTTATCTCCCTCGGCGTGGCCCTGCGTATCGTTGATATCCTTGAAGCCGTCCAGGTCGATGAACAGCAGCGCCAGCATGCGCCGCGCGATGGCGGCGCGGCCCAGGGCGCCGGGCAGGAATTGCTGCAGCCAGTATCGGTTGGGCAAGCCCGTCAAGCCGTCCTCGTTGGCCAGGCGGCGCAAGTCGCGCTCGTGCTCCTTGGCCGTGCTGATGTCTTGCAGGGTGACGGCCAGGCGGTCGCCGCTGCGCACCAGGCGCCGGCGTATCCAGCGCAGCTTGAAGGGATTGCCTTCCGGCAGCTCGATCTCTTCCTCGGAGAAGCCGGACTCCATGGCGGCCCGGTAATTGTGGATCAGGTCGCGGAAATACGGCTCATGGGCGCGCGACTGCAGGCGCATGCCCAGCAATTGTTCGCGCCGCACGCCGAAGTAGCCGGCGCCTGGCTCGTTGCAGTCGACCATCTCGAAATCGAGGATGCTGCCATCGGCGCCGCGCAGGGCGGCGATGATATAAAAGCCGTCGCTCGTGCCTTCTGTGGCCATGCGGTAAGCATTGCGCACGCCTTCGGACTGGTGGTGGCGCCACGCCAGGCGCAGCGACAGCACCGTGGCGACGGCGGCAAAGGCCAGCAGCAGCACGGTGACGGCCAGCGCGATGCCGATATAGATGGTGCGCGTTTCCTCGTAGGGGTGCAGCATTTCGCCGTCCGACAGGCCGACCACGGCCGTAAACGGATAGGCTTTCAACGCCTGCCAGCCCACATAACGGCTTTGTTTGTCGGAAAAAGCGATCCTGCCGCCCGAATGCAGGGCGCCGCTCTCCGTTTCCAGGAAACTGGTGTCGAGGAATGGCGTGCCCTGTGCGCTCTGGGCCGGCAACACGCGCGCACCGAGACGCGTGCTGAACAGCTCGCCCTCTTCCCCCACCATGGCGGACATGCCGAACTTGCCGAAATTGACACTGTTGTAGAATTCGGAAAAATAGCTGGAGTGGATGGAGATCAGCAGCACGCCGTCGAAATTGCCATCCACGTCTTCCAGCCGGCGCGTGAAATGCACGAGGCTTTCGTCGACGCCCGGGGGTGCCGCCGCTTCGCTGGCGGCATTGGCCTTTCCCAGCGCGATGCGCAGGGCGCTGGAATTGCTGCGCCAGTGGCGCAGCAGGAAATCGCTGCGCTCGTTGACGCGCAGGCGCTGCAGCGGCGCCGTGGCCGTCACGGGATGGCCCTTGCGGTCGAGAATGGCGACGATGGCAAATTGCGGCAAGGCATACATGCCCTGCGTCTTCAATTGGTCGAGACGCAACTGGCCGCGCGAATTTTCCCATTCATACTTGAGCTGCAAGGTCAGCTGGTCCATCTGCTCCAGGGTGCGCAGCAGATACTGGCTGTAGGCTTTCGACAACGAGGAAACGCTGTCGAGCGCCTGCTGCTGCGCCACCTTTTTTTCCGCCTCCAGCTGCAGCAAGGTGGCCGTCCACAGCACCGCGCACAGGACCAGCCCCAGCAAGGGCCAAGCCAGGATCAGGCGCAGATTGGCCTTGAAAAAATCGGCCCTGCTCATCTCCACTACGGCGCCGTTATTATTATTTACAAATTGTCGCAAGAACATGGTGCAGCGTCTGCCGTTTCTGTGTATTTCTTCAAGGACACACAAATTACCACAGAGTCATGTTTACAGGTAAGCCGGCCGCGTAATTATGTATGCGGCCCGCAGACCGCCTGTCGCGCCTGCGTTACAATCACCATCCTTACCGTTGGAGAAATACATGCAGCAATATCAAGATTTGATCAAGACCGTGCTCGAAACGGGCAGCTGGCAAGACAACCGCACGGGCATCCGCACCCTGAGCGTGCCGGGCGCCATGATGCGTTTCGACTTGGCCAACGGCAACTTCCCTGCCGTCACGACCAAGAAACTGGCTTTCAAATCCGTGATCGGCGAATTGTGCGCCTTCCTGCGCGCCTCGCGCAACGCGGCCGAGTTCCGCGCGCTGGGCTGCAAGGTGTGGGACCAGAACGCCAATGAAAATGCGCAATGGCTGGCCAACCCCTACCGCGAAGGCGAGGATGACCTCGGTCCCGTGTACGGCGTGCAATGGCGTCAATGGCCCGCGTACAAGCTGCTCGACGCCGACCAGCCCGCGCAAATCGCCGACGCGCAAGCGAACGGTTTTACCCTGGTCGCCCCCATCGTCGAGGACGGCGTGCAAAAAGTGCTGCTGTACAAGGCCGTCGACCAGTTGCGCGAATGCCTGGACACCATCATGACCAATCCAGGCAGCCGGCGCATCCTGTTCCACGGCTGGAACCCGGCCGTGCTCGATGCCGTCGCCCTGCCCGCCTGCCACTTGCTGTACCAGTTCATCCCGAACGCCAGCACGCGCGAAATTTCGCTGTGTTTATATGTGCGCAGCAACGATATCGGCCTGGGCACGCCGTTCAACATCGCCGAAGGCGCGGCCCTGCTGCACCTGGTGGCGCGCCTGACGGGCTACACGCCGCGCTGGTTCACCTACTTCATCGGCGACGCGCACATCTATGAAAACCACCTCGACATGGTGGAAGAACAATTGAAGCGCACGCCGTTCCCGGCGCCCAAGTTTGTCATTTCCGACCGCGTGCCCGATTACGCGAAGACGGGCAAATACGAACCGGAATGGCTGGAAAAGATCGAACCGTCGGATTTCTCGCTGGAAGGTTATGAACACCATGCGCCGATCAAGGCGGCGATGGCCGTCTGATGGCGGTCGCACCGCTGGCAGCCCTGCACCGCAAGCTGTTTGACGAAACGGACGGCGTTAAGTTTTCCAAGCTGAAAGACCGGTTGCTGAAAAAGCATGCGGCCGACGAGCGGCAAGCCGTGCTCGCTATCCTGACCGCCTACGCCAGGGAAGGCCAGTTGCTGCACTGGCGCGCCTTCCTGATGACGGATATCGTCGCCCTGGCCGAACCGGGAGAATACGGCGATTTTTTCAGCTGGAGCCTTGATATGGACGGCCTCGCCTACTGGGGCGTGGATGGCATGCTCAAAAGCATGGGCAAGGAGGCGTATGCTCCGCTCGTGGCCTTGGCCACTGCGGAAAATGCCAAGCTGAGCGTGCGCGCCAAGGCCGTGAAAAGCCTGGCCGTCTTCAGCCGCCAGCCTTTCGATGCCGGTTTGCCGTACGATCCCGGCCATTGGAAGGAAGAGCAGCTGCGACTGGTGGCTGTGCAGGCCTGGCAGCGCGATGGCTACCCGGATGGCGCAGGCCATGCGGCGCCCGTCACCCACGGGGCGCTCGATGAACCGCGCACGCCGCTGGAAAAGGCTGCCGCCAGGCTGGAGAAAAAGCTGGCGGCCCGGCGCAAGAAGGAGCAGGATCTGGCGCAGCCTTCGAACTGGCTGAGCATCGCCAGCGCCGCCGACATGGCCGGCATCGCGCAGCGCTGGACCTTGCCGGAGCAGTACCGGCGCTTCCTCGCTTGCCATTCGCCGCTGCGGGTGTTGATCGACAGCCCACAGTATTTCCAGGGCTTGAGCCTGTACGGCGCGGCCGAGCTGGTCAAGGCCCAGTACGGTTACGCCTGGGATGCCGTCAGCGGCGCCGCCATCGCCGGCTGGCCGGAACAATACCTGGTGATCGCCGACGCGGGCGCCGATCCGTATTGCCTGGACCTGGGCGCCATTGCCGGCGGCGATGCGCCCGTGTACACGGCAGAACACGGCATGGGCGCATGGCGCTTCGAGCGCCATGCGGACAGTTTCATCGACTTCCTGAACGAGATCGCGGCGGCGGCCTAGCCTGCTTCGCCTCCCGGTCCGCCAGGGCCGGGACCGCCTGGGCCGCCCGGCCCCCGTCCGCCCGGCGGACCGAAGCGAGGTTCCCGTTCGCCCTCTTTCGCCGCCGACGTGGCGCCGCCCAGGCGGTACGACAGCCCCACGTAAATCATGCGTCCATCGAAGCGCCGCGTGCTCGTCTCGCGCAAGGAAGCGCTGTTGATGACGGTTTCCATCTTGTTGCTGCTGAACACATCGGTCACATTCATGACCAGGCTCAGCTGCGGCGTCACCGTGTGGCGCCAGCTCACGTTCAAGGTGTTGTTCGGCGAACGGTAGCCCTGTCCCGACAGCATCTTGCCCTGCATTTGCAGGGCCAGCTGCAGCTGGTTGGCCGGGTTGATCTGGTAATTGAGGCGCGCGCGGCCGCTCAGGGCATTCGCCGTGCGCGTGCTGCGGTTGCCCAGGTCGTCGGAACTCGTCTGCTGGCTGCGCGCCAGGTTGCCGCTCGTGTTCAGGGTCAACGATGGCGTGAGCTTGCCGCTGACGCTGAACTCCAGGCCGCTCGAATGGCTGCCCTCGCCGTTTTCCCGCGTTGTCAGCAGCACATTGTCACTGATGAAATAGCGGTAATCGACGATGGCATCCGTGTCGCGCCGGTGGTAGGCACGCAAGCTGCTTTCCAGACCAAACAATTTGGTTTCATAGCCGATCTCGAACGAATCCGTCTGCGTGGGTTTCAGCTTCGGGTTGCCGGCCGACACATTGAACTCATCGCGGTAGATCACGTACGGGTTCAGGTCGCCCGCGCTCGGGCGGCGCAGGCGGTGCGCATAGCTGAAGCGCAGGTTGCTCTCGTCGCTGACCTTATACGTGGCGAACAGGCTGGGAATGTAGTTGATGTAATTGTTGCCGGCCTCGACGCCGCTGGTGATCTGGCGCACGTTCAAGTCCGTGTATTCGGCGCGCAAGCCGGCCAGCGCACCCCAGCGCTCGCTCAGGCGCATCTGGTAGGAGCCGTACAGCGCAATGGTGCGTTCGTCGAGCTCGAAACGGTTGCTGCGCATGGGGTTGACGGTGGCAAGCAGACTGGCCGGGTTGATGTCCGTGTACAGGGTGTCGAAGCTGCTCTTGTTGTCGGCCACCTTGTAGCCGAGCTTGGCCGTGCCGCCCGCCAGCGGACGCTCGTAGTCGCCGCTGAAGTCGACGATGCGGTTGCCCGTCTCGCTGTGCTGGCGCGCGCGGCTGTCGAAGGCATTCACGGGCGCCACCGCATAGGTATTGGCGTAATCGCTGTCGCTCTCGTTGGTCGACGACGACACGCGCAAATCGATCTTGAGAGTTTCCCCCGGCAACTCGCCCTTGTGGTCGTAGCGCGCGCCCCAGCTGTAGTTGCGGCTGTCGCCGTTGCGCACGGTACTGCGCACATAGTCGCCGATGGTGCTGCCCGTGCTGTCGCCATTGAGGTAGCGGTCGAGCGAGCGCTGGTCGTTGCTGCGCCCGTTATACGACACGCTGGCGGCAAGGGTGTCGTTGGCGTTCAGGTTGTAATTGACGGTGCCATGCAAGCCCAGCGAGTCGTTCAAGCCATTGCTGGTGGACTGCTGACTGCTGGGGGCGAACGCGCCCGTGCCACGCTCCAGGCGCTCGCGGCTGACCTCGGCCACGGAATTGCGGCCGTCATGGCGCACATTGATGCCGCCCTGGTAGCCCCACGGCCCCTCGTTATAGGTGCCGGAGACGGAGCTGTTGTAGCGTCCGGCAATGCCCGCATTCGCGTTGACGGTGGTAAAACCGCCCGGCTTGCGGTTGCGCCGCATCACCAGGTTCAGGATCGGGCCGCCACCGGCCTCGTTGCCGAACTGGGCGCCGGGATTGTTGATCACTTCCACGGATTCGATATCGTCGGCGGCCATGGCGTTCAGGGTGGCGCCGCGCGAATCGCCCTGCAGCATGGCCGACGGCTTGCCATCGATCAAGATCTGCACATTGCTGCTGCCGCGCAGAGAGACGGCCCCATCGGGATCGACGGCCACCGACGGCACATTGTTCAAGGCATCGGCCGCCGTGCCATTGGTGCTGCCGACGTCGGACTTGACGTCGTAGACTTGCCGGTCGATGCGGCCCGTGGGACGTTCGGCCGTCACGCTGACGGACGGCGGAGACCCGGCGGCCGGCGCCGGCTTGACGGCATTGTCGCCGGTGACGGTTTGCGCCTGGACAGCGGCGCCGGAGACGAGCAGGCTGCCGCCCGCCAGGCAATGGAAAAGAAGTTTATGCATTTGGCTAAAAGATAATCGAGACGCTACGGATGAGGCACTACGCCGCAGCGTGAGAGCACATGCCAAGCATGCCACGATTGCAAGGAGCAAAGCAAATGCGAACCATTGTTATTTACTTCAATTTACAAATCTCTTGCACTTGTGGCTGTACAGCCTCATCCGATGACCTTTGCGCTATCTTTACGTTACCTCAGCAAGCCATTGCCGCGCGCCAGTTTCAGCCAGCCCGGATATTCCGTCATCAATAAATCATACAGTTCTGCGTCGCTGTGCTCGTCGGGCGAGCTGACGGAAAAGTAATTGGCGTTGTCGACCAGGCGGCCCTGCAGTTCGTCGAGCTTTTCCAGAAACGGGAAATCGGAATCGGCAAAGGCGGCGAGGAACTTGCTTTTCGACTTGCGTCCCTTGCCGATGCCCATGAATTGCCAGAAGATGGGCTCGTTACTGGCCCAGCGCAACTGTTTCTCCGTTGTCGCCTGGTCGCTGGTGCCGCCATCGGTGACGAACATCACGTACACGGGCAGCTCGGCCGCGATGGGCCGCGTGCGCTCGCCGCCGGCCTTGTCTGGGAAATAAAACGCGCGGATCGCCTGCATGGCGGCGCCATAGCGCGTGTCGCCTTCGAGCGGATGACGCTGTATGGCCTGGCCTACGTAGGTATTGCAGTTACTCAAGGCCATCGGTGCCGGATGGTGGACGTTCTTGCCGAACAGGAAAACGTCGATCTCGCCATCGTCGTCGAACTTGCAGCCCAGCGCCAGGATGCGCTCGGCAAAGCGCTGCACCAGCCCCTCTTTGTACAGCCGTCCCATGGAGCCGGAAATATCGAGGCACAGACAGACCTTGGCGCGGTGCTCCGACAGACCCACTTTTTGCAAGGACACGCCCGCCTGCTTGACCAGGCTCACCAGTTGCGGTGCCTCGCGTTCGACGCGCTTTTCCAGATTGATCTTTGCCTGCATGACGGCCGAAGCCTGCGCAGGCGCGGCAGGGGTGGCAGGAGTGGCCTGGTCGACTTCGCCGCCGAAGTGGCGCACCAGCGCATCGAGGCCCCCATTGAAGCCCTGGCCCACGGCCATGCAGCGCCAGCCGCCATCCTTGCGGTAAATTTCTGCCAGCATGACGGCTTTTTCTTGCGCAAAATCACTGCCCGCGAACGCGAAGCGGGCCAGCTCGCGCCCGCCCGCCTGCAAACGCACGTGGCCCGATTGCAGTTGCGACATCACGCCGCCGCCATCGATGGAAGCCGTCACGACGAGGCGGTTGATTCCGGCCGGCAAGCGCGCCAGCTGCAAGGCAAACTCGGCCATGTCGCCGCCGCTGCCGGCGCGCGCTTCCACGCCGCCGCACGGCGTGCGCGGCTGGTTGAAAAAAGTCATGTAGCGCTCGTCGGACAGTTTGCCGGCCGCATCGAGGCCGAAACAGGCCACGTCCAGCGCCAGGCCATGCGCGGCAACGCCGACCTGCAAGACGCCATCGGGAACGAGATTGGCCAGCGGCAGACGCTGACCCTTGGACAAGGTTTCCATCAGTGTCTCCTAGGCGATATAGCGGCGTGGATTGTCCGCATTGCAATCATCTTCATCTTCCTTGTCCTCGCCCTTGAAGACGACGGGACCGTTGAAGGCCAGCTGCAGATTCTCGCCCTGCCAGCTCAGCCACGGCGTCGCTTCGCTGCCGGGCTCCGACGTCTTGCCGGACGGCTCGAGGATGATGCTGTCGGGCGTGACGCGCGCCATGCCGATCACATAGGTGTAGACGGAATCGTCGTCGGCAGCCTTGGACAGGCGGAAATCGAAGTCGCACTCGACGATCTGCTGGCCATACTGCATGACCATCTTCGGCCGCATGGAGGCGACCGACACGGCGCCGTTGGCCACCGCCGAGTACACGCTGAAGACGAGGCCCACCGTGCCGCCGTAATGCTGCGCCAGCGCAGGATTGACTTCCACCGTTTCCGTGGCCGGTTCCTTGCCCGCCGCACCGGCCACGTCGCCCAGGTGGCGCACGAAAGGCATGCGGTCGAAGTTCCCGGCCGTGTCCGGCGCCTGGATGAAGCGCATCTGGCCGTTCGGCAAGAGGATGCCGACCCGCAAATCGAGGTCGTCGTTATCGTCGTCGCCATCGCCGTTGTCGACCCAGGTGGCCTTGACGGTCAGTTTGTTCGGCGCGCCCGCGCCCTTTTCCAGCGAGACCTTGTGCGTCTGCCCCGCCTTGGTCAGCGAAATTTTCGACAAGGAAATCTTCGCCGCCGCAGGCTCTGGCGCGGCCTCGGCCACTTCGCCGCCGAAATGGGCGACCAGCGCGTCCAGGCCGCCGTTAAAACCCTGGCCCACGGCCATGAAGCGCCAGCCGCCGTCCTTGCGGTAGAACTCGCCCAGCATGACGGCTTTTTCCTGTGCAAAATCAGGCCCGGCAAAGGCGAAGCGGGCCAGTTCGCGCCCGCCGTCCAGCAGGCGCAGGTAGCTGCTGCCCAGCTGCGCCATGGTGGCCGCGCCATCGATGGCAGCAGTGACGACGAGGCGGTCGATGGATGCAGGCAAACGGTCCAGCTGGTAGCTGAAGCCGGCCGCATCGCCGGACGGCGCCGAGGTTTCCACGCCGCCGCACGGCGTGCGCGGCTGGTTAAAGAAAGTCATGTAGCGGTCGTCGGACAATTTGCCGGCGGCATCGAGGCCGAAACAGGCAAAATCCAGCGCCACGCCAGCGCTGGCGAGCCCCAGCTGCACGACGTTGCCCGTGACGAGGCCGGACAGCGCCAGGCGCTGCCCCTTGATCAGGTTTTCCATGGGATGATGTATTCAGGTGTGGGAGCTTCGGACAACGGCTCAGGGCAAGGCGCGTCGTCCGAAGACAGTACGAATAGTACGGAACGTGCATGGCGACGCAACGCCGCCATGGGCCGCTTTTTTACATTGCAACGCCTGACAAAACCGTAGCGAGCGGCAACGAGTTGTGGCCGAGACGCGGAGCTGTGCTTTAGCACAGTGAGCATCGGAGGCCGCAAATCGCGACGCGCAGTAGGTTTTGACAGGTGTTATTAGGCGTTGATGCCGAAAGAACGTGCCAAGGGGCCCAGGCCGCCTTTGAAACCCTGGCCGATGGCCTTGAATTTCCATTCGCTGCCGGCGCGGTAGATTTCGCCGAAGATCATGGCCGCTTCCGTCGAGCCGTCTTCCGACAAGTCGTAGCGGGCGATTTCCGTGCCGTTGTCGCCGTTCAGGCAACGGATGTAAGCCTTGCCCACCATGCCGAAGTTCTGCTTGCGGTTTTCCGCATCGTGGATGGTGACGGCCACGGCGATCTTGTCGATGTCGGCCGGCACGTTGGCCAGGTCGACGGCGATTTTCTCGTCGTCGCCGTCACCGCCGCCCGTGGTGTTGTCGCCCGCGTGGACGATGGAGCCGTCAGCCGACTTCAGATTGTTATAAAAAATGAAATCAGCGTCGGAACGGGCCTTGCCATCCGTTTTCAGCAGGAAGGCGCTGCCGTCCAGGTCGAAAGCGGCGCCATCGGTGGCGCGCGGGTCCCAGCCCAGGCCAATCACGATTTTCTTCAAGCCAGGAGCTTCCTTGCTCAAGTTGACATTGCCGCCTTTTTGCAAACTGATCGCCATGGTGTTTCCTCTTTAATGTGTGGGTTGCATTCGGTGTTTCAGGTCACGTCGCCGGTACCCCGGCTTGATGAGCCATGAGCCTACCATAAAGTTCCTGCTTGTCAGCGGCGCACTATTGAAAATAATGCCATGCGGAAAATGCCGTACGGCTGTCCTAATACGCAAAATAACGGATAATGCCGCTCGACAAAAATTTTCACCCTCATGAGCGACTTGAACCCAGGTTTGTCCTTGAACAATACCAAGATACAACTCGACTGCATCCCCGGCACCCTGTGCGATGAACGCTTGTGGTCACGCCTGGCGCCTGCCCTGGGCGACGCCTTCGATCTACGGCACGTGCCCCTGCACCAGGCACGCACGCGCCCACAAATGCAGGAGCTGATCGCCAGCCACAGTGCGCCGCAAGCCCACCTGGTGGGCTTTTCGCTGGGCGCCTACCTGGCGCTCGAACACGCGCTGACGCACCCGCAACGCGTGCAATCCTTGACTTTGATCGCCAATTCCGCCAAAGGTTTGCTGCCGGCGGAAATCGAAGCGCGCCAGCGCATCGTCGCCATGCTCGAGCGCAATGCCTATGCGGGCATCACGCGCCAGCGCCTGCGTGAACTGCTGCACCCGTCGCACCTGGACGATGCCGCCATCACGGGCCTGATCCGGCAAATGGGCCTGGACCTGGGCAAGGACGTGCTGCTGGCGCAATTCATCACCACGATAGACCGCCCCGACCTGATGGCATGCCTGCCGGAACTCGATTTCCCCGTGCTGATCGTGGGCGCCGCAGACGACAAGCTCGTCCATCCCGACGATTTGCGCGCCATGGCGGCCCGCCTGCCGCAAGCCACCTTGCACTTACTAAAAGACAACACCGGCCACATGATTCCGCTGGAAGCACCAAGCGAGCTGGCGCAAGCCATGCGTGCGCATCTGGAGGCTGCCGGCAATTTCAACGATAATGACGGGCATCGGGCCCCGCCCCCACCACTTTGACAGAAGCAATGAGCCATTTGACCATCATCGTCGCCACCGACCAGCAAGGCGGCATCGGCATCAACAACACCTTGCCGTGGAAACTGCCGGAAGACCTCGCGCATTTCAAGCGCCTGACGACGGGCCACCCCATCCTCATGGGCCGCAAGACCTTCGATTCCATCGGCCGGCCGCTGCCAAACCGCCGCAACATCGTCATCACGCGCAATGCCGACTGGCGCCATGAGGGCGTGGAAGCGGTCTCGTCGGTGGAAGCGGCCATCGCCCTGCTGGACGGCGCCGAAGGCTACGTCATCGGCGGCGCCGAGATTTACCGGCAGTCGCTGGCCCTGGCGCAGCGCTTGATCATCACGGAAATCGGCCAGACCTTTGATTGCGACGCGTTTTTCCCCGCAGTGGACCATGCCGTATGGCAAGAAACAGCGCGCGAGGCCCATGTTTCGGAGAAATCCGGCCTGCCTTACACCTTTGTCACGCTGGAACGCAAAGCCTGATAAGGTGATGTCGATCGCCAGCATGTTGCTGTAATACCCCTGTCACACCCATGCGTCACGCTAGCGTACGCTTGTGACGCTTTGATGCGATATTTTTTTCCCGCAGACGCCGCATTTCTGCGAGAATCCCGTTCTTATTTTTTTTCTGCGGCTGCCGGGTTGTACCACCGCCTGACCGTCGCGCCCTAGTCCGCCCCTTCACATCTGTCAGGGGCGGCTTGCTTTTTTGGAGACATGCATGAAATTTCGTTTCCCCATCGTCATCATTGACGAGGATTTCCGTTCTGAAAATACGTCCGGCCTGGGTATTCGCGCCCTTGCCGCCGCAATGGAAAAAGAAGGCATGGAAGTGCTGGGCGTGACCAGCTACGGCGATTTGTCGCAATTTGCCCAGCAACAATCGCGCGCGTCAGCCTTCGTGCTGTCGATCGACGATGAAGAATTCGGCGGCGGTTCCATCGAGGAAACGGACCACGCGCTCAAGTCCCTGCGCGCCTTCGTCGAGGAAATCCGCTACAAGAACGCCGACATCCCGATCTATCTGTACGGCGAGACGCGCACTTCGCGCCACATCCCCAACGATATCCTGCGCGAACTGCATGGTTTCATCCACATGTTCGAAGATACGCCGGAATTCGTCGCGCGCCACATCATCCGCGAAGCGAAATCCTACCTGGACGGCCTGTCGCCGCCGTTCTTCCGCGCGCTGGTGCACTACGCCAACGACGGTTCCTACTCGTGGCACTGCCCCGGCCACTCGGGCGGCGTGGCCTTCCTGAAGTCGCCGATCGGCCAGATGTTCCACCAGTTCTTCGGTGAAAACATGCTGCGCGCCGACGTCTGCAACGCCGTCGAGGAACTGGGCCAGCTGCTCGACCATACGGGCCCTGTCGCCGCGTCCGAGCGCAATGCGGCGCGCATCTTCAATGCCGATCATTGCTATTTTGTCACCAACGGTACCTCGACCTCGAACAAGATGGTGTGGCACTCGACCGTGGCACCGGGCGACATCGTCGTCGTCGACCGCAATTGCCACAAATCAATCTTGCATTCGATCATCATGTGCGGTGCCATTCCCGTGTTCCTGATGCCGACGCGCAATCATCTGGGCATCATCGGCCCCATCCCGCTGCATGAATTCACGCCGGAAAGCATTGCCCGCAAGATCGAGGCGAACCCGTTCGCGCGCGAAGCGAAGAACAAGAAGCCGCGCATTCTCACCATCACGCAATCGACCTACGATGGCGTGATCTACAATGTGGAAACCCTGCGCGAAATGCTGGACGGCAAGATCGACACCCTGCACTTCGATGAAGCATGGCTGCCGCACGCCACCTTCCACGATTTCTACAAGAATATGCACGCCATCGGCAAGGACCGTCCGCGCGCCAAGGAATCGATGATCTTCTCGACCCAGTCCACGCACAAATTGCTGGCCGGCCTGTCGCAGGCCTCGCAAATCCTCGTGCGCGAATCGGACATGGTCAAGCTGGACCAGGATGCCTTCAACGAGGCTTACCTGATGCACACCTCGACCTCGCCCCAGTATTCCATCATCGCCTCGTGCGACGTGGCCGCGGCCATGATGGAAGCGCCGGGCGGCACGGCCCTGGTGGAAGAGTCGATCATGGAAGCGCTCGATTTCCGCCGCGCCATGAAGAAGATCGACCAGGAATGGGGCCAGGACTGGTGGTTCCAGGTGTGGGGTCCGTCCACCTTCAACGACGAAGGCATGGGCCAGCAGGAAGACTGGATGATACGCGCCGAGGATGACTGGCACGGCTTCGGCGACCTCGCTCCCGGCTTCAATATGCTCGACCCGATCAAGGCGACCATCGTCAACCCGGGCCTGTCGCTGGACGGCCAGTTCGGCGACACGGGCATTCCCGCGTCCATCGTCACCAAATACCTGGCCGAGCACGGCGTCATCATTGAAAAATGCGGCCTGTACTCGTTCTTCATCATGTTTACCATCGGCATCACCAAGGGCCGTTGGAATACCCTGCTGACGGCCTTGCAGCAATTCAAGGACGACTACGACAAGAACCAGCCGATGTGGCGCATCCTGCCGGAATTCGCGGCGGCCAACCCGCGCTACGAAAAAATGGGCTTGCGCGACCTGTGCCAGCAAATCCACGATTTCTACAAGGCGTACGACGTGGCGCGCCTGACGACGGAAATGTATCTGTCGGACATGATCCCCGCCATGAAGCCGTCGGACGCGTTCGCCAAGATGGCGCACCGCGAAATCGAGCGCGTGGCCATCGACGAACTGGAAGGCCGCATCACGTCCATCCTGCTGACGCCGTATCCACCAGGCATCCCGCTCTTGATCCCGGGCGAGCGCTTCAACAAGACCATCGTCGACTACCTGCGCTTCGCGCGCGACTTCAACGAGCGCTTCCCGGGCTTCGAGACGGATGTGCATGGTCTGGTGAAACGCGAGGTCGATGGCAAGCGCGGTTACTTCGTCGATTGCGTCCGTCAGTAACAGTTCATCCAATCTGCTGCGCGTCGCGACTTGCGGCCTGCGATGCTCACCGTACTTCAGTACGGTTGCGCTTCTCGGCCACAATTCGCTTCCGCTCGCTACGATTGGATGAACCGTCGTGACGTTCGTTAAAAACGGTTAATTCTGACGTTTGTTGTACGTCATTCAATAGCGCCGCCTGATGTGAGTCAGGCGGCGTTTTTCATTGTGCGCCTTCCGCGCACGCTTGTGCCAGATCAAACGGCTGGGGTATCGGGCTTCTAAGATGGGCGACTCGTGCCCTGTGATGGCTGGCATATGATGCTCAAGGTGTGGCTGGAAATCGTGCAGCAGGCGGCGGCTGGCAGTGGCGCCTTGCTGATGACGGCCTTGAAGCAGGCTCAGGTAACTATAGCCCGGCGGCACGAAGGTGAGGAAGATGCAGCGGGCATCGTGTTGTTTGCCGAGGCCGATGCCAAGCTGCTGCAAGCACTGCCGGCACTGTGCTGCCATGCCCGCGTGCTGGCCATTGCCGCCTGCGGCCAGCCACCCAGCTGCGCGCAACAGCGCGCGCTGATGGCCGCCGGCGTGCTCGACGTGCTGCTGTGGCCGGCGGGCAGCGTCGATGCGGGCCCGGTGCTGGCGCGCCTGCAACGCTGGCAAGCCGTGGCGCAGCTGCTGGCCTCCAGCGCCGTGCGCCGGCAGCTGGTGGGCGACAGCGCCGCCTGGAGCGCCCTGCTGCACCAGGTGGTGGAAATGGCCGCCTTCAGCCAGGCGTCGATGCTGATCATGGGTGAAACGGGCACGGGCAAGGATTTACTGGCGCAACTGGTCCACCGCCTCGGCAACTGCAGCGGCGGCTTCATCGTCCTCGACTGCACCACCCTGTCGCCGGAACTGGCGGGCAGCGAACTGTTCGGCCATGAACGGGGCGCCTTTACGGGCGCGGCGGCCGCGCGCGACGGCGCTTTTGCCCTGGCGGACGGCGGCGTGCTCTTCCTCGATGAAGTAGGCGAACTGCCGCTGCCGCTGCAGGCGCAGCTGCTGCGCGCCATCCAGGAACGCAAATACAAGCGCGTGGGCGGCAATACTTGGCAGCCAACCCAGTTTCGCCTCGTCTGCGCCACCAACCGCGAACTGGAAGACGAAGTGGCGCGCGGCGCCTTTCGCGCCGACCTGTATTACCGCATCGCCGGCTGGCGTTGCCAGACGCCGCCCCTGCGCGAGCGCCAGGACGACATCCTGCCGCTGGCCCGGCATTTTCTCGCTGAACTGGCCCAACAAGAGCCGCCGCCGCTGGACGCCGCCGTGCGCGAATATCTGCTGCTGCGCGATTATCCGGGCAATGTGCGCGAACTGCGCCAGACCGTCACGCGCATCTGGCACCGCCATTGCGGCCCCGGCCCCATCACCATCGGCGCCCTGCCGCCCGAGGAACGGCTGCTGGCGCCGGCCTGGCCCGACCAGCATTTCGAGGCGGCCGTGCGGCGGGCCCTGGCCCAAGGCTGCAAGCTGTCGCACATCACACGCTGCGCCGCCGACGTGGCCATCCGCCTGGTGCTGGCCGAGGAACACGGCAACAACCAGCGCGCCGCCGCCCGCCTGGGTGTGACGGACCGCGCCCTGCAGATACGCCGCAAGGCGGCCGCCTGCACGGCGCAAGCCGCTACTGCCGCGACACCGCTGGCCACGCCAGCCGCCCTGTGATCTGTCTCACGCCAGCCCCGCCAGCCGCAAAAAATTGCCGCCCGTGATCAGCGCCGCATCCAGCGGCGGCAAGCCCAGCAAGTGAATCTTGTGCAATTCCAGCCCCGGATGCAACCAGGGGCCATCCGAGCCGAACAAGACCTTGTGCGGCCCGGCACGGCGCACGGCCTGTTCCAGCAAATCAAAGCGGCGCACGCCCGAGCTGTCCGTATGGATGTTGCGGTGGCGTACCAGATGGTCGATCAGCGCCAGCTGGGCCGCCCAGTCGTCGCCGAAACTGCCCAGGTGGGGCAGGATGAAGTTGACGTCGGGATACTGCTGCGCCAGCAGTTCGGCCACGGCCACCTCGCCGGCCGGGTCGTACAGCACGGGCAGACCGAAGAAACGGGCCGCGTCGCACACTTCGCCGCTGATACGCGCGTCAAAGCGGTGCGCCTTGATGCCGACAAAACCATAGCGTTCGACGGCCGTGCGCACCAGGTCCATGATGCGGCCCCGGTCGCGCCGCGCATGCACGAAGGCAAAGCCATAAAAACGCTGCGGATCGGAAGCGGCCAGGCGCGCCACGCCGTGGTTGGCAATCGCATAATCGGAGTGGAAGGCGGCGAACAGCACGCTGCGGGCGATGCCGGCCGCCCGGGCGCGGCGCAGGTAGGCGTGCAGCGGCGCATCGCTGTCCCACGGCCCGCTCAAGCCGTCGCCTGGCCCCGCATGGCAGTGACTATCGATGACCAGCGCCATGCCCGCCTCCCTGCGCTCAGTTCCAGTCGCCCATGACGACGATGCGGTTGCCGCGTCGGCGCCAGCGCCCGCTTTCCTCTTCCTGCTGCGGCGCAGGCGAGCGGAAATGCGGCAATTGCTGATGCAAGGCCCGCGTCAGCGCACTCTCGACGGCGCGCGCACTGCCATCGCCGTCGGCCGCCAGACGGGCCGCCTGCCCCGCGATGCGCACGAAGCGGCGCGCCATCTCCAGTTCGCGCTCGGCCGGCGCCTCGGCTTCCATTTCCAGCTCCAGCGCATCGCTGGCCGCGCGCCCCAGGGCGGAACCGAGCGCCGTGCCCACGCCCGGTATCGGTATCATCGAACCGAGAGCGCCGCCGACGAAGGGCAAAGCCGTCTTGGCCACGGCCTTCAAGGCGCCGCCCAGGGGCTTGGCCACATTGGCGATAGTGGAACCCACTTTCTTGACGCCCTTCCATACGCTCTTGAAGACCTTGCCGAGAAACTGCTCCAGTTCCTCCTCGCTGGCCACTTCCAGCAATTCCATGGCCAGCTGCAATTCCTCCTCTTCGCTCAAGACGGCCGGCGCCGCCCCCTTGCCGGGCCAGTCCGGGCCGAATTCCAGCACTTCAAACGCGGCGCCGGCCCGCTGCCGGCATTGCGCGCATGCGCATTCGAGTTGGTGCATGATGCTCTCCTTCGCAATGATCAAGGCGTGGCTTCCGGGTCCACATTCAGCTCCACATTTCACCGAGCACGGCCAGTTCCAGTTCGCGCCGCTGGTTGGTCAGCACGCCGCGCTGGTTGGCGAACATGTCGTCGTGGATGCGCTGCTCGATGCGGCGCCGCTGCGCCGCCGAGGACAGGGGCGCCACATACACCTGGTGCCCGCTCAGGTCCACGCCCATCATCTGGCCGCACAGCCGGTGCTGCAGCAGGCGCCGGTGCAGGTCGTCCGTCTGGCCGCTGTAGGCGCGGCGGCGCCCGCCCGCATCGAATTCGATCACATACAGGCCCGGCCCCCGGCCATTCGGATCGCGCAAGGCATTGGCCAGCGTCCCCAGCGCCAGGTAATTGAGGGCGGCCGCTTCCGGCACCCGGCCCATGGTGCCGGCCAGGGTCGGCGGGATTTCGCCCTGCTGCTGGCCGTCGTCCTGCCCCTGGTCCTGCCCTTGGTCCTGGTCAGGTTCCGGCTCCTGCTGGTCTCCAAACGCGGGTTCCGCCACGGGATAGGGCGCCGGATAAAGCGTGGGATAGATGGCCGGATAGCCGCCCCAGCCCCGGTAGCGCGGCGGCAGGTAGGGCAAGGGCGGCGGCGCGGGGCGTGGGGGCCGACGCGCCGGATTCGCCTGGTAGCGCGGCGGCATGGGGCGGCGCGGGCCGCGCAGTGGGGGCCGCGCGCGCACGCCGCCGCCATAGCGCCCGCTGCCGGGCCGCCAGCGCTCGCCCTCCCACTCGGACTCGGATTCCCCCTCCTGCGCCCACTCCTGCTCCTGCTCCCACTCGTACTCACCTGCCGCTCCCGCTTGCCCCGCAAAGGGCAGCATTTCAAACGCGTCGTTCATATCGCCTCCTCGTGTGATGTTCAAGCAAATTCATCGCCTGCTCCAGTTGCCCGGGCGTCTGATCGGCCCGCAGCAGAAAAGTCAGCGCCCCGGGACCTTCCCCCGCTTGCGCCAGCGCCAGCACGCCCGCCGCGCGCAAGGCTGGCTGCAAGTGGGCGCGTCCGGGCAGGCGCTGCACGGGAAAGCTGCCGCCCCGGCAAGCGATGCCAGACGCCGCCATCCCCGTCCTCCATTGCGCCACCCTGTCCGCCAGCCTCGCGCGCAGCGCGTCGCCGTGGCGCGCATTGAGCGCCATGGCACGCCGCGCGGCCGCCAGCACGGCGGCCGACGGCGGACTGGCATGCACGCGCGTCTGGCTGTGCGCCGCAAAGCGCTGCAACAGGCCGCCGCTGCCTGCCAGCACGGCCAGCGGCACGCCAAAGCCCTTGGCCAGCGAGGCGCCGACGATCAAATGGCCGCCCGCCTCGTCGCAAGCGCCCTGCAAGCCGTGCAGCCGCGCCGAGCCGCCGCCTTGCGCGCCCGCCACGCCCAGCACCTGTGTATCGTCCAGCAGCAGATAGCCGCCGCCCTGGCGCGCCAGGGCCGCATAAGCGGCCAGCGGCAAGACCTGGTCGCTGCCCGGCACATAGCCGTCGGCCAGGATCAGTGGACGCCGCCCCTGCCTGCCCCAGGCCGCCGCCAGGCGCCGCAGCGCCGCCATATCGCCGCTGGGAAACAAGCGCAGCGGCAAGCCCAGCGCCTGCGCCCGCTCGGCGCCCCAGCGCGCGATGGCATAGCTGCCGCCATCGATGAGGATCACCAGCCGCTCGGCAGCCAGCATGCCGAACAGGTCCCAGAACAGGTGCAAGGTCGACGGCAGCACGCAGGCCGCCTCGCAGCCTTGCAGCGCAGCCAGGGCCGCGGCCAGCGCTTGCGCGCCCGGCGGCTCCCGCAGCGCGGCCGGCTGGCCCAGGGTCAGGCTGCTCCACGGCGCCAGCGAGGCCGCCGGATGGCGCATGCCCAGGTACAGGGCACTGGTAAAGTCGAGCATGCACGCGCCCCGCTCCCGCCCTAGACGCTGCGCAGCTGCTGGCTCAGGCGCTGGCGCAGCAACACCGAAGGCATCGTCGATTCGACCACCGGGTCGCTGCTGTCGACGGACAGATCGACCCCGGTGGCGGCGCGGTAGCCGTGGATATAGCCTTGCACTTGCGGCCGCCAGAAGCGCGCCCAGTTGAAGGCCTGGGTCGGTTCATAGATATCGCTCCAGTTGCCGTAGCGCACGGAGAGCAGCAATTGCTCGCCAAAAATGGCCAGGTTACGGAAATGCATGACGCTCGTGTCCGTCCAGCCCTGCAGTTTCTTCATGGCGTCGACCCTGTCCATCCACGGTTCCGGATACGCGACCATCACGCGCGTGGGCAAAAATTCGCGGAATTCTGGCCGCGCCAGCATCCATTGCTGCATCAGCATCTCGATGCGCGCCGTCGACGGCAAGTCGCCGAACTGGTTGTGCGCGCCCTGAGACAGGATCAGGTGGATCTCCTTGAGTGCATTCAGCACCGGGAAGGCATCCGCCTTCACGGTGGTGTCGTCATCCTGCTTGTAGAACGAGGTCAGCAGGCGCAGCAAGTGGTGGAAGGCCTCCAGGAATTTGGAGCGGCTGTCGGCTGGCCGGAAATGCTGGACCGCCTTGCCATCGAGCCGCACGCCGTAATGGTGGTCGTACTCGTAATTGCGGCGCATCACGGTCAGCCGGTGCTGTTCATCCTGCGTGTATCCCCACAGTAAATTATTCAGCGGACGCAGCATGTCGATTTCCGTGTTCGACAGGGGGTCGAGATGGTTGCCCGGCGCGCGCAGGTTCTGGAAGCGCTGCGCGATGGCGTTCATGGTCTGCACCAGCATGCCTTCTTCATGCCAGTACGACCAGATCAGTTCCAGCAGGCAGGGATTGGCCAGCTTTTCCTGGATGATGCCAAAGCACAGGTCGACCTCGCCTTCCTGGCCGCGCGGGATGCTGATGGGGATGTCGGGCAGCTTGCGGCGGATCACGGCCAGGTAGGGCAAGGTCTGGAAGCCGTCGATGTTTTCCAGGTAATCGTTGCGCAGCACGGTTTCCAGGTCGCGCCCTTGCGGTATGTCGCGCCGGTCCAGATAGGCGTTGTCCTCGGCCGGATTGAAGGCCAGCGGTTGATTCAGCACGCCGCAATTGACCATCACGAACGCTTCCGTCGCCACTTTCAGCACGCGGTAGGAATCGGCATCGGAAAACGGCAGCGCGCGGCGCTGCTTGAGCTGCTGGAACATGTCGGCCTTTTTCACGAAGCGTTCCTGCTCGAAACCCCGTACGCTGGCCAGGTCGCCGCAAAACAGGCTGTCCATGAAATGCAGGTAGTTGGTAAACGACATCGCCTCGGTACTGTTGCGTATCAGGGTCCACAGCGGCAAGTCTTCCGTCGGCTCCGTTTCCGTGCGCGTCAGCGACACGCCCACGTTGCCCGTGATGGGCTGCGGCTGGCGCTCTTCCGTCTCGTATTCCGCGTCGAGCGCCAGCATGGCGTGCGGGCTCAGCCCTTCCGGCACGGGCAAGGCGTTGCGCAGTTCGGGACGCTGCGACAGCATCATCTGTCCCATGAAGCGGTGCATGCCGGCGCGCCGCACTGGCGTGGAAAACGCGTTCGGCGTACCGCGCATGGGCACCCACGGCGCGGCGGCCAGCAGTTGCACCTGGTCGCGCCCGTCGGCGCTCTGATCGCCGTCAAACGAGACGGTGGCGATGGCGCGGTCGCCCACCCTGCCGAACTGACAGTCGCTGGGATGGCAGTCGGCCGCTTCAAACGCCAGCGTCACCTGCGGGTTGAGTTGGGGCGTGAAGCACAATACGGCGCTGCAGCCGGCCTGCACCGTCACGCACTGGGGCGCCGTGGCGGGGAAATTGCCATACACCCCCACGTAACTGCCCGTCATCAGGTCGGTAAACACGGTGCCGCCACGCCCATCCGTCCAGCGCACGCCCACCAGCATGGCGGGATCAGGCACCCAGGTGGCGGCATTGAAGTTGTGGCAATCCGCCTCGGCTCCCCGGTACAGGCTGATGGCGGCATTGACGACCATGGCCCCGCTGTCCTGCTCGTGTACGGTGACCGCGATGCTGCCGCCGTGGTGTTTCGGACCCGCCTGGCCCGCCCCTCTGCTTTTGCTGCTCATCTTGCTGCTCATGTCGTTCTCCTCAATGGATAATCAAACGGGATGCCAGGGGCGGCAGCAACCTGCCGGACTGGCGGCCATGCCGCACGACGTCGGCGCACAGCTCCGACGTGTCCAGGGTGCTGCGCAAGGCCCAGTGGGTCAGCAAACGCCCCAGCAGCTCGCTTTCGTCTTCCGGACTCAAGGTACCGCTGGCGCGCGCCTGGCCCAGCACGGCGAACACCAGGGTCGGCGCGGCCTGGTACATCTGCGCCGGCGCCAGGGTCCAGCTGCGAAACAGCTGCGCCAGCATGGCGGGCTGGCGCGTGTGCACGGCCATGGCTTCGACCAGCGAGCCGCCGCGCAAGGCCGGTGGCCGGTGCTGCACCAGCAAGCCCACGAGGGCCGCCATGCTGGCCTGCAGCTGCTCCAGCAGCCGCTGCCGGGCCGGCGGCAGGCCGGTCAGCGGGTAGTACGACAGCCACAGCTGCTCCAGCCGGTCCCATTGCGGATGCGGATACAAGGCCCGTCCCATGGCACAGCTCAGGCGCACCCGCAGCCATGGCACCGGATGGGGATCGTCGATATTGAGGCGGAAGACAAACACGCGCGGCAGGCTGACCACGCCGATCAGGCCCAGGGTGGCGGCCACGCCGACCCGCGCCAGCGACCAGAAGTCGGCCACGATCTCGGAAATCCACCGCTCCCACAACTGCCACACGTGCACCAGACCGCTGCCGCCGTGCTGCATGGCTTGCAGCACGGGCCGCAAGGACGCCACCAGGTCCAGCAGCGCCGCGCCCTGGTGGCCCACCTCGTGCACCAGCGACGAAGCGATGCTGCTGCCGATCATGCGTTCGCGCGGCAGGCGGATGATGGCGACGGGATTGTCGCCGCCGCCCGGCAGGCGCGTGCGTGCGCGGCGGATGGCGGCGCCCGGCCCCCGGTCCAGGTAGCAGATCACGGGCGGCGCCTGGTACACATTGCCGGGCAGCGCCAGCGCATCGGCGGCAACGATGTCGAGACCGGCCAGCCAGACGCCCGTCTTGTGCTCGCTGCGCTGCGTGATGACTTCGTTGAACAGGTCGAACTGGGTCAGCGCGGCATTGAATTTCAGGCGCAGAAAGGTGAAGCGGCGCTGCGCCTCGGCAGCAGTGGCCATGCTGGCGCCATCGGCGTGCTCGCGCCGCAGCCAGTGCTGGAACTGGGCGACCATGCGCCGCAATTCACGCCGGCCCTGCACCAGCTGGCTTTCGATGGCCGACTGGGCGCTGGGCATCAGGGCGGCCGCCAGCACCGTCGGCTCGATCAGCGCGAACGGTTCCAGCCGCGCCAGCCGCGTCAGCAGCGAGCGCGCCTCCTGCGCCAGCATCCAGGCAGCATAAGCGCCGATGGCCATGATGTCAGACGCCGTACAGGACGATCTTGTGGCCCTGGCGCGCCCAGCGCCCGCTGGAGGGGCGCATGCCCGCCGAGCCCCTTGCCGCGCCGCCCTGGGCCATGGCCCCGCCCGCAGCGGCGCCGCTGCCGTTCTGTGTGGCGACCTGGCTGCCGGGGCGGCCCAGCAGGCCGGGCGCGAACTGGCGCGCCGCCGCGCTGGCGGCCGCCTGGGCGATGGCGCGCGGGTCGCCCGAACCGCGTGCCTGCGCGGCGCGGTTGACCGTGTCGGCGGCCAGGCGCACGAACTGCTTGGCACCCTCGAATTCGCGGTCTTCGTTCGACGAGGCCTCCGCTTCCAGCCCCAGCGCATTGCCGGCGGCCGAGGCCAGGCCGCTGCCGATCTTGGCGCCCAGCGGGCCGCCGAAATAGCCGCCGATGGCGCCACCGGCCAGCGGTATCGCCTTTTTCGCTACGCCCTTGAGCACGCCGCCGATGGCTTGGCCCACGGGCGACTTGATGATGCCGCCCGCCACCGAGGCGGCCTTGCGCAGGAAATTGCCGAGGAACTGTTCCAGTTCGGCTTCATTGCTGACCGACAGCAGTTCATTGGCCAGTTCCATTTCCTCGGCTTCGGAAAACATGGCGCTCGCGCCACCCTCGCCGCTCCATTCGCCCTGGCCAAACTCGAACTGTTCCGCTTCAAAGCCGGACATCTCCTGCCCGTATTCCAGGGTCGTACGATCTAAGTCATGCATGATGAGCTCCTAAAAGTTAGCACCTCGGTTGACACTACAGCGCCGGACAGACTGGCCGTCCGGCTAACAATCGAGCACGACGATGTGCCCGCCTTCGCGGCGCCAGCGGCCACCGTCCGGTCCTGGCGCTTGCGCCGCCTGCCTGAGCAAGCCTGGCGCCACGCTGCGTGCCACTTGCAACAGGGCCGTTTCCACCCGCGCCCTGGGCGCGCGCGCACCCGTGCCGCCGTCCTGCGTCAGCGCCGTATTGACGGCATCGATCAGATGCACGACCTGGCGCGCCAGTTCGAATTCCTTGTCTTCCGGGCTCAAGCCCTCCAGTTCCATGCCGAAGATGCCCGCAGCGCGCCGCTTGAGCGCCTGTGGCGAACCGCCATACAGGGGCAGCAGGGGCGCCACCACCTTGCCCAGCAGCTGGCGCAGCGGCCCTTCCAGCGGCGTGCCGCGCACTTGCTGGCCCGCCGCGGTGGCGCCCAACTGGCGCGCCAGGAACGCGTCGAACTGGGACGGCGCCTGCAATTCCAGCAACTGCGCCGCCAGTGCCAGCTCATCTTCGTGCTGCAGGGACAGTACGCCCGGCGCTTCCGGCAATTCCATTTCGGGACGATAGGCGAGCAGGCGGCTGGTCATGACAGGCTCCGGTGAAAGGCGGGCGGGTGGTCCATGCCTCCCTGACGCAAGGGCCATGCCAGCCAAGTGCAGAGGGAAAAACGGGACGCGACGGCGAACGCCTTTTCGCCGATGCGATAAAAACCATGGTTTCCGGCGAAGCTGTTTTCGCCCTGTCCATGAGCTTTCGAACAAGCTTAATTAGAGGGAATTTATTACGTCGCCTATCGACCACAAGCAGGCGTTCGCGTAAAAATATTTTTCCATTTGTAAAAAATAAAGTTCATCAAAATACTATAAAAAATCACTTAACATCGGTCAAAAATGCATTAAATCGAAAAATAGACAAGACGCAAATGTTCTTTTGAGCACGCACTTTCAGTAGGCAGGCAATACAATAACGAGGTCAGAATTTGATTGCCACAAAGAAACTAAATGATCCATCCTACTTTGCGCCGCTTGCTGGCTGCTGTAACACTTCTGAGTTTGCTGA
The DNA here is from genome assembly GCF_001758725.1 of Janthinobacterium sp. HH106. NCBI lineage: Bacteria > Pseudomonadati > Pseudomonadota > Betaproteobacteria > Burkholderiales > Oxalobacteraceae > Janthinobacterium > Janthinobacterium sp. HH106. Next base: position 140,980 of record NZ_LRIC01000060.1, on the reverse strand, counting down.
ACGCCTGTGGTGGCGGTGGCGGCGACAGCCCGACCGCCACGGTGGCGCCGCCTGCGGACATGAAGCCGGGCGAGCCGGCAGTTCCCGCGGAAACCGTCCCGCCGCCCCCACTGACCACGCCACCGGCCGCGAAGGTGACGACATTTACGCGCCAGCAGGCGTCACGCTTCCTGGGCCGGGCCACGTTCGGGCCGAATATCGCGGCCATCGATGCACTGGCCGCCAGCGACAGCAACGCCTGGTTCCAGTACCAGTTTTCCAGACCACAAAGCTTGCATCGCAAATATCTCGATGCGAAATTTCCACCAGCGGACACGACGGCCAGCAAGGCCTTGCCTCAGAATTTTTATGAATCATTCTGGCAGCAGGCCGTAGGCGGCGACGACCAGTTGCGACAACGCACGGCGTTTGCCCTGTCGGAAATTTTCGTCATTTCCACGCAAAACGAAGCCGTGTGGCCGCACGTGCGCGGTGTTGCCAGCTATTACGACATGCTGGGACAACATGCTTTCGGCAACTTCCGCACCTTGCTGCAAGGCGTCGCCACGCATCCGATGATGGGTCTGTATCTGTCGCACCTGCGCAATCAGAAGGAATCGGCAACGCGTACCCCGGATGAGAATTTTGCCCGCGAAATCATGCAGTTATTTACGATCGGCCTGTATCAGCTGAACGCTGACGGCAGCTTGAAATTGTCCGGCGGCAAGCCCATCGATACCTACTCGCGCGACGATGTGAGCGGCCTGGCGAAAGTATTAACAGGCTGGAGCTGGGCCGGACCAGACCAGGCCGCTAACCGTTTCTTTGGCAGCGTGGCCGATCCGGACCGCGACTGGAAACCGATGCAGAATTACACGGCCTTCCATTCCACCGGAGAAAAACGTTTCTTGGGAGTCAGTATTTCGGGCGCCACTACCGGCGAAGCCGACCTGGCGCAAGCCCTCGACACTCTGTTCAACCACCCGAATACAGGCCCCTTCTTCGGCCGCCAGCTGATCCAGCGGCTCGTCACCAGCAATCCCAGCCCCGCCTATGTGGGCCGGGTAGCGGCCGCGTTTGCCAATAATGGCGCTGGCGTGCGCGGCGACATGCAGGCGGTGCTGCGTGCCGTGCTGCTCGATCCGGAGGCGCTGGCCCCGGCCGGCACAACCTTGCGTACGGGGAAATTGCGCGAACCGCTGGTACGCCTGGGCAACTGGATGCGCGCCTTTAACGCCAAGGATGCAGCTTCGCAATACCGCATCTATTACCTGAGCGATCCGCTCACGGGCCTGGGCCAGAATCCCATGAATGCACCCTCCGTCTTCAATTATTTCCGTCCCAGCTATGTCCCGCCCAATTCGCCGCTGGCCGCCGCCAGTCTGGTGGCGCCGGAAATGCAGATCACGGCAGAGCCGTCCGTCACCGGCTATCTGAACTTCATCCAGGACGCCATCAGCGGCGGCGTGGGAGAAAATGCCTCGGTGAAGGCGGACTATGCGGCCGAGCTGGCCCTGGCCGACCAGCCTGCAGCCTTGCTCGACCGCGTCGACCTGCTGCTCTTGGCCGGCAACATGTCGACCAAGCTGCGCGGCACCATCCTGTCCACCGTCAATAGCGTGCCGATTCCGGCCGCCACCGGCAGCAATGCCGCACAGGTCAACCTCGCAAGAACCTACCGCGTACGCCTGGCCATCTTCCTGTCGATGGCCTCGCCTGAATACCTGGTCCAGAAATAAGGAAGCCGCATGTCCCATCTCCCCCCTTTTTCCCGCCGCCGCTTCCTCGGCTCCATGCTGAGCCTGGCCGGCAGCACGGCCGCGCCGTTCGCCCTCAACCTGGCAGCCATGGGCCAGGCTGCCGCCCAGTCGGCCGATGACTACAAAGCGCTCGTGTGCCTGTTCATGGCTGGTGGCAACGACGCCTTCAACACGGTGCTGGCAACCGACACATCGTCCTGGAATGAATACACGCGCCTGCGCAACACGGGCAGCAATGATTCGATCCACCTGCCCGCCGTCGGTGCAGCCGGTGGCGTGTTGCCCATCGTGCCGGCCACCGTGCAAGCGGGACGCAGCTTTGCCCTGCATCCCTCCCTCGTTCCGCTGAAAAGCCTGTTCGATGACGGCCGCGCCGCCGTCGTCGCCAATGTGGGCACCCTGATCCAGCCAGTTACCCTGGCGCAATATAAGGCGGGCGGCGTGGCCCTGCCGTCCAAGCTTTTTTCGCATAACGACCAGCAATCGACCTGGCAGTCGGGCCTGCCGGAAGGCGCCAGCGTGGGCTGGGGCGGACGTCTGGGCGACTTGCTTGGCGCGGGCAACAGCAACGCCATGTTCACGGCCGTATCCGCGGCATCGAACGCGCTGTTCCTGAGCGGACGCCAGGTGCGCCAGTTCCAGGTGGGCCAGGCCGGTGCGGTGCCGATTCGCAATATCGATCTCAGCGGCAGCCTGTTCGGCACGGCGCAGGGGCCGGCGGCATTGCGTGAAATCATCACGACGGCCGGCAGCGACCTGATGGAACAGGAACATGTGGCCACGATCGGGCGCGCCATCTCCAGCCAGAGCGTCCTCAGCGGCGCCATGCTGGCGGCCGGCGCGGGGGGCGTGCCGAATCCCCCGCCCTACGTCAATCCGAACACAGGCGCGTCCGGCGTCAATCCGCTGGCCGTGCAATTGCAGACGGTGGCGCGCATCATCGGCGGACGCGGCGCCCTGGGGGTGAAACGGCAAGTATTTTATGTGACCCTGGGCGGCTTCGACACGCATGACCGGCAAAAGGCGCTGCATGCCGACCTGATGGCCCGGCTGGCCCATGCGCTCGCCTACTTCGACACGACCCTGGCGGCCCTGCAGGGCGCGGATCTGCGGCGCCAGGTGACGACCTTTACGGCGTCGGACTTCGGCCGCACCTTCAGCAGCAACGGCGATGGCACGGATCACGGCTGGGGCGCGCACCACTTTGTCGTGGGCGGCGCCGTCAAGGGCCGCGACATCTACGGCACCTTCCCCGTCACGGGCCTGGGCCATGAGCTGGACGTCGGTTCCGGCGCCCTGCTGCCGACCACCTCCGTCGACCAGTACGGCGCCACGCTGGCCAAGTGGTTCGGCGTGGCCGACAGCCAGCTGGCCGAGGTGTTCCCGAACATCGGCAACTTCAGCCGGCGCGACCTGGGGTTCATGACGACAACTTAACCATTGACGGCGATCACCAGCGTGACGACGTAGCCATCCGTGGCATTGCCCGTCACCGTGGCCATCTGCAGGCTGGTGCCGTCGCTGAAGACATTGTCGCTGGCATAGCTGATCTGCGCCAGGTTGCGCACGCTGGCCGTGTAGCCGCTGGCCGTGTAGGCCTCATTCAACGTTGCCATTGGAAAAGTGAACTGCGAGGTCTTGATGCGGTTCGAGGCAGAGGCTGCCTTGGCCAGGCTGGGATAGACCTCGACATGCACGTGCGGCATGCGCCCCGCATAGCAGCCGGGAAAGATCGTCGTGAAGCTGAGGTTGCCGGCGCTGTCCGTTTCCTGCACGCCGCGCAGGTAATTTTGCGCCGTCACGCCGCTCGAATACAGCGAATACAGGCCGTCGCGGTCGCAATGCCATACATACACGGCGTAACCGGCCAGGCTGGCGCAGCTGCCGCTGGCGTCAAGCAACTGCAGCTTGATGGTGAGCGGCACACCCGCCGCCACACCCGTGGCGCCATTAAAACTGGCGCGGATATCGCTGCGCACGACACCCGACTGGTTCAGCACGTTAATGATGCTGCCGCCATAGGTGTTCGTGCCATCGGCAGGATACGGCCCGCCCGTTTCCTCGGGAATCACTGTGCATGCGCCCGTGCTGGGTGTCGTGACCCCAGCGGCGGCGCTGCCTGCCGCCGCGCCGCTGGCGTCCGACCCGCCGCCGCAGCTCATCAGGGGCAAGGTGGCGGCGCCGGCCAGCAGCCAGCGCAGCACCTGTCGCCGCTCGGCCGCCTGTTGCCGCATCATTTCGAGGTCGGATGCCAGACCGTGATCATGTAGTTCCATAGATATTCCATCAAGTGGGGCAAGCCCGCCAAGGCGGGATTCAGGCTGGCGCACAGGTACAGCGCCTGCGTCGCATGGCGCGAGAGCGCTTGCAAGCTGCTGCCCGGACGCAAGGCATGGATGCGCATGCTGGCTCTCCCTGCGCTCGCGCCTGCCGCTTACTCGGAGCGCCGGAGGTCGCGCGGACCCTGGCGGCTGTCGTGCCGCTGCAGCGCCTGCTGGCGCTGTGCCGCCGTCAGCACGGCCAGCAATTGCTGCTCCAGCCGCGCATGCTGCAAGCTGATCTTCGCCATGGCTTGCGCCGCCGTGTTCGCCAGCGCGCTGGCTTGCGCATCGTCGTAGGCGCTGGAGGCGGCCAGTGCGCGCAGCTGCTCGTGGGCCTTGAAGGCGATCTTTTCCTGTTCCCGCAGCAAGGGCGTCTGGGCGTAGGTGGCGGCAAAAATTTTATCCTGCTGCGCTTCGCTCAGCTCGATGCCATGCAGGAACGGCGGCAAGCCTGGCGCGCCGGGTCCGCCTGGGCCGTGACCGAAGCCGGACGGCGGCCCCGGCATGGCGCGCGGCGGCGGGCCGGACGGCGCAGCTTCCTGCTGGGCCAGGGCAACGAGCGGCATGCTGCAGGCGCACAACAGCAACAGGGATACGGCGATACTCAAGTATTTCATCGGGCGTTCCTTTCGTGGAGATCAGCGCTGATTGTCGGCGTCTGGCGTGTAAAGCAACGTCAGGGCCGCGTAAAAGCGTGTAAAGGAAGCTGCGCAAATGTAAGCGGACGTATGTAAAAGCGGGTAAAAGGGCCCTGAGCCGCGCCTGTTGACTGCTATCATCGGGCGATATTCACCCGAAAAAAGCACAGGCATGAGCAAGGTTTTGTTAATCGATGACGACGTGGAACTGGTCGGCATGTTCCAGGAATACCTGACGCAGGAAGGTTTCGATGCCCGCGCCGTGCATGACGGCGAAAGCGGCGCGGCCGAGGCGCTGACGGGCCTGTACGCCATCGCCGTCCTCGACGTCATGATGCCGCGCATGAATGGACTAGAAACCCTGCGCCGCATCCGCGCCGGCAGCAACCTGCCCATCCTGATGCTGACGGCGCGCGGCGACGATACGGACCGTATCGTGGGCCTGGAGCTGGGCGCCGACGATTACGTGACGAAACCGTGCACGCCGCGCGAGCTGACGGCGCGCATCCGCGCCATCCTGCGCCGCGCGCAGGCGGCGCCGCACGACAGCTCGGGTCTGGCGCCGCTCACCGTAGGGCAACTGACGATGTGGCCGGAACAGCGCCGCGTTTCCTGGGCCGGCGCGCACCTGGAGCTGACGAGCACGGAATTCAACTTGCTGGAAGTGCTGGTGCGCCATGCGGGCAAGCCCGTCAGCAAGAATCAATTATCGGAACTGGGTCTGGGCCGTCCCATGGCCCGCTTCGACCGCAATATCGACGTGCACTTGAGCAGCCTGCGCCGCAAACTGGGCAGCCTGGCCGATGGCCGCTCCTGCCTGCAGACCGTGTACCGTCTCGGCTACCAGCTGATCAAGGAGTAAGCGTGGGCCGTCTGTTCTGGAAGTTTTTTCTGTGCATCATGCTGGCGCAAGTGACGGCCACCATCGGCATCGGCGGCACCTTCTGGCTGAAAAACCGGGCGGCCCAGCAGGAGCGGGCCCTCGACATCGACACCAGTCCGCCCGCGCAAATGATCATCGAGGCCGCCAGCGCCACCCTGGAAGCGGGCGGCAGCCAGGCCTTGCGGCAATTCCTGAGCAAGCTCGAGCGCATGCGCGTGTTTGCCGTCGATGCGCGCGGACACGAACTGATGGGCCGCGCGGTGCATCCCGCCATGCTGGCCAAGGCGCGCGCCATGCTGGAGCAAAGCCAGGCCCATCCCGTCGTGCGCACGGTCACCGGCAGCGACGGCCAGCGCTATCTGCTGTTCCTGCCCTCGTCCGAACGCTTCCGCAATGCCGAGGCAGGCGCCGCGCGCGACACGCTCAACGCCGTCGCCATGAGCGGCCCGCGCGCCATGGGAGCCGGTCCACGGCCCCACGAAGCAGGCACTGCGCCGCCACGCGGCGAATTCGGCCGCGGCCCGCCCCCGCGCATGGACACGCCCTACCGCACATTCATTCCCCTGGGGGCGGCCATCGCCGCCAGCCTGCTGTTTTCTTTCCTGCTGGCCTGGTATTTTGCGCGCCCCATCCGCGACCTGCGGCAAGCGTTCGAGGCCGCCTCGCACGGCAATCTGGCGCCCCGTTTTCACGCCAGCGGCAAGCGCGGCGATGAATTGACGGACCTGGGCCGCGATTTCGACCGCATGACGGGCCGCTTGCGCAGCCTCATGGATAGCCAGACACGTCTGCTGCATGACGTCTCGCACGAGTTGCGCTCGCCGCTGGCGCGCCTGCAGGCCGCCATCGGCCTGGCGCACCAGCAGCCGGAAAAGATGGCCGCCTCGATGCAGCGCATCGAACGCGAAAGCGAACGCATGGATAAACTGATCGGTGAACTGCTGACGCTGTCACGGCTGGAAGCCGGCGCCGGGCAAACGGGAGCCGGGCACATGCACAGCGAAGACGTCAGCATCGCCGACCTCGTGCACGACATCGTGGACGACGCCCGCTATGAGGCCCGGGCACGCCAGTTGAACGTCGAACTGGCGGGCGATGCGGCCATGCCCGACGCCAGCGTCACGGGCCAGCCAGAATTGCTGGCGCGCGCCGTGGAAAACGTGGTGCGCAACGCCGTCAAGCACAGCCCCGATGGCGGCACGGTGGAAGTGGAACTGTCGCGCATGTCCGACTGGCTGCGCATCGCCGTGCTGGACCGGGGCCCCGGCGTGGCTGGCGCGGACCTGGCGCGCATTTTCGAACCGTTCTTCCGCGCCAGTAATACCCAGCACAGCACGGATGGACACGGCCTGGGCCTGGCTATCGCCCGGCACGTCATCAACGCCCATGGCGGCCGCATCGGGGCCAGCTTGCGCAGCGGTGGCGGCTTGTGCGTGGAAATGCTGCTACCCGTCAAAACGCCAGGCTGACCTGTCGGCGAGCCTGGCGCGTGGATGTGTTGTTACGCCTGCGTATCGATGATGCTGCCCAGGGTCGACGCGCTTGACCTGGCGGGACTCGCCACGGTCTCGGCACTGCTGGCCGTTTGGGATTCGCCTTGTGCCGCCTTCTGCGCGGCCGCCGCCTGTAGCTGGGCGATTTGCGCCTGCAAGGCCTGAATTTGCTGCGCCAGCTGCTGCTGCAGCTTTTGCGACGCGTCCGTCTGCTCGCCCTTCTGCGACTCCGTCAACTGTTTTTGCGCCGCCGTGATCTGCTTTTGCAGCGCCGCGATCTGCGCACTGCTGCCCGCACTGGCGCTGCCGGCCGCGCCGACTGTACCGCCTGCGCTGCCGGAACCGATTGCCGCTACCATATTGCCTCCCTGATTATTCAACACCTTATTATCGGCGCGCAAGGTACTCAATACAGGGCGGCAAGTGTAAAGGCGGGTAAAGCCATGTAAAGACGCCGCGCGCACCATCCAATTGCACACCAGCAAGAAAAACTGGCACACTGGCGCTTCCTGCCTTGACCACGATCCATGATGATGACGCCCCTGCTGCCCGCCCTGCCCGACCTCGTGCCCCGCCAACGCTGCGGCGTGATCGAGTTTCCCGTCCACCACATGCGTGGCGGCACATCGACGGGCCTGGTCTTGCACGGGGCCTGCGTGCCGGCCGAGCAAACGCTGCGCGAGGAATTGCTGCGCCACCTGATGGGCGTGCCCCAGTCCGGCCGGCAGCCGGGCAACCGGCAAATCACGGGCCTGGGTCGGGGCACGCCCACCAGCAATAAAGTCTTCCTCGCCGAGGTGGAACAGCATGCGGGCCAGCCGCGCCTGGTCAGCACCCTGGCCCAGCTGGCTGGCGAACACGGCGATATCGACTGGAGCGTGAACTGCGGCAATATGTCGTCCGCCCTGCAACTGTGGGGACTGGACAGCGGCGTGATCGAGGCACTGGCCATCGGCGCGCACGATATCGATATCCGCAACACCAACACGGGCGTCATCACCACCTCGCGCATGGCGCGCGAACGCGACGGCAGCTTTACGGCCGCCAGCATTCCTGGCGTGACCGGCAACTTCCCCCGCGTGGACCTGTTCCTGCGGCAGCCGGCAGGCGCCAAGACGGGAAAATTATTGCCAACAGGCAATGCACAGGATGTGGTGCACGGTTATGCGGTCTCGTGCGTGGATGTGGCCGTGCCCATGGTCATCGCGCCAGCGAGCCAGTTCGGCAAGACGGCGCATGAGTCCATCGCGGAACTGGAAGCGGATACGGCTTTCATGCAGGCGATCCGCCAGGTGTGGAGCGCGGCGGGACTGCTGATGGGCTTGCGCAAGCGCGATGGCGGCTTGATGACGTTGGCGGAATTGGAACGCAGCGAAACCATCCCCAAGTTCTGCATCGTGGGGCCGGCGGCGGGAGAGGGAAATATTGCGGTGCGTTACTTTACGCCGCAATCGGGCCACGCCTCGCTGGCGGTCTCGGGAGGCTGCTGCCTGGCGGCCGCTTGCCTGATACCGGGCACGGTGGCGCATGCGCTGGCGCGCGGCGTGCCGCCAGTCAAGCAAGCGGAAACAGAGATGGAACTGGGCCTAGCCAACCCGGCCGGCATCCTGGACACCACCATCGTGGCGCGCCAGGACGGGGTGACGGGCAACATCGCCATCGACGGCGCGGCCTACCGGCGCAGCGCGCAAATCTTGCTGCGCGGCCATGTTCCCCTGTACCAGCCGTCAACCGCGCTGAAGGCGTGGCTGCTGAAACAGATTTAAAGCAGGACTGGCGCCCTGCCCGTTCCAGCAATCAATCAGGTCTTCGGCAATGTCACGCCGACCTGGCCCTGGTATTTGCCGCCGCGGTCCTTGTACGAGGTTTCGCACACTTCGTCGGATTCGAAGAACAGCACTTGCGCCACGCCTTCGTTGGCGTAGATTTTCGCCGGCAACGGTGTCGTATTCGAAAACTCCAGGGTCACATAGCCTTCCCATTCCGGTTCGAACGGGGTGACGTTGACGATGATGCCGCAGCGCGCATACGTGCTCTTGCCCAGGCAAATCGTCAAGACGTTGCGGGGAATGCGGAAATATTCCACGGTACGGGCCAGCGCGAACGAATTCGGCGGGATGATGCAATAGCCCTTGCCCGACACATCGACGAAGTTATTCGCGTCAAAATCCTTGGGATCGACGATGGTGGTGTTGATGTTGGTAAACAACTTGAACTCGTCGGCGCAACGGATGTCATAGCCATAGCTGGAGGTGCCGTAGGAAACGATGCGGTTGCCGTCGCGTTCCTTGACCTGGCCCGGTTCGAACGGCTCGATCATGCCCGTTGTTTCCGCCATGCGGCGTATCCATTTATCGCTTTTAATCGTCATCGCAGCAGTATCTTTCTAGAATATCGAATGGCTGGGGCGGCGCGCCAGGTGCAGGCGCGGCCCGAATGGCAGGATTTTACGCGAAAATCCGCCGCTGTTGGCCCCCATCCCCTGAAAATCCTTGGCGGAAGGCTATTGTTTCGCCAGCAATGCCGTGATCATCTCGCGCACCACTTGCGCCGTCAGTTCCGGGTTTTCCATGGGAAACAGATGCCCGCCCGGCACCTGGCGGAAAAACTTGCCGACCAGCTTGCGCGTGGCCGTCAAGCCCGCCTGGCGGCATTCCACCGATTCCGTGCCGCCGATAAAGCCGATGGGCACGGGCAAACCATCCTTGACGAGGCCGCCGATATGGTGCGGCAAGCTGCGGTAGACCTGCGTTTCCACTTCGCGCGTAAACCGCAGCTGCACCCCGTCCGGATGGGGAACCAGGCCGCTGTCGATGTAATCGCGCAAGACTTGCGGCGCCCAGATGGCGAACATGTCCTTGGCCGCGAAGTGTTCATACGCGGCTTGCGCATCGGGCCACAGCTTGCGCCGCCTGGCGGAAAAACGCGAGGGGGAAAAACGCTCGCCCAGCGCCGTGTTGCGCGCCAGGCGCACCAGCAAGGCGCGCCAGCCCGCCACCACGGGCGAATCGAGCAAGACCACGCAACGCACCAGCTCGGGCCGCTGCTTGGCCACCATCACGCTGAGCATGCCGCCCAGCGAATGGCCGACGAGGATCACGGGCGCGCTGTAGCGGCGTTCCAGGTCGTCGATGTACTCGCGCACCAGCTCGGGCCAGCCCGTGCTGACGGGGTAATCCGGATCGTGCGCATGCATGTCAAGCGCCTGTACGGTGTAGTGCTGGCCCAGCAAGCCGAACAGCTTGCGGTAGGTGCCGGCAGGGTAACTGTTGGCGTGGGCAAAGTGCAGTTGCGGGAGGGTCATCGTGGGACGGTGCCGGTGAATGCGATAGGCAATTGTAATGGCATGCCGGCAAGACGGATCAGAGGAAGACCTCTAATTTGCGGGCTGGCAGCGGGCGCGCTGGCGCCATGCCGGGCACGAACGAGGCCAGTACGTCGCCCAGCTCGGCGTTGGAATCGACCACGCAAAAAGCATCGTCAAACGCATGGTGACAGTTCATGGGATTGCGCACGACGATGCACTCCAGCCCGGCCGCCCTGGCGGCGCGCAAGCCGCGCGGCGAGTCTTCGACGGCCACGCAGTCGGCGGCGGCCAGGCCAAGGCGCTGCAAGCCCAGCTGGTAGCCGTCGGGCGCCGGCTTGCTCTCGCCATACATTTCGCGCGTCAGCACGAAGTCGAAGTGGCTGAGCAAGCCCGTGGCCGCATGGCTGATGCGGAAATGTTGCTCATAGGCGCTGGTGACGACGCCCATGGCCACATGCGGGCGCAGCGCCGCCAGCACTTGCCCGATGCCGGGGATGGCCAGCTGCCCCGCCTGGCGCAGGCGTTGCGCAAACAGCTCGGTGCGCTCGGCCCGCAGGCGCTCGACCAGCTCAATGCTGTGCCCCTGCCCCAGCAGCAGATGCCAGGCGCCGTAGTTATTGTCCAGGAACCAGTCAAAAAATTGCTTCGGCGTCAAGTCTATGCCGTAGGGCAAGAGCAAGTCGCGGTTGCTTTCGTAAAACAGCTGTTCGGTATCGACCAGCACGCCATCGTTGTCCCACAGCACGCCCCGGATGGTTTTCATGGCTTGTTGTCGTTCAAAAACTTACTTGAAGAAAATGTCGTAGGACAACTTCACGATCAGCAGCACCAGCAGCACGAGGAAGAGGATGCGCACGAAGGCGGCGCCGCGGCGCACGGCGATCCAGGTGCCCGTCAGGGCGCCCAGGATATTGCACACGGCCATGGGCGCTGCCACCGCGTAGACCACGTGGCCGGCGGGAATGAAGAAGGCCAGCGCGGCCACGTTGGTGGCGATATTCACCAGTTTCGAGCAGGCCGAGGCGAGGATGAAATCGAAGCCGAAGACGCGGATGAACAGGAAAATCAAAAAACTGCCCGTGCCCGGCCCGAACAGACCGTCATAAAAGCCGATGGCGCCACCGATGACGATGGCGAGGATGCGCTCACGGGGGCCGATGGGGCGCGCTTCGCGCGTCGTGCCGAAATCCTTCTTGATGAAGGTGTAGATGGCCATGATGATGATCAACACCAGCACCATGGGGCGCACCACTTGCTGCGGCACGTAGGACACGGCGGCCGCGCCGATGAAGGACATGACGAAGGCGCTGGCCACGGCCGGCAGCACCAGCAGCCACGGGATGTGGACCTTGCCGACAAACGAGCGGGCGGCAAACGTGGTGCCGCAGGCGGACGCCAGCTTATTCGTGCCCAGCAAGGAGGTCGACGCCATGTTCGGCATCAGGTTGAACAGGGCCGGCAGCTGTATCAGCCCGCCCCCGCCCACGGCGGCATCGATCAGGCCGGCAAAGAAGGCAAATAAACACAGCAGCGAGATGGTCAGCATGATAGGCAATATGGAATGGGCGACAGCGGCAGTATAGGCGTCAGGCACTTTTTCGGATGCAACTTCAAATTGCGGAAAACGCAATCAGGCGTAACGCTTGACGGAATGCGCCCCGTGCGGTCTACTGGCCTCTTTTGCCGGGAGTCACGCGATGTCGATGAAACTGATGTGGGAGATCCGCGCCTTTTGCACCGTGGTGGAAAAGCGCAGCTTCATCCATGCGGCGCGCATGCTGGGACGCTCGCCGTCGGCCGTCACGCGCGCCATCCAGTTCCTCGAAGACGCCATCGGCGCCGAGCTGATCCTGCGCACGCAAAAGCAGTTCACCCTGACGACGGCCGGCGAGACCTATTACGCGTCGGCCAAGCACTTGCTGGAAACGCAGGCCGAGGCGGAAGAGCAGCTGGCAGAGCTGAGCAACTCGCCGCAAGGCTGGGTGCGCCTCTCGGCGCCGGAAATTTTGTCGCTGGGCTTCCTGCCGAAAGTGGTGGCGCAATTTTCGCGCGACTATCCGAACGTGTCCGTGGACATCCATTTCTCGGACAAATCGATCGACCCCATCCAGGAAAAGCTCGATTTCGCCATCCGCGGCGCCTTCCCCCAGTCGAGCGAGCTGATCGGCTATCCCCTGTGGAACTACCGCCGCTACATGTACGCCTCGCCCGACTATATCGCCCGCATGGGCGCGCCCGAGGAACCGGAAGAGCTGGCCGGCCACGACATCATCATGCACTCGGCTCCCCGCATCCTGCGCGACTGGCATTTCGTTTCCACCGAGCGCAACGTGCGCTACCAGGTGCAGCCCCGCTTCCGCTTCACTTCCGGCATCGCCACCTTCCAGGCGGCCCTGGAAGGCGCCGGCATCGTGCGCCTGGCCAGCTGGCTGGCCGAGCCGTTTGTCGCCGCCGGCACCTTGCGCCGGGTCTGCACGGCATACCGGCTGACGTCATCGAAGGAGCTGGACCCGAGCATCCATGCCGTGTATGGCACGTCGAGGATGGCCAAGGGGGCCCGGCTGTTTCTGGAATATGTGCGGCAGCGAGGGCTGGAAATACCCGATGAACGGGCAAGTTAGCATCTATTTCGCGGCGATGACGTCGCTATACACGGCGAACTGCGCGCCATCGAAAACAAAGGCGGCCACCTCGCGCATGCCCAGTCGTTCATGCGCACGCAGCGAGCCGATATTGTCGCGCCGGATGAACAGCACCGCCTCCGCACCCCCATGCCGCGCGCGCATGGCAGAGTACAGCAGCACCAGCAAGCCCTGCCCCCGCTCCGAGTCCGCGATGCAGACGGGGCCATACACGTAGGCCTTGTCACTTCCCCGATACGCGGCCAGCATGGCCAGCACCACGGGCGCCTGCGCGGTGGCAGCTGCATCGCTGAACAACACGCCAACGACAGGCCCGTCCGCTGCGCGCCGCGCCACAATGACGGGCGATTCGCCATCCGCCATGCTGGCCACCTTGTCGCGCGAAAACTCGCCCGTCAGGCTGCCGCCCCGCGAGGGGGAATTAGCTTGCAACAAGGTCGTGATGGCGTCGATGTCGGCGGCCTGGGCCAGGCTGATCAGATAATGGCTGCTTAAATGTAACAATCAACGCTCCTCGATTGGGTTCTTCCGTTGAGATGCTGCTGAAGCGAATATGAAAACAGCTAGTGTGCAACTGCACAGTCCGCCACCTTGCTGGCCTTGGCGGCATCTGCCACCTGTACGGCGCTGCGCTTGACATCTCCCCACAGGTAAAAGATGAGAAAAATTCCCACCAGCGGAAAAATAAAGTGCAGGACCTCGTACTTTTTTTGCGGTGCAGGACACTCTTCGCCAGCGCAGCTCTTCTTTCGCCATAGCCCCACCACGCCGTAGCGACATAAATAAATAACTGCGTTCATCGTCACTGCGAGTAGCCACACTATCGAAATAATAAGGAGGCTGAATAACCATTGTCCGATATTCGGCAGAAAACTCGTCGTCAGCACGTCCGAAAAGACGAGCGACAATAACATCCCGGTGCTAATTGACACTGTATGCGAGATGCCATGTATGACAGGCACCAGCACTTTCTGCCTGAAAAAATGCCCCCACTCGGCAGTCAACAACATGGTGCATGCCACCAGAAAAAGGACAAGATTGAACAAGGGCGCTGGAATATCCTGGTAATGCACAATGAATTTACGCTGTAGCGATTTGGCCATGTCATTGACAGGCTGATCACTCGTAAATTGCAATCCAAACAGGATCAAGCCAGTAAACAAGCCGCTCGCGATACCAATACCCGTATGCTGTATCGCCAGCGCCAACCCTGGCGAAATCCCCTCCACATAACGTAACCCCTGATCCCACCGAATCGAACGCAAGCGCCGGTAAGCAGCGTCGGCCTTCGCCAGCAAGCGCTCGAAGGGATTGCATTCATCGCACATAATGGGTCTCCTGTCCGGCATCCGATGAGGCGCACTGCCTTATCGCCCATGCCAGTACCGTGGCCGGCTGGCCCGGTACAACGTCGCATCGATATCGTCGCCAAATTCCAGCACCACCGCCCCCGTCACATCCGTGCGCAGCCGGGCAATGCCCATGTCGCCATAGCGCGCATACACTTGCGGCTTCGGATGTTTGTAGCGGTTCCGGTGCCCGACCTGGAAAATCGCCAGGGCCGGATGGACGGCGTTCAGAAAGGCCGGTGTCGACGAGGTGCCGCTGCCGTGGTGCGGCGCCAGCAGCACGTCGGCGGCCAGGTCGCCATCGGCCGAGCGCGCCAGCAACTGTGCTTCCTGCGCCGCCTCGATGTCGCCGGCCAGCAAAATGGCATGCTTGCCTGCCGTGATCTTCACGGTGCAACTGCGGGCGTTCGGCGTCAAGCTGATGTCCGTGTGGCTGGCGGGCAACGGGTGCAGCATGGCAAAGTGCACGCCTTCCCAGGTCCAGCTCTGGCCCGCCACGCAGTGCAGATACGGACGCCCGGCTTGCCGCCGGGCCTCGACGGCCGGATGGCCATCGAACAGCGACGAGGCCAGCCAGCCCACTTGCACGTTCTCCAGCAGAGAGATAGCGCCGCCCGCGTGATCGAGGTCGCTGTGGGAAATGATCACGCCGTCGAGCGTAGCGATGCCCCGTGCGCGCAGATACGGCACGATGACACGGCTGGCGCCGTCGGAATCGAGGCTGTAGGCGGGCCCCGTGTCGTACAACAAGCGGTGTCCATGCGTTTCCACCAGCACGGCCATGCCTTGTCCCACATCAAAGGCCGTGATCCACATCTGGCCAGGTGGCGGGCTGGACGGCAAGGCCGTCAGCAGTGGCAGCCAGCCCAGCATGCCGGCCCAGCGATGCGGCCATCCCCGTGGCGCCAGCAACCAGGCCGTGCCGAACAGTGCCCAGCAAAAACTCCACATTGGGGGCGCGGGTGCCGTCCAGACGGCGAAGCGGCGCGCGCCCAGCCAGTCCAGCACCTGCGCCAGTATCTGCACGATGGCATGCGCCAGCAGCAACAAGCCGTCGCACAAAGGCGCCGGCAGCAGGCTGCCCGCCAGCGACAAGGGCGTGACGACCAGGCTGATGACGGGTATGGCCAGCGCATTCGCCACGGGGGACACGAGCGAGACTTGCGAAAACAGCAGCATCGTCAACGGCACCAGCCCCACCGTCACCACGTATTGCGTATGCGCACCGAGCGCCACGGCCGCGCGCAGGCGGCGCCAGCGGCTGGCGTTTTCCGGCAAAGGCGCCGCCGTGCGGCCCGCCGTCGCGTACAGCATGGTGGCAACGGCGCCGAACGACAGCCAGAAACCGGGCCACAGCAAGGCCCACGGGTCGAGCAGCACGACCACGCCCAGCGCCAGGCACAGGATATGGACGATGCTGGTGATGCGCCCCAGCCACAGGGCCAGCGCCACCACCAGCAACATATATAAAGTGCGCTGCGCGGGCACGCCGAAGCCGGCCAGCAGCACGTACAGGAACGCCGCCAGCGCGCCAGCCAGCGCCGCCACCTTTTGCGTCGGCAGCAGCAAAGGCAGCTGCCGGTCCGTGAAAAACGAGCGCCGCCACAGCGCGCCCGCCCCGAGGGCGAGCAGTCCCGCGATCATCGTGATGTGCAGGCCGGAAATCGAGATCAAATGACTGACGCCCGTGCGGTTGAACACCTGCCAGTCCGACTGGGGAATGGCGCGCTGATCGCCCACCACCAGCGCCACGATCACGCCCGCATATTGCTTGCCATCTAAACTGTGCGCGATGCGCGCACGCAAGGCCGCGCGGCTGGCCTCTACCACGTTGCCGAAACCGGGCACGAAGGCCGCCAGGCGCACGTTCGGCGTGTCCGCGCGCGGCTGCGGCCGCACGTAGCCGGTGGCGCGCACGCCCTGCTCCAGCAGCCACGCCTCGTAATCGAAACCCATGGGATTCGCGTTGCCGTGCGGGCGCTGCAGGCGTACCGTCAGCCGCCAGCGCTCGCCCGGCTGCACGTCGCCCACCTCGTTCGTCACCTCATCGCGAAAGCCCGCATACCAGGACAGGGCGATCAAGGGCGGCACCTTTGCATTGAGTGCCTTCTCCACGGCAAAATTGAAGCGCACACCCTGCTCGAAGCGGTACGGCAAGTTGGCCACCGTGCCCGTCACGACGATGTCCTGTCCCTCGTCGGCCAGCGCCAGCTGCGGCGCCATGGCGGACTGGGCCAGCCAGGCGGCCCAATAAAAGCCCAGCCCCACGCCGGCCGAGAGCGCAATAGCGGAACGCCAACCGGAACGCCAGCGCGCGTGTCGGCACAACAGCCACGCCATCAGCAGCGCCGCGCCAGCGATCACCGACAGCAGCGCGCCCGCGTGCGGCGGCAAGCTTGCCTGCGTCTGCAACCAGGCGGCACCAGCGGCAAAGCCGAGTATCAGGATGCGCATGGGAAGGCAGAATCAAGGCAAAATCGGCTCGCAGCGAAAGGGGCTCAGCTACTGTGATCGCTTTCCACGCCTTGCCGTCTGATCTGGCGCAATGGTGCACTGGATAAGAACGCTCATGCACTGCATCCACCAGCTACACCTTGTCCTATGCCGTACTGACCGACCTCGTGTCGGTCAGCAATAACCCCTTGGTGGTGCTCGACCTGGCCTGCGGCGAAGGTCATGCATTCATGGACGCCGCAGCGCCGCTGCAAGCCGGCGACGGATTGATCGCCACCGGCTGGGGGCTACGCGCCGTGCGCGCACGGGCAGCCTGAACTGCCATCGGCGCCATGGCTTGCTGGCGTCAGCGGCAACAGGCTACGATAGTGGCTGCCGCAGCGCGCAGTATTCCTCCCGTCAATTGCAGGATTGTAGGCAGGCGGACCGCTCGGCGCCGCACTCGGCTTGAGCGGTACCGGCGGCGATGCAAGCCCGCCATTCGGCAGCGCAGGCGCTATAGCAGCTGGCAAAGGCTGGCGTCGCCGTTACCGCCAAACCGAGACCTGACGCAAAAAGAAATGCAGCGAGCTTTTTATTCATGGAGTTCTCCCAAAGTCGGATGGCTGATGAATCCCCGCGCGCGCCATCCTCTGGCGCAGGGCCACATACACAGGTATGTCGGGTGTCATCGCGCGCTGGTCGTACGTCAGCGCGAAATGGAAAATCCTGCGGCCGCCAGCAAATCCTGGAGCGCCGTCAAATCAAAGCCGTGCATATCAACGGCACGCCCCAGCCGATAGCCAGAGAGGCATCCAGAATAATGCCGTACGTCGCCGTCAATTTCAGATATTTTGAAAAGATACCAAAATATCCCTGCAAAATCTGAACCCATGATCAGCTCGCCATTATTAATTGTCAAGACAATTCAATTCATTTCACGCCATCGGCCAATTCCTTGCGCAATGAAAAATACAGACACGATACGAATATCATCACCCTGGCTATCGATAAAAACATACTCTTTGTTACCATCGGCGCCACGGCAATTAAAATTTTAATGTTAAATTCAAAAATATAACAAAATTAATAAAAAGACATTCATGGAAATTCCAGCCAAATAAAAATGTCGCAGGAAAAAACCGATAAGCGCAAAGCACCGGATATCGGATTCCCATTTCGCGTTCAAGCAAGATGATTGGCAAGCAGGCGGCAGCGCCGCCCTCCATGGTTGCCAGGCTTATCCGCCTCAGGGAATCATCGCTTTACAGATCAGCGCTCGTGCGGCAGCGGCACCGTGCGCCGGGGGAAAATCTTTACCCTGCGCACGGTATAATCGGCCTCGCTTACTTCAACACCCAGGCACGACATGACTTCCTCCGCACTTCCTCCCGATACTTCCACCGACCTTTCCGACAGCAGCGAAGACAATAACGACGCCACCCTGGTCGCGGAACTGGGGGAGCTGGCCGAGCATATCCGCCTGGTCAAGATGGAAGGCCGCGTCTTCGTGCGCTTTTCCGGCGTCGTCAAGGCAGGCCACCTGGTGGTGCCGTATGCACTCGTGCCTGCACAGGGCGTGCTGGCGCGGCCGGCCAAGTGGCGCAAGATGGACCGCGAGACCAAGCTGGCCCTGGTGCGCGAGCGGGCCAGCGCGGCCGTCTTCGAGGAACTGCGCCAGCACGTGGTCGATTTCGTCGCCGATATCGCGGGCCTGAGCGAGGACGTGGACGCGGACCCGATGGTGTTCCTGCACACGCTGGCCGACATGCAGACGTCCGAGCCGGCCGGCATGGTCTTCGACCGCATCCGCCAGCGCTTCAACCACGCCATCGAGCGCCAGCAGGAAGAACAGCACGCGGCGCGCACGCGCCAGAGCATCAACCTGGCCGAATACCCCGCCTCGTTCGAGATGGCGCGCCGCCTGCCGCGCCGCTTCATCGCCCTGCTGGGGCCCACGAACTCCGGCAAGACGCACCGCGCCATGGAAGCGCTGGTCAAGGCAAAGAGCGGCATCTATCTGGCGCCATTGCGCCTGCTGGCCCTGGAAAACTATGAACGCCTGCAGGAAGCCGCGCCGCATGGCAAGCCGCTGGCCGTGAGCCTGATCACGGGCGAGGAGCGCAGGGTCGTCGACGGCGCCACGCACGTGGCCAGCACGGTGGAAATGCTGGACACGAAAACCGTCGTCGAAGTGGCCGTCATCGATGAGATCCAGATGCTGGCCGACCCGGACCGGGGCGCCGCGTGGACGGCGGCCGTCTGCGGCGCGCCGGCCCACACCGTCTACCTGGTGGGGGCGCCGGAAGCGCGGCGCGCCATCGAGGCGCTGGCCGAACGCCTGGACTGCCCGCTGGAAGTGCACGTCCTGAAACGCATGGCGCCCCTGTCGATGGAGCCGACGGCCGTGCGCAAGGTACGCAACCTGCGCCGCGGCGACGCCGTCATCGCCTTTTCGCGCCGCGAAGTGCTGATGTGGCGCGACATGATCACGGAAACGGGATTATCGGTGGCCACCGTCTACGGCAACCTGTCGCCCGAAGTGCGGCGCGCGCAGGCGCAGCGCTTCCGCGACGGCACGGCCGACATCGTCGTCGGCACGGATGCGCTGGCGATGGGCCTGAACATGCCGATCGCGCGCATCGTCATGACCACCTGCGTCAAATACAATGGCCGTGAAGAGGAAGAGATTTCGGCCGCGCTGGCGCGCCAGATCGCCGGACGCGCGGGCCGCTATGGCGTGCATGAAGAGGGTCTGGTGGCCGGCTACGACAACGAGACGCATGAAGTGATGCGCGCGCTGCTGAAGGAAAAGCTGCACCCGCTGAACACCAGCGGCTTTGCCGTGGCGCCCTCGCTGGAACATCTGCACCGGATTTCGTCGGTGACGGGAGAGCTGTCGCTCAGTAAACTGCTGCGCCGCTTCATCCACAATATCGACGTGCCGGACGGCTTCTTCTTCCCGCGCATCACGGAAGACCAGAAGGAGCGCGCCGTCTGGCTCGACACCCTGCCCCTGTCCGTGGCCGACAAATTTACCTTGTCGCTGGTGCCGATCTCCAGCAAGGTGCCGTCCCTGCAGACGGCGTGGGAGCACTGGGCGAAGAATCTGTCGCAGGGAAAAACGAGCACCTTGCGCCAGCACGCGTACGGCGGCGGCACGCAGAATCTGCAGCAGGTGGAAGACACTTGCCGCTACTATTCCGCGTATGCCTGGCTCAGCTACCGCCTGCCCGAATTCTTCCCCGATATCGCGGTCGCGCAAAACCTGTCGCGCGATGCGTCCGAGCGCGTCGACTCCATCCTGCGCGCGCACAATGCGGCGTCGCGCGGACGCTCGAAGAAGTTCAAATAAGCGTCAACTGACGGGCCAGAACCAGACTTCGCCGCAATCCCAGTAGCATTCGGTGCCGCAGACCTTCGCCCCGATGGAAGGCAGCAGGATGTCGATATGCCCGCCCGCGCCGCCCAGGTAGCCGGGAATGCGGAAGAAGGCGACGACGCCCTGGCGCTGGCCGATGCCTTCCATGGCGTCATCCCTGGTAAATTTTTCGGGCGCGCCAAACATCGAGGGGCTGGCCAGCATGTGCGACAGCTTGGCCTGCCCCGGTTCGATCAGCGCGCCCTTGAATGCCCCCTTGCGTATCGCCATGCGGCCCTTGACCTGGACCCCGGCCTTGATCAGGGCCAGGCTGACGCGGATGGCGCAGGTGTTGGCAAAGCTGTCCTTGCCGATCAAGTCTTCCCAGCCGATTTCGCGGAACAGGGCCGCCTGGTCGACGGCCGCCACGCTGGAGTAATTTTCACGCAGCTTGATGAATGCAGGTTTCACGTCAGCCTCCCGTCATCCCTGGTCGACAGGGAACATCAGGCCGATTGTAGGAGGATGCGGCGGCTCCGCACTGAGCGAGATCAAGCGTAAACCGACGACACCTGTAACGCCAACAATGACGTCGGATTACGCGCGGCATTGCCACGCCAATCCGACCTACTTGAGCATGTAGGTCGGCTTAGGCCAAAGGCCGTAAGCCGACACCCGCCGCAACGCCAGCGAGGACGTCGGATGAAAGCCGCTTACGGTTTGCCCGCCTCGTAGTGCAGCTTGAGCACCAGCCCATTATGGTCATCGGCCATATAGATGTCGCCATCCTGGCCCTGCTTGACGTCGACGGGCGCGCCCCTGCCCTGCTTGCCCTTGCGCTCCCAGTTGCTGATCAATTCAACGGACTTGCCCAGCGGCGCACCGGCCTTGTCGGGCAGCAGGGCCACCAGGCGGTGGCCGTTGCTGCGGTAGCCGTGGTAGCCGATGATCAGACTGTTCTTGTACAGCTCCGGGAAGCGGCTGGCCGTGTAAAACGTCATGCCCAGCGGCGCGGCGTGGCCGGGCAGCAAGCGCTGCGGCGCCGCATATTGGGCGGCGCAAGCCGTCTTCGGATATTCGGGACTGGCGACATTGTCGTCGTAGCAGTACGGCCAGCCGTAATGCTGGTCCGCCTTGATCAGATTGAGCTCTTCATGCGGCAGGTTTTCGTCGCTTTTGAGCTGCGGCATGGCGGCCTGGATGGCGTCGCGCGCGTTTTCCGCCTGCCACAGTTCGCCCGTGACCGGATGGAAGGCCAGCGCCATCGAATTGCGCAAGCCGCGCGCATGCGTGCGCCAGCTCGTCACCGTGCCGGCCGGCCAGGCCATCTTGTATTCGCGGATGGCGCCCAGCGCTTCCGGGCCTTCCGCCGAAGCACAGGCCTTGGCCGGATCGGGCGCCTTGCCATCGTTCTCGCAATGGTCGGTGCTCGATCCCACGTTCACATACAGGTCGCCCTTGGGGCTGAAACGCATGTTCGTCAGCAGGTGCAAACCGAGGCCCGGCAGGCGCGGCGTCTTGGCCGTGCCGCCGATCACGTCGGTGGTGGCGCGGGCCGGGTCGCGCAGATCGAAACGGAAGATGCGTCCCACCTCGCCCACGTAGACCAAGCCGTCCGGTCCCTGCACGATGCCGTTCGGGCGATCAAGCTTGTCGAGCAGCAGCTTGCGTTCGTAGCCGCCACCGGCCGCCTTGGGCTGCAGCAGCCACAATTTGCCCTGTTTCGGCGCCCATCCCGTCATGTCCGTGACGAGGATGTCGCCATTCGTCAGCGGCAGCACGCCACGGGGAAATTTCAGGCCGTCGGCCAGCACGGCCACGCAAAAACCGGCCGGCGTGGTGACGTCGAGGCGCGGCATGCCGTCGCACTGGGCGCCGCCCGCCGCCATGGCGGGCGCAAACGCGCCGGAAAGGCAGGCCGCCAGGGCGCTCGCAAGCATTTTCTTGTTCATGGTCTCATTCCATCAAGGGTAATCGGGGCAGCACGGCGCGCGCGTTGGCGCTGGTTTGCGCCGCCACATCGGCAAGTTCCAGGCCGCGCAATTCGGCCAGCACGGCGCCGATGCGGGGCAATTCTTCGGGGCTGTTGCGGCCCGGGTGGATCCAGCTGGGCGAAATATCGGGCGCGTCCGTCTCCAGCACGATGGCGTCCAAAGGCAGTTCGCTCGCCATGCGGCGTATCTGCAAGGCGCGCGTAAACGTCATGGCGCCGCCGAAACCGAGCTTGAAACCGAGATCGATATAGCCCTGCGCCTGCTGGAAGCTGCCATTGAACGCATGGGCGATGCCGCCATTCGGGCGGATTTGGCGCGCATGTTTGAGGACGATGTCCTGCGAGCGGCGCACGTGGGCCAGCACGGGCAAATCGAAGTCGCGGGCGATCTTCAGCTGCTCGCGCAGGAAGTGCTCCTGCTTGACGCGCATGGCCGGTTCGCACAGCATGGGAAGGAAGAAATCGAGTCCGATCTCGCCGATGGCGACAAAACGCGGATCATGCATGGCCTGCGCCACGGTTTCGCGCAGGGCGATCAGATTGTCTTCCGTAGCCTGCGGCACGTAGATCGGGTGGATACCGAGCGCATAGCAGGCGTTGGGCGCCGCTGCCGCCAGGTCGCGCACGATGGCGAAATTGGCCCGTTCGACGGCGGGAACGACGATCATGCCCACGCCCTGCTGCTGCGCGCGCGCCGCCACCTGCAGCGATTCGCTGCCGAATTCATGCGCGTCGAGGTGGCAGTGCGTGTCGATCCACATGGCGGCTCCTTAGTACTGGTACGGCTGCAGCCCTTCGTCCGTCAGGCGCAGCACGCGGTCGCAGCGCCTGGCCAGCTCGATATCGTGCGTGACGATGACGAAGGCCGTGCCCAGGGTGCGCGACAGTTCCAGCATCAGGTCGAAAATCTGTTCCGCCGTGGCGTGATCGAGGTTACCCGTCGGTTCATCGGCCAGCACGCAGGCCGGCTGCGTGACGAGGGCGCGGGCCAGGGCCACGCGCTGGCGCTCGCCGCCCGACAATTCACCGGGCGTGTGCGTGACGCGCTTGGCCAGGTTGACGCGCGTGAGGATTTGCTGCGCCAGTTCGGTGGCCGGAGCGCGCTTCATGCGCCGTATCATCAGCGGCATGGCGACGTTGTCGAGCGCGGAAAACTCGGGCAGCAGGTGGTGGAACTGGTAGACGAAACCCAGCGAAGCATTGCGCAAGTCGCCGCGCGCCTTTTCGCTGAGGGTGGCGAAATCCTTGCCCAGCAGGGTCACCTTGCCGCTGGTGGGCGTATCGAGCCCGCCCAGCAGGTGCAGCAGGGTCGATTTGCCCGAGCCGGAGGCGCCGACGATGGCGACGCGCTCGCCGCGGTGCACGTCGATATCGATGCCGGCCAACACCTGCACCTTGTAGCTGCCCTGCGTAAAAGTCTTGCCCAGGCCACGGCAGCTAAGGACGGCGGAATCGGCGGAAGTGCCGTTGGAGGCAGGTTTGTTCAGATCGGTCATGGTCGTATTCAGTGGTTTATTCATAGCGCAGGGCTTCCGCAGGTTTGACGCGGGCAGCCCACCAGCTTGGGTACAGGGTCGCCAAAAAGGCGAGGATCACGGCCAGCACGCCGATCTTGGTGACGTCGGGCCAGCGCAGGTCGGACGGCACGGTGCTGATGAAGTAAATGTCCTTGGAGAGGAACTGCACGCCCAGCAAATGCTCGATGAAGGGCACGATGACGTCGATGTTCATCGCCACCAGCACGCCGCCGGCCACGCCCAGGATCGTGCCCAGGATGCCCACCAGCGCGCCCTGGATCATGAAGATCTTCATGATGGAACGGGGCGAGGCGCCCAGGGTGCGCAAAATCGCGATATCGGCCTGCTTGTCCGTCACCGTCATCACCAGCGTCGAGACGAGGTTGAAGGCGGCCACGGCGATGATCAGGGTCAGGATGATGAACATCATGCGTTTTTCCGTCTGCACGGCGGCAAACCAGTTGGCGTTCAGCTTGGACCAGTCGCGCAGCCACAGGTCGCCCGGCATGGATTTTTTCAATTCGGCCGCCACTTGCGGCGCCTGGTTCATGTCGGCCAGGCGCAAACGCAGGCCGGACGGGCCGTCGAGGCGCAGCAGGCGCTGGCCGTCTTCGATATTGATGAAGGCCAGGCCGGCGTCGAATTCATTGTGGCCCGCCTGGAAGATGCCGCTGACGGTAAAGCTGCGCATGCGCGGCAGCACGCCGGCCGGCGTGACCTGGCCCTGCGCCAGCATCAAGGTGACTTTTTCGCCGAGGTTGACGCGCAGGGCGCGCGCCAGCTCGATGCCCAGCACGATATTGAAGGTGCCCGGCTGCAGGGCCTTGAAGCTGCCCATGCGCGTCTGGCCGGCCACGTCCGAGACGTTCGGCTCTTCCTCGGGCAGCACGCCGCGCACGATGGCGGGGCGCAGCGCATCGTCGCGCAGCAGCATGCCTTGCGTTTCCACAAACGGCGCGGCGCCCTTCACGGCGGGATTCTTGAAGGCTTGCGCCGCCTCGGCGCGCCAGTCCGGCATGCTGCCGCTGTTGTCGAACACTTCCACGTGGGCCAGCACGGACAGCATGCGGTCCGTCACTTCCTTCTGGAAGCCGTTCATCACGGACAGCACGACGATCAGCGCCGCCACGCCCAGGCCGATGCCGGCCATGGAAATGAGCGAGATGAAGGAAATAAAACTGTTGCGGCCACTGCGCTTGCCGGCCCGCGTGTAGCGCAGGCCGACCAGCCATTCGAAGGGAAGATTTTTTAACATGCTCATTAATTCGTTAATTCTTATGTATGCAACATATCATCGCGTTAGCCCGTGCAACGAAGGGCTGGGGTCAGACCCGGCGGGTCTGACCCCGGTTTTACAAGCCGCTTATTCGTAGCGCAGGGCCTCTGCCGGCTTGACACGCGCCGCGCGCCAGCTCGGGTAGATGGTGGCCACCAGCGCCAGGCTAAAGGCGATCAGGCCGATCTGCGCCACGTCCAGCCAATGCACGTCCGACGGCACGGCGCTGATCTGGTAGATTTCCTTGGAGATGAAGTGCAGGCCGAAGATGCCTTCGATGAAGGGCACGATGACGCCCACGTTCAGCGCCAGCACGACGCCGCCGATGACGCCCAGGGCGCTCCCCAGCAAGCCCACCAGCGCGCCCTGGATCATGAATATCTTCATGATGGAAAACGGCGAGGCGCCCAGGGTGCGCAGGATGGCGATATCGGCCTGCTTGTCGGTGACCGACATCACCAGGGTCGAAACGAGGTTGAACGCAGCCACGGCGATGATCATGCTGAGGATGATGAACATCATGTTCTTCTGGCTTTGCACCAGCGCATACCAGCTGGCACTGGCGCGCGACCAGTCGCGCATCCACAGCTGGCCCGGCATCGATGCCTTCAGTTCGCGCGCCACCTGGGGCGCCTTGTTCATGTCGTGCAACCGCAGACGCAGGCCGGACGGGCCGTCGAGCTGCAGCAGCTGCTCCGCGTCCTGCATGTTCACAAACGCCAGGCTGCCGTCAAGTTCATTGTGACCCGCCTCGAAGATGCCGGCCACCTTGAGCGCGCGCATGCGCGGCATGACGATGCCGTTGGCCGGATCGCCCGCCCTGGGCTCGCGCTCGAGCATCAGGGTGACGTTCTGCCCCACTTTCACGTCGAGCGCCTTGGCCAGGTCGATGCCCAGCACGATGTTGTACGAGCCTGGCGTCAATTCCTTGAAACTGCCCTGCTTCATCTGGGCGGCCACGCTCGATACGGTGGCTTCCTGCTGCGGCAGCACGCCGCGCACGACGGACGGGCGCATGGTTTCGTCATTGAGCAGCATGCCCTGGGTTTCCACGAACGGCGACACGGCCTTCACTTGCGGGTTGGCGTAGGCGGCGCGCTCCTGCGCCTGCCAGTTGGGCATGGAACCGCTCGTGTCGAACACCTCGACATGGGCCAGCACCGACATCAGGCGGTCGGTGACTTCCTTCTGGAAGCCGTTCATGACGGAGAGGACGACGATCAGGGCGGCCACGCCCAGGCCGATGCCGGCCACGGAAATGAGAGAGATGAAGGAAATGAAGCTGTTGCGGCCACTGCGTTTCCCGGCGCGCGTATAGCGCACGCCGACCTGCCACTCAAAAGGAAATTGTTTGATGATGCTCATGCGCTCCCGCGACAACGATGATATGCGAGCGCGCAGTGTGCCACACAATGGGCATTTCATGCATGATCTCTGCGTCATCTCTGTGTGAAACCGCGCACGCCGGCGCTATTTTACCTCCTGCGCCAGGCCGAAAACCCGCAGCAGCTGCCCCGCCAGCGCATATTGCCGCATCTGCGCCAGGGTCAGACGGTGCAGCTGGTCGATGCGCCGCTGCTGTATCGTGAAATAGCTGTCGCGCGTCTGGATGACCTGCTGCAGGTTGCGCCGGCCCGCCTCGTACTGGATGGTCCCGCCGCGCACGACGAAGGCCATCTTCTTTTCCTGCTCGTCAAGCAGGGCCAGCGTGCGCTGCGCATTGGCGATGCGCGGCAGCATGCTGGCCAGGTCGGCGCGCGTGCCCTGCTCGGCGCGCGCCACGTCCGCCTCGGCCGCCTGGGCGCGGCTGATGCTTTCGTCGCGCTGCGCCAGGCTGCCCCCGCCGAGCGGGATTTCCCAGGAGACCCCCACCGACCAGCCCCGCTGCTGGATGGTCGACGGCGGCGGCGTGGTCTTGTTATTGAGCAGATGGCTGACATTCAGATCGATTTTGGGGGCCAGGGTGGCCGCCACGCCACGCACGCGCAACTGGGCCGCGGCGGCCCGCTCGCGCGCGGCGCGCAACTGCGCCTGCTGCGTATCGGCATTCTCCAGCGCCTGCGCCGGCAGCGGCGCAAAGGCGAAATCGGCAAACTGCGCCACCGGCTCGAAGGCCAGCGCCTCGAGCTTGATGCGCGCCGCCTGCTGGTCCGTCAGCAAGCCGTCGTGCACCAGTTCCGCGTCCAGCTGCGAACTTTGCGCCAGTTCGCGGTCCACTTCCGACGATTTGCCCAGTTCCGCCTGGCGCGTCACCTGCCGCACCAGCTGCGTCACGTCGCGCAGGCGTTCCTGCGACTGCTGCAGGCTGCGTTCCAGGCGCTGCATGTCGAAATATGCTTCGGCCAGCTTTTCCGCGCTTTCCGCGCGCGCGCGCTCCACGTCGAAAGCGGCGCCCGCCATCTCGCGCTCGGCCGCATCAAGTTCGGCGCGGTCGGCGCCGCCGTTGTACACGTTCCAGCGCACGCTCGCTTCCACCTGGTGCGTGCGGCGCTCGACCTCCAGCGTCCCATCGAGGTCCTTGCTGCGCCCCCGCGTCGCCTGCAGCGCCGCAGTGGGAAACAGGCGCGAACGGGCCTGCTTGTAGCGCGCTTCGGTGGTGGCCAGCGCCGCCTGCGCCGCAATCACCTGCGGATCGCGCGGCACGGCGCGCGCCAGCAAGGCAGGCAAGCCGCGCGCGGACTGCGCCTGGAAAGTGGCCGGCGGCGCGGACTGGGCCGCCGCGTTTGCGCAGGCCAATGCCATGCAAATCAAGAAGGCACGCATCACCGCTCCTGCAGGGAAGACTGCAAGCCGCGCAGCACGGGCTTGAACACATATTGCAGCACCGAGCGGCGCCCCGTCAGGATGCCCACGTCGACGGGCATGCCTGGCGTCACCGGCAATACCTTGCCGTGCGCCGTCAGCTGGCTGCGGTCGGTGCTCAGCTGCACCTCGAAATACGGTTCGTTGCGCTCGTCGGGAATCGCGTCCGCCCCCACGCGCACCACTTGCGCCTGCATGCGGCCATAGGTGGTGGCGTCGTACGCCAGCACATTCGCCGACGCGCTCTGTCCCACATGGATAAAACCGATGTCCGACGGCTTCACGCGCACGGAGATCAGCATTTCCGAATCTGCCGGCACGATTTCCAGGATAGGTTTACCCGGCTGCGCCACGCCGCCGACGGTTGCCACCAGCACGCGGTTGACGACGCCGTCGACGGGTGCCGTCACGTCGCGCCGGCTCACCTGGTCCTGCTGGCCTTTCACGGTGCTGGCCAGGGCGCCGGCCTTGGTTTCATACTCGCTGCGCTGCGCGCCCCACTGGCCGCGCATGCGCGCTTCCACTTCGCCCGCCTGCGCCTGTGCCTCGGCCAGGGTGGCCGTCAGGCGCGGCACGGAGGTGCGCAGGCTGTCGAGTTCCGTGCGCTGCTGCTGCACACGCTGCTGCGCATTCAGGTAGTCGCCGCGCGAACCGGCACCCTCTTTGAAGAGCCTCTCCTCGATGGACAGGCTTTCCAGGGCGATCTTCAAGCCCGTGTCGAGCTGGGCGATGCGGCTGTGCGCCTCGGCCAGCTCGCCACGGCGGCGCGTCACGCCTTCGCGCGCGGCCGCCGTGGCCGACGCGAATTCGCGCTGGCCGTCGCGCCACAACTGCGTTTCCTTGGCGATCAGCTCGGGCGCCTCTTTCTGCCATTCCGGCGCAAACTGGGGCGTGCCGCCGGACAGCAGCGCGTCGAGGCGTGCCCTGCCCGCCAGCGCGGCCAGCCGGTTTTGCACGCTGGCGCCCAGGTTGGCCTCGTACTGGGCCGTGTCCAGGCGCAGCAGCAAGTCGCCGCGGCGCACGCGCTGGCCCGGCTTCACCAGCATTTCACGCACGATGCCCCCTTCCAGGCTTTGCACTTCCTGCAGGTGCGATGGCGGCGTGATGGCGCCCCGGCCATTCACGGACACGTCGAGCTGGGCGAACATGGCCCAGGCCAGCGCCAGCACCAGCAGCACGGACGTCAAGGCCAGCATGCGGATGACGATGCGCTGCGGTTCGCGTTCCGGGTCCGGGTGGGCCGCCGGCAGCGGGCGGGCGTTCGGGGCATTGAGGGCGCTCATGCCGCCACTCCCTGTTCCACCGCAGGCTTGGCCGCCTGGCTGTTCAAGACGCGCATGACGTCGTCGCGCGGGCCGTCGGCCACGATGCGCCCCTTGTCGAAGACGATCAGGCGGTCCACCAGCGCCAGCATGGCCATGCGGTGCGTCACCAGCACGATGGTCGTCTCCTTTAAGGTACGCAGCCGCCCGATCAAGCGCTGCTCGGTGGCCGGGTCGAACATGCTGCTCGGCTCATCGAGCAGCAACATCGGCGGTTTCACCAGCAAGGCGCGGGCCATGGCCACGGCTTGCCGCTGGCCGCCGGACAGGCGTTCACCGCGTTCGCCCACTTCCGTCGCCACGCCGTTGGGCAGCTGGGTGATGATGTCGTCGAGGCAGGCCAGGCGGATGGCGTCGAGCAGGCTGGCGTCGTCGGCCTGGCTGCGTCCCAGTTCGATGTTTTCGCGCAGGGTGCCGTGGAACAGGGTCACGTCCTGCGGCACGTAGCCTATCTGGCGGCGCAGGCTCAAAGGGTCCAGCTGGGTGCTGGCCAGGTCGTCGAACAGCACGCTGCCGCTTTGCGGGCCGTACTGGTTCAGCAGCAAGCGCAGCAAGGTGCTCTTGCCGGAACCGAGCTTGCCGATCACGCCGACCCGTTCGCCGGGGCGGATGTGCAGGTTGAGCTTATCGAGCAGCGGCGGCGAATTCGGGTAGGCAAAGCCCACGTCGCGAAATTCGATGCGCCCGGACAGGGGCGGCGCCTGCAGGCTGGCCGTATCATCGTCGGTGGGCGCTTCCATGATTTTATTGAGTGCGTGATACGACAGCTTGGTCTGTTCCCAGCGTATGATCAGGCCCGCGATCTGGCTCACGGGCGCCAGGGCGCGGCCCGTCAGCATGCTCACGGCGATGATCTGGCCCAGGGTCAGCAGATGCTCGCCCATCAGCAAGGCGCCCGTGGCCACCACGGCCACGCCGGACAGGGCCAGCACGGCCGTGTTGATGTAGTTGACCCGGCTGACGATTTCGCGCGTCTCGACGCTGTTGGCGGCGATGGCCACCGTCAGGCTTTCCCATTTGCGCCGGCTCCACGCTTCGGCGCCCAGCGCCTTGATGGTGTCGAGGCCATTCATGGTTTCAAACAGGTGCGCCGTGCGCTGCGCGCTTTCCTGCATCGAGGCGGCCACGTGGCGCGCCAGGGCCGCGCGCGAGGCAAAGGCGACCAGCAGCAGGATCGGGATGACTGCCAGGGGCACGAGCACGAGCCAGCCGCCGACCAGGGCGATCACCAGCAGGAACAGCAGCAGGAACGGCAGGTCGCCCAGGGTGGTCAGGGTGGTGGAGGCGAAGAATTCGCGCACGGATTCGAAATCGCGCACGGTATTGGCCAGGGTGCCCCCGGAAGCGGGCCGGCTGGCCGCGCGCAGGCGCAGGCACTGGGCGAAAATGTTCGACGACAGCGCCACATCCATGCGGCGCGACGCCGTTTCCACCAGTTCGCCGCGCAGCAGGCGCAGGGCCAGCTCGAAGCCCGTCAGCACCACGACGGCGATCGTCAGCACCCACAGGCTGGACGTGGCATTGTTCGGGATCACGCGGTCATACACGGCCATCGCATAGAACGGCACCAGCGCGCCGATGACATTGAGCACCAGGGTGCCCAGCAGGGCCCAGCGGAAGACCCAGCGGTTGCGGTTGAAGACATCCCAGAACCAGCGCCCCGCCACCGGCATGCTGTAAAGCAAGCTGCGCTGGTCGAAGAACATGACGGGACGCACGGCCACCCAGCGCCCATCGGGCACTTCCCGCGCCAGCGCGGCGGCGTCAAACCAGGCGCTGCCTTCGATGCCGGGCACGTGGCATTCATATTTGCCATCGGCAATGGCCAGTATCACCAGCGCCTGCCCTTCCCCGTTGAGCAGCAAGGCCGGCATTTCCGTGGGACGGCGTGGCTTATCTACCGGCAACACGGTGCCGGTCAGGCTGGCCTGCGCCAGCGCCTGTTCGAGAAAGTCAGCCGTGGCCGGTGCAGCCTGGGCCGCCACGCTGGCGCGCAGGCGCTCGGCCTGCACGGCAACGCCGAAAAAGCGCGCCAGGAAGACGATGGCGTCGGCGATGGCATCGGTGGACATGCCGGCGGAAGCGGTGGAAGTGTCAGGGGGTGGGGTCATGATGGATTCACAATAAAACGCTGCGGCGCGCCGGTCGGGCGCGCCGCAGCGGGAACGCTATCGCTTGCGCGATGAGTGATGACTAATGAGTAATAATTAAGTCAGCGCGGAAGCGCCCTTGCGGCGGCGCGCCATGAAGCCCAGCAAGCCCAGGCCCGCGACCAGCATGGCCCACGTCTGCGCTTCCGGCACTGGCGACACGGCCAGCAGGGTTTGCGAAGCTGGGTTGACGCTCGTCAAGCTCGTGTAGTTGTACAGGTTCTGGATGGCGCCATTGCCCGTGGCCACGCCCAACATGGTGTTGGCCTGGCTGACGACGGCGTTGCTCAGGTTTTTGAAGCGCAGGTCGCCCGTCAGCAGGTTCGTGTTGTCGTTATTCAATTCCCACAGGGCCAGCTGGAAGGCGGCGGCGCTGTTGGCGCTGGTCGCTACAGTCGCGATGGACGAAGCGTAATACCCTTCATACAGGCGCTTGACGGCATCGCTGGCGGCGAAAGCGCCGCTGCTGTAGCTGTTCGAACTGTTGCTTACGGCCACATGGGGATCGAGGCAAAACGCCAGGAAGGTGTTGCTGTCGTACTTGACTTCCCACAAGGTCGGCGAGATTGCGCTGCCCGAGCCGAAGGCGCCACCGGCAGCCGTAAACAGGCTGACGCTGTGCGAATCGACGACTTGCAGGTTGGAAGCGGCCAGGGCGCTGCCGCTGGCGAGGGCGAAAGCGGCTGCGGCGATGGCGCCGCGAACGATCAGGTGCATGGATTGTTTCATTGTGGTTTCCCTATTTCGATTATCAAGTGTGAAAAAAGCGTGGAAAGCGCCGGCGCCCCGTGACGGGCGCGCCGGTGCGGCATTGCCGGGCAGGCTCATGGCCCGGCAAGGGACATCAGGCAGCCATTTCCTGGGGCTGGGTATTTACGTGAGCCATGGCGCGGCGCAAGAGGTCGGCCATTTCGCACTGGGCCTGGGCTTCTGCGGCAGGGGTTGCTGCGGCGGCCGGCGCGGCGGCGACGGTGGTCACCGTGCCATCCTGGCCCAGCACCACGTCGAGCGTGCTGTCGTCGCGCAGCAGGTCCGCCATGCTGGGCAGATGCACGCCGGCGGCGGCCGCATCCTTGGCGTCGACGTTGAAATACACGTCCGTCATGTCGACCGTCTTGCCGTCGGCCAGGGTGGCGCTGCTGCGCTCGAGGTGCAGATTGCTGTTGGCGTCGAGGAAAGGCAGTTCCGTGTAGCTGACCGCCAGGCTGGCCACGCCGGCGTCGTGCAGGGACATCAGCTCGCCATCGTCCGTGACGCCATTGCTGTTGGCGTCGCGCCAGATGCGCAGTTCGGCGAACTTGTCGTCATGCGCATCGACCACGCCGTCGTGGTTCGAGTCATAGCTGGACAGCTTGGCGAAGCCCGTGCCCTTCTCGTTACCACCGAACAACTCGGAGATGTTGTCGATCTTGCCATTGCCATTGCTGTCGATGGCCAGCAAGCCGTCATGGGCCGAGACCCAGCCCGTCTGGATGGCGCTGCCCGTGCCCAGCAGGTCGAAGCTGCCGTGGAAGTCGGCGCGGGCGATCGTGTGCACGCCGTCACCGTTGAGGTCGATGACGATGGGCGTGATGGCCGCATCCCAGCTCATGTCGTTCTGACCCGACGCCAGCTTCAATATGTCCGTGTAGACCACGTTGGACGTCGTGCCGTTGCTGTTGACATCCGAATCGATATTGTCGTTCGTGCCCACGTTCTTCGCGCCCCATTTCCACGTATCCATGGCGTAGCCCGCGTGGTACACGCCCGACTTGTCGAATTTCAGGGAATAGCTGCCCGGATCGAGGTTGCTGAACAGATAATTGCCGTTGGCATTCGTGTAGGTGGTGGCCAGCAGCACGCCGCTGCCCGAGTACAGCTGCACCTTGATGTTGGCGATGCCCGCCTCGTTGTAGTCTTGCACGCCGTCATGGTCGGCGTCGCGCCACACCTTGTCGCCCAGGCTGGCCTTGCGGTAGATGCCCGCATCCCAGCTCATGTCGTTCTGGCCGGCGGCCAGGTTGATCAGGGACGAGCGCCCCGTGCTGACATCGACGTCGGAATCGGCCGTATCGCTGCCCAGATTGGCCTTGGTGTAATAAAAGCCTGATGGACGGATGACTTCAACCTTGTAGCTGCCGGCCGCCAGTTCGCTGAACAGGTAGTTGCCGCTGGCATTCGTCGTCGTCGAGGCGATGACCACGTTGCTGGCGTTGAGCAGGTTGACTTTTACGCCCGCCACGCCCAGCTCGCCTGCATCCTGCACGCCGTTGTAGTTATTGTCTTCCCACACGCGGTCGCCGATGGAGGCCGTGTTGAGTTTGACCAGGCCGGCATCCCAGTCCAGCTGCACATCGCCCGACTTCAAGCTAGCCCATGTGGTGGTGAAGCCGCTGGCCGGATTGACATCCGAATCCGTGGCGTAACCGCCGATATCGGCCTTGGTGAAGCCGTAGCCGGCCGGCGGCACGAAGCCCAGGTAATATTCGCCTGGCACCAGGTTGCTGAACAGATAATTGCCGCTGGCATCCGTGGTGGCGCTGGCCACGACGACGCCTTGCGCGTTGTACAGATTGACTTTCACGCCACACACGCCCGCCTCGCCCGCATCCTGCGTGCCGTTGCCGTTCGCATCGAACCAGACGCGGTCGCCGATGGACGCCGTCTTGTACAGGCCGGCATCGAGATCCTTGTAGTTCTGGCCCGCGGCGACCGTCACCTGGCCGCTGTTGCCCAGCGTGTTGATGTCGCTGTCGAGCGCGTCGCTGCTGCCCGCATCCTTGACGGTGGTCAAATAGCCCGCGGGGGCGACGACGGCGATGGAATAGGTGCCCGGATCGACATTGAAGTTGTAATAGCCGGTGGCGTCCGTCAGGGTCGAGCCGATCACGCTGCCGGCCGCATTTTTCAGCTGCACGGTAACGCCGCCGATGCCGGACTCGCCCGCATCCTGGATGCCGTTGGCGTTGCTGTCATGCCACACGCGGTCGCCCAAGGTGGCCGGCAAGGCCACGATGCCGGCATCCACGCTGTGGTTGCTGTCGCCCGAGGCCAGCAGCACTTGCGCCGTCCTGCCATCGGCATTCGCGTCCGAATCGCGCTGCTCGTCGCCGCCCTGGTCCTGGCCCGTGAAGGTATAGCCGGCTGGCAAGGTGGTTTTATCGAATTGCACGCTGTAGGCGCCCGGTTTCAAATTCGTGAACAGGTAGTTGCCGTTCGCATCCGTCACCACAGGGCTGCCGACGGCGTTGCCCGACGCATCGAGCAAGGTCACTTTCACGCCAGCAGCACCCGCTTCGCCCGCATCCTGCACGCCATTCTTGTTGGTATCGAACCAGACCCGGTCGCCCAGCTCGGCCGTGCGGTACAGGCCCGCGTCCAGGGTCAGGTTGGTTTCGCCCGGCGCCAGGGTGACGGGCGCCATCTTGCCGCTGGCATCGATATTGCTGTCCTTGCCCGCGTCGCCGCCCTGGTTCGCTGCCGTCGGCACATAGCCGGCGGGCGCCACCACGGTCACGGAATACGTGCCCGGGTTGACGTCAAAGTGGTAGCCGCCGCTGGCGTCCGTCGTGGTGGAGGCGACCACATTGCCGGCCGTATCCTTCAATTGCACGACCACATTGGCGATGCCCGCCTCGCCCGCGTCCTGCACGCCGTTGGCATTCTTGTCTTCCCAGACGAAGTCGCCCAGGTGGGCCATCGGCACCTTGAAGGTCAGGTAATGGGGCGCCAGGCTCAGGTCTTGCGCATTGCAGCCGGCCGTGCCGCCGTCATCGCGCACCTTGAAACCGAGGTCGAAGTCGCCCGCCACCGTCTGGCTCGGCACGAAGACCAGGTGGCCCGCGCGGATGTCGTCGATCGACACTTCCGTGCCCACCGCCACGGCTACGCCGTTGAGCAAGACCTGGCCCGCCGTGGTGGTATTCGTGATGACGATGGACTTGAAGCCGTCGTGCTCGACGTCGTCGTGGAAGCCGAAATCGCCTTCGCTGAGCACCACGCTGTTGCCATTGGTCAATGTAAACGTCTTGTCGGCCGCGTCGGGCGCGTCGTTGACGCGGTCGATGATGACTTGCAGGCTCAGCTGGACGATATCGCCATTGCCCTTGTCGATCGTCACTTCGATGGTCGAAAAGCTGCCGTTGTAGTTGGCGGCCCAGTCGCCGGGACGCACATACACGGTGTCCGCATCGAGCATACCGAACAGCGGTGTGTTCTCGGTCGATTCCGTATCGTCAGGCAAGAGCACGGTGAAATTCTTGATGTTCAGTTCGCCTTGCACCGAGTAGCCGGCCTGGATCAGCAGATCGCGGATATCGAAATTTTTGTTGATGTCTTCGCAGACGTGGACCGTGGTCGACAGGTTGTAGGTAGTCATGCGGCCTCCTGACGGCATGCCACGGCGGCAGCAGGAGCGGAAATACGAGGGGCCAGGGCGCGATCAGCCTGGCCGCGCAAAGCGGCGAATGTATACATAAGTGGGCTTCCAAGAAGGGACTTGTTTAAAAATGAAGCCGGCAGATCTTGTATACAATTTCGAGGGACACAGGAGCCAGACGACGCAACCACGCAGCAGGGGGTGATTGTCTTTCTGATATTAAGTTAGCGCAATTATATCCACTATCTTTTCAAAAGAGAATCATTTTCCGATGATAAAGATAAAATTTCAATAATGAAGATGCTTTATTGATATTTTTAATATGCAAGGCGGCTGGCTTGCCCGCGCCAATCTGTGGCAATGATCGAGGCGAAAACACATGCGCCCTACTCGCACGCCGCCGCTATCGCCTACAATCTCGGGATGAATCAACTTACCCTCGTCTTGCCCTTCGCCTTGCCCAACGCCGAACTGGCTGCCGACCTGCTCAAGGTCTTGCAGGCGCCCGCGCTGGCAGCGCTGCTGTCGCGCACCTCCACATGCAATTTAGAAACTTTTGACAACGCCAACCGCTTGCTGCCGCATGAAGCGTGGCTGGCGCACGCCCTGGACCTGTCGCCCGCGCCCAACGGCGCGGCGGCGCAGGCGGCCTTTGCCGCCCGGGCCATGCGCGGCTACGGCCTCGTGCCGGAACCGGGCGCACGCTACTTCCTGCTGCATCCGGCCCACCTGGCCATCGCCCGCAGCCATATCAGCCTGGAAGACTTGCGCCAGCTCAAGCTGAACGAGACCGATGGGCGCGCCCTGTTCGACATCGCTGCCCCGTATTTCGACGAGATCGGCCAGCCGCTGGCGTATGGCGACGCGGGCACCTGGTTCATGCGCGCCGACGGCTGGTCCGACTTGCAGTGCGCCACGCCCGACGCCGCCACCACGCAAGACCTGTCCGTCTGGATGCCGGAAGGCGAGCACGCGCGCGCCGCGCGCCGCCTGCAGAACGAAGTGCAGATGCTGTGGCATGAACACCCCGTCAATGCGGCGCGCGAAGAACGGGGCTTGAAAGCCATCAATGCGTTCTGGATCTGGGGCGGGAGCGTGGCCACGAGCGAAGCTGCACGCTGCGCGGCCAGCCTGCATACGCAGAATGCACCGGGCTGGTTGGCAGCGCTGGCGGAACCGGCGCGGCGCGATGCCAGTCCAAACAGTGTGCTGACGGACCAATCCGACACGATCGTCGTGCTGGGCGGCTTGACCGAAGCGGCACAGGCCCAGGAATGGGGCATGTGGCTGCAGCAATTGCAAGCGCTGGAAACGGACTGGTTCGCGCCCCTGCTGGCGGCCTTGAAAGATGGCCGCCTGGGCCAGCTGCGCCTGGTGCTGAGCCACCGCGACGCCTGGCTGGACGTCAAGACCAGCAAGCATGCGCAGCGTAAATTCTGGCGCGCGATTACCCTGAACAAGTTGAAAGCATCATGACCCGTACCCGCATCGCCACCCGTCCCTGCCCTTACCGCGAATCCGAATTGCTGCGCCAGGGAGGCATCCACCCCGTGCTGGCCCGCCTGTACGCCTCGCGCGGCCTGTCCGACGCGAAAGAACTGTCGATTGAGGCCAAGGACTTGATACCGCCGTCCGGCTTGCTGCACATCGGCGCGGCCGGCGTCTTCCTGGCCGATGCGATTGCCGCCAAGAAACGCATGGTCATCGTGGCCGACTACGATTGCGACGGCGCCACGGCCTGCGCCGTGGCCATCCGCGGCTTGCGCGCCATGGGCGCCGACGTCGATTTCATCGTGCCCAACCGTTTTGAATACGGCTACGGCCTGACGCCGGAAATCGTCGAACTGACGGCGCGCGAAAAATCGCCCGACATCATCATCACCGTCGACAACGGCATCGCCAGCATCGATGGCGTGGCCGAAGCGAACCGGCGCGGCATCCAGGTCGTCGTCACCGACCACCATTTGCCGGCCGACACCCTGCCCGACGCGGCCGTCATCGTCAACCCGAACCAGCCCGCCTGCGGTTTCCCATCCAAGCATCTGGCGGGCGTGGGCGTCGTGTTCTACGTCCTGCTGGCCCTGCGGGCCGAGCTGCGCCGGCGCGGCATCTTTGACGCGCAAACGCAACCCAAGCTCGACAACCTGCTCGACCTGGTGGCGCTGGGCACGGTGGCCGACGTGGTGCGTCTCGATACGAACAACCGCATCCTCGTCGCGCAAGGCCTCAAACGCATGCGCAAGGGCAATTTGCACGCGGGCGTGGCGGCGCTCTTTCGCGTGGCGGGCCGCGAAGCGCGCAGCGCCACGCCGTTCGACCTGGGCTTTGCCCTGGGACCGCGCCTGAATGCGGCCGGCCGCCTGCAAGACATGTCGCTGGGCATCGAATGCCTGATCACGGACGACGAAGGCCGCGCCTGGGCGCTGGCGCAGCAATTGAACGACATCAACCTGAAACGCCGCGAAATCGAGGCGGAAATGCAGGATACGGCCCTGCTGCACCTCGACGATTTTGAGCCGGCCAACAGCAGCACCATCAGCGTGTTTGACGAATCCTGGCACCAGGGCGTGATCGGCATCGTCGCTTCGCGCCTGAAGGAAAAATTCTACCGCCCGACGATTACCTTTGCACCCGGTGCCGACGGCTGGATCAAGGGTTCCGGACGCTCGATTCCCGGTTTCCACTTGCGCGACGCGCTCGACCTCGTGTCGAAACGGGCGCCTAGCCTGATCGACAAGTTCGGCGGCCACGCCATGGCGGCGGGCTTGACCATCCGCGCCGACGCCTTCGACGCCTTTTCCCAGGCCTTCGAAGCCGTGGGCCAGGCTTGGCTCAGCGCCCAACAGCTGGAACGGGTGGTGGAAACGGACGGCCCGCTGGAAGACGCGTATTACACGACGGCCTTCATCGAGCTGATGGATGGCCAGGTGTGGGGCCAGGGCTTCGCCCCGCCCGTCTTCTGCGACGAATTCCGCGTCGTCAGCCAGCGCATCCTCAAGGAACGGCATTTAAAACTGCTGCTGGAAAAGAACGGCGTGCGCTTCGACGCCATCTGGTTCGGCCACACGGATGCCCTGGGCGAACGGACAAGGGTCGCCTTCCGGCTTGATGCGAATGAATACAATGGCACGACCAAGGTGCAATTGATGGTGGAGCACGCCGAGCCTGTGTAGTGACACCTGACAGTACCTACTGCGCGTCGGTATAGTCCGCCTGCGATGCTCACCGTACTAGCAGTACGGTTGCGCTTCTCGACAGCCTCTCCCTTCCGCTCGCTACGGTTCTGTCAGGCGTTGCGAATTTTGTGGTCTTATTGCCATGTCTCATGTTTACGTGAAACAATGTCGGATCAAACCACAGCGACGGCTGGAACAGCGATTCACACCACCTGAAAGTTATCCCGCACCATGCTGACCGGCCTGAACCACCTCACCCTGTCCGTGCACGACCTTGATCGCAGCGTCGTCTTTTACCGCGATACGCTGGGCCTGCGCATGCATGCGCGCTGGGAGAGGAGCGCCTACCTGTCGGCCAGGGATTTGTGGCTGTGCCTGTCGCTGGATGCGGGCGCGGCGATCGGCGCGGGCGGCTACACGCACTATGCCTTTTCCATTTCCCAGGAAGACTATCCTGCTTTTGCCGCCCGCCTGCGCACGGCTGGCGTGACAGAATGGCGGCAAAACAGCAGCGCCGGCGATTCCCTGTATTTTCTCGACCCGGACGGCCACCAGCTGGAAATCCATGCAGGCAGTCTGGCGCAGCGGCTGGCGGCCTGCCGGGCAGCGCCGTATCAGGGCATGGTGTTCGAGGATTGACGATGGTCAGCGCATATTCATTAAATTCATTAAATTCATTGCACCAGCAAAAGAGCATCCGCCGTTACTGCACAAAAACACTGTCACGCATCGATAAACCCTTGATAATCTTGTTTTTAAAACTGTTTTTAAAACTTAATCAAGCTGACAAGATTCCATCCTCAATGGGCAAAATCACCACATTTTATTGTAAAAATAAAAATCTTGATTGGAAATAGTTAACACTTATTTGGCAAATTCACTAGAATTGATAGCACATCAGGTAATTTCCAATGATGCATGATCAGTTCTGAGGGCAAACCCGTCGAAAGGCGGGGACGCAAAGCCACCGGCCTACCGCGCGCAAGCGCCATGGCAGCGGGGCTGCCAATGCAGGGCCGGGACCGCCAACGCGCGCCACCAGCCTCGATGCATTGTCGAGATGTGGCCCTCGCCCAACTCGGAGAGTTTCGCCATGAAAAAATTCATTCCACCGCATGCCCGCCACGGGCGCCTGCTGCTGGGCGCCACGGCCGCCATCCTGCTGGGCGCGTGCGGCCCCGGCCAGGAGACGACGGCGCCGCCCGCCGCCATCGCCACGGCCGCGACACAGTTCAGCGTCGAGGTACCCGTCATCCCCGCCGGCGTCGGCACGCTGGTGGCGCAGCCGATGTTCCATGCGGCTCCTGCCCTCCTGGATGCGCCGGACGGGCGCGACAACGCCAACAGCAGCGGCTCGGCCCACTGGCGACCGCATTTGCAGCGCGTGCCCCGCGCCATGGCGGACATGGCCACGCGGCGCCTGACGGCGCAAAAGATCGCTGCAGCGGAACAGGCGGCGCAGAATATCGCGCCGTTGCTGTCCGGCGGCACGAGCGACACCGTCGCGCCGATGGCCGGCAGCAGCGTGGTGGCCACCTACTCTCCCGCGCAAATCCGCGCCGCCTACGACTTGCCCGCCCTGCCTGCGGCGGGCACGGCGCTGACGCCAGCCCAGGCGGCCCAGCTGGGTGCCGGGCAGACGATCTACATCGTCGATGCCATGCACAACCCGAACGCGGCGGCCGAACTGGCCATCTTCAACCAGAAATTCGGCTTGCCCGGCTGCACCACCAAAGCCATCGCCACGAATGCCGCCCTGCCATTGCCGCCAGCACCACTGAGTGGCTGCGAATTGTCCATCGTCTACAACACGCCGTCGAGCACGATGACGGCCACCGCGCCCGCCTATAACTCGGGCTGGGCCATGGAAATCGCGCTCGACGTGCAGTGGGCGCACGCCACGGCACCGCTGGCGCGCATCGTGCTGATCGAGGCGCCCGACGCGTCCGTCAACAGCCTGCTGGGCGCCGTGCGTCTGGCCAACCTGATGGGCCCTGGCGTCGTCTCGATGAGCTTTGGCGCCGCCGAAGGCAGCTGGACGGCTTCCGTCGACAGCGCCTTCACGGGCAAGAACATGAGCTACCTGGCCGCCACGGGCGACTCGGGCAGCGGCGTGTCCTGGCCTTCCGTGTCGCCGAATGTGCTGGCCGTGGGCGGCACCACGCTCAGCTACAGCGGCAGCGGTGCGCGCAGCGAAGCGGCCTGGTCCGGCACGGGCGGCGGCATCAGCGCCTATACGGCCCTGCCCAGCTACCAGACGGTAAACGTGCCCGGCCTGACCAATCTGCTGCGGCGAAACGTGGCCGATGTAGCCTTCAATGCCGACCCCGCCACGGGCCAGTACACGGCCGTAATGGCACAGGGCAGCAGCACCGCAAGCTGGCTCAGCATCGGCGGCACCAGCCTGTCCACGCCGCAATGGGCCGGCCTCGTCGCCATCGCCAACGCCAGCCGCGCGCTGCAGGCGAAGGCGGCGCTCGGCTTGCCGCACAGCATGCTGTACGGCCAGATCGCCACCGTGCCCGGCACCTTTGCCAGCAGCTTTGCCGACATCACGCGCGGCAGCAACGGCACCTGCAGCGTGTGCACGGCCAGGGTCGGCTATGACCCGCTGGGCGGCCTGGGCACGCCGAACGTGAAAAACCTGCTGGCCAGCCTGTCGGGCACGCAGATCGCCCCTGCGGCACCCGTGGTGGCGCCGGCCGGCATCAGCGGCGCGGCCGGCAAGCCGCTGTCGTTCACCGTCTCGGCCACCGCTTCCAATCCACTCAGCTACACCATGCTGGGCGCACCGGCCGGCATGAGCATCGCCGCCACGGGCGTGGTCAGCTGGGCCGCCCCCATTGCCGGCACGTATGCCGTGACCATGGTGGCCAAGGATAGTGTCACTGGCATGACCGGCCAGGGCGTGTACAGCATCGTCATCGCCCCCGTCGCGCCGCCCGTCGTCGCGGCCGGCGCCATCACGGGCAAGGTGGGGACGGCGCTGACGTTCAATGTCAGCGTCACGGCCGCCAATCCCGTCAGTTACGCGCTCGCCGGCGCACCGGCCGGCATGACCATCAGCAGCGCCGGCCTGGTGAGCTGGGCCGCGCCCGTGGCCGGCACCTATGCCGTCACCGTGACGGCCACGGACAGCAAGACTGGCCTGAGCGGCAAAGGCGTCTATACGGTGGCCATCGCCGCCCCGCTGCCGCCCGCGGTGACAGTGTCCAGCGTCAGCGGCAAACCGGGCGTGGCCCTGTCGTTCACGGCCACGGTGGTGGCGCCCAACCCCGTCACGTACAGCCTGTCGGGCGCGCCGTCCGGCATGGCCGTCAATGCCGCCGGCGTCATCAGCTGGGCCAGCCCCGTGCTGGGCAGCTACAACGTGACCGTCATCGCCAAGGATACGAAAACGGGCTTGACGGGCCAGGCCGTGGCCACGGTGAAAATCGCCGCCGCCGGCCCCACGATCAGCGCCGCCGCCATGACGGGCGTGGCCGGCAAGGCCATGAGCGGCAGCATCGTGCTGACGGCGCCAGGTGCGACCTCGCTGCGGATCTCGATCGACGGCGCGCCGCTGGGCATGCAGTTTTCCATGAGCGGCCTGACCATCACGGCCTACTGGCCGCAACCGGTGGCCGGCAGCTATGCGCTGAAGGTCGTGGCGCTGGACAATAACGGCTTGACGGCGCAACTGACGGTGCCGATCACCGTCACGGCAAGATAAACCAGCGTCGCCCGCCAACGGGGCACAGTGGGACACATGTCCGCTGCGCCCCGTTTTGCATGCGCGCGGCCGTTGCAACGAATCCGAAAAAGGAGTATAAATAGTCCTTAAATAAAGTTTTATTGAAGGACATATCATGCATCTCGCCTACGCCTATCCCAAGAGCCGCTTCGAGCCGGCCGTGCTCGTCGACCTGAACGCCAAAGCCGAGCGCGAACGATTGTCGCAAGCGGCACTGAAGGGGTTTTTCAAGCTGGCCGCCGCGTGGAAACTGCGCGACGACGATGCGCGCGAATTGCTGGGCGGCCTGTCCAGCAGCGCCTGGTACGAGTGGAAGAAACACCCGGACCG
Organism: Janthinobacterium sp. HH106; assembly: GCF_001758725.1. NCBI lineage: Bacteria > Pseudomonadati > Pseudomonadota > Betaproteobacteria > Burkholderiales > Oxalobacteraceae > Janthinobacterium > Janthinobacterium sp. HH106. The sequence goes on along the minus strand of NZ_LRIC01000060.1, from coordinate 98,158 downwards.
CGTGCTGGAAGTGGACCGCATCACGCGCATTTCCTATTTGCTGGGCATCTACAAGGCCTTGCACATCCTGTACGGCGACAAGCTGGCCGACGAATGGGTAAGTTTGCCCAACAAGAACCCGATCTTTGGCGGACGCACGCCCCTGTCGCAGATGCTGGCCGGCGGCTTGCTGGCCATGCAGACCGTGCGCAAGCTGCTCGACGCGCGCCGCGGAGGGCTGTGATCGTGCCGGCCGCCCCGCATGCCCACCTGCCGCCGCTGGCCGCCTTGCGCCAGATCGACACCTGCCGCCTGATCCCGTCGCGCTTCGCCGACATGGAGGATTCCGTGCTGGCGCCGCTGGCCGAAGACGACGACCACCTGCGCGAGCTGTTCGAGCTCGATAACGCCACCAACGCGCGCCTGGTGGCCGAGTACGGCGGCGCGCCAGGAATTGGCGTGGACGAGCTGGTTTTTGGCGTGCCGCACTTTCGCATCATCAACGCCGCCTACACGTATGCCCGCCCGGAAGGGGCGCGTTTCAACGATGGCGAACGGGGTGCCTGGTATTGCGCCTTCGACATGAAAACGGCGCTGGCCGAGATCATTTTCCACAAGACCGTGGAATACCAGGAAATCGACTATTTCGACGACAGCGTCAGCTACCAGTCGCTGCTGGCCGATTTTTCCGCCAGCTTCCACGACCTGCGCGGCCAGGAGCGCTACCAGGCTTGCCTGGACCCGGCCAGCTACATCGCCTCGCAAGACCTGGCCGCCATCCTGCTCGACGCGGGTTCCATGGGCGTCATCTTCCCCAGCGTCCGGCACGCCAGCGGCACCAACCTGGCCTGCTTCCGCCCTGCCCTGGTGGGCAATGTTCGCAAGGGCGTCGCCTATCGGTTAACATGGCAGGGTACGCCGACGCCGCACGTGGAAGCCTTGCCAGGCAAATAAACCGCGCGCATCGGCACCCGACTCACCGAACATTGATATTTCGCATGCAAACCAATCCTGAAAAAGACACCGAACTGCGCCTCAAAGTAAACAGCGAAACGGCCCGCCTGGCCTGGAGCGAACTGGAAAAGCACTTCGCCCAAGGCAATGTCGTCTGGATCGCCAACGAGCTGGACCTGGTCGAAGTGGCCGTGCGCATCTCGCACGACGACAAGGCCACCATCACGCAATGGATGGTCGACGGCAAGGTCGCCAAGGTCTCGGACCAGCAGGCGCTGGACTGGCAGGCGGCCGATGCGTCCCTGTGGGCCGTCGTCGTCAGCCCGTTCATTCTGGTGCAGCAGGAAAAGCCGACGAAACACTAAAGACTGCGCTCGAACAGCAGGCGCAGTGTAGAGGATTTGACAATGCGCAGCAAGCGCATTGTCAGGCCATCATCAATGCCCTCCGCCCAGATACGCGGCGATCACCTTCGGATCGGTTTTCAGGCTCTCGGCCGGCCCATGCACGGAGATGCTGCCGTTTTCCAGCACGTAGCCGTAATCGGCCACGTTCAGGGCGGCGGCGGCGAATTGCTCGACCAGCAGCATGGTCACGCCTTCGGCCTTCAGTCGCGTGATGATGCGGAAGACTTCTTCGACCAGGATGGGCGCCAGGCCCATCGACGGCTCGTCCAGCAGGATCACTTCCGGGTTCAGCATCACGGCGCGGGCCATGGCCAGCATCTGCTGCTCGCCGCCCGACAAGGTGCCGGCCAGCTGGTCACGCCGCTCCTTCAGGCGGGGGAACAGTTCCAGGGCCTTGTCCAAATCTCGCTTGATGTCGCCTTTCGGACGCGCGCGCGTAAAGCGGGGGAAGGCGCCCAGCAGCAGGTTGTCCGTCACCGACATCGAGGCGAACACGCGCCGCCCTTCCGGCGAATGGGCCAGGCCGGCGCGCGCGATGCGGTGCGAATCGAGGCCCGTGACATCCTTGCCGCCCAGGGTGACGGTGCCCGATTTGGGTTTGAGCATGCCCGAAATGGCGCGCATGGTGGTGGTCTTGCCGGCCCCGTTCGAGCCGATCAGGGTCACCAGCTTGCCCTTCGGGACTTCGAGCGAAATGCCGTGCAGGACTTCGACTTTGCCGTAGGCGGCGTGCAGATTGTGAATGGTCAGCATGGTCTTCCTCTCAGTGCGCCGCAGGGCTCAGGGTGTCGGCGCTGCCGCCCAAATAGGCTTCGATCACTTTCGGATCGCTTTGGACAAGCGCGGGTGCGCCTTCGGCGATCTTCTGGCCGAAATCGAGCACCGTCACCACGTCCGACAGGGCCATCACCACGTCCATGTGGTGCTCGATCAGGATGATGGTGATGCCGTGTTCGCGGATCTTGCGGATGATGGCCATCAGTTCCTTGATGTCGGGCGCCGTCAGGCCCGCCGCCGGCTCGTCGAGCAGCAGCAGACGGGGGTTGAGGCCCAGCGCGCGGCCGATTTCCAGCAAGCGCTGCTTGCCATAAGGCAGATTGCGCGCCTCTTCGTTGGCCAGGTCCGCCAGGCCCACGAACTCGAGGATGCTGGCCGCCCGCTCGCGCGCTGCCGTCTCTTCGCGCTTGTAGCGCGGCGTATGCAGCATCACGTCGAGCACATTCGACCTGAACGTATTGTGCAGGCCCACCAGCACATTCTCGGTGGCCGTCATCTCGCCGAACAGCTGCACGTTCTGGAAGGTGCGCGCCACGCCGCCCAGCGCGATTTCGGACGGCGTACGCCCGGAAATGACGGCGCCGGCAAATTCCACCTTGCCCGCCGTCGGCTTGTAGATCCCCGTGAGCACATTCATCATCGTGCTCTTGCCCGAGCCGTTCGGCCCGATCAAGCCGTGCACGGAGCCTTGCGTGACGTTCAGGTCCACCTGGTTCAGCGCTTTCAGGCCGCCGAACTGCATCAGCGCCTGATCCACGCGCAGCAGGGTCGCGCCCTGCTGCCCGCCCTGGGCGTGGTCGAACGGCGCCACGCCGTGCGAAGCGACGGCCTGCACATGGCGCCGGCCCTTGCCGATAAAGCTCATCAAAAAGCCGACGATGCCGTCCTGCAGGTAGTACACGACAAACAAGGTCATCAGGCCGAAGATGGTCAAACGCCAGTCGACCATGTTTTCCAGCTTGTAGGAAAACGCGGCCAGGCCGATGGTGGCCGCCAGGGGCACGAGCACGCCGCGCACGGTGGAGCGTTTTTTCGCCAGCATGAAGGCGGAGCCGATCACGCCCAGCACGGCGGCGGACACGGCGATCTTGCGGAACAATTCGATGTCCGACAAGAGGCTGGGCAGCATGACGACGATCAGGGCGCCGATCAGCGCGCCCGAACGCGTCTTGCGTCCGCCCATGATGACGGCCAGCAGGAACAGGATCGTCAGCTCGAAGTTGTAGGTATTGGGCGAAATATACTCTTCCGAATACGCGTACAGGCTGCCGGCCAGGCCCGCGAAACCGGCGCTGATGACGAACGCATACACCTTGTAGCGGTAGACGGACACGCCCATGCAGTCCGAGGCGATGGGGCTGTCGCGCAGCGCTTCGAACGCGCGTCCCAGGTTCGACTTCAGGATGCGGTGCACCACCACCAGCGAGATCACCAGCAGCGCGGCGACCATGTAGTAGTACTCCACTTCCGTCAGCTTGTGGCCGAACAGGACAGGCTTGTGGATCTTGATGCCCATCGGCCCTTCCGTCAGGAAGCTCATCTCGTTGATCAGGATTTGCACGATGGTGCCGAAGGCCAGGGTCACCATGGCCAGGTAGGGGCCCGTCACGCGCAGGGCCGGCAAGGCCAGGATGGCGCCAAACAGGGCCGCGCCCGCGATACTGGCGGGGATGGCCAGCCAGAACGGCGCGCCCAGCTTGAACACCAGCACGCCCGTGGCGTACGAACCGATGCCGAACAGGCCCGCGTGGCCGAGCGACACCTGCCCCGTGTAGCCGACGACGATATCGAGGCCGAACAGCAGGATGGCGTAGATCAGGATGGTCTCGGCCAGGTGAATGTAGTACGGGTTTGGGATGACGATGGGGAACAGCGCGAGCGCGGCCAGGCCCGCCGCGCTCAGCGCCAGCATGGTGATTTTCTTGTGCATGTGGTCCTCAGACTTTCTTGATCGCGGCTTTGCCGAACAGGCCGGACGGCTTGACGGCCAGTACCAGCAGCAAGAGCAGCAGGCCGGGCACTTCCTTGTAGCCGGTGGAAATGTAGTAGCCGGTGGTCGTTTCCGCGATGCCCAGGATCAGGCCGCCGACGATGGCGCCCACGCCCGACGTCAGGCCGCCGATGATGGCCACGGCAAACGCTTTCAAGCCCAGCGAGGCGCCCATGGTGGCCCCCGTCAAGGTCAGCGGCGCCACCAGCACGCCCGCAAAGGCGGCCGTGGCCGACGACAGCGCATAGGAAAAGGTGATGACCATGCCCGTGTTGATGCCCATCAAACCGGCCGCGTCGCGGTCATTGGCCGTCGCGACGACGGCCTTGCCGTAGATCGATTTGCGGTTGAATACTTCGACGGCCAGCATGATGGCCAGCGCGCCGACGATGACGGCCACCTGCATCTGCTGCACGTTGGCGCCGAACACCTGGAACGGCGCGGCCGACAGCGGCGAAGGGAACATCAGGTCATCCTTGCCCCAGATGTTTTCCGCCACGTTCTTGAAAATGATGGCCAGCGCGATGGTGGACATGATCCAGCCGAATTCGGACTTGATCTTGATGGCGGGCCGCACACCTATCCATTCGACGAACACGCCCTGCAAGGCGCCGAAGACGATGACGATGGGGATCATCAGCAAATAGCTCATGTAGGGGCCGCCGTGGATGGTGCCCACCAGCGACAGGCCCACGAGCGCGCCCAGCATCAGCGATTCGCCCTGGCCGAAGTTGAGGGTGCCGGACGTGGCAAAGGTCAGCTGGTAGCCGAAGGCGATGACGGCATAGATCATGCCCAGCGCGATGCCGCTGAAGACGAGCTGCAGGAAGATTTCCATGGTGTTCCCCGAAGGATGGGAGATAAAAAAATGGCCAGTCCTGATTCCTCAAGGCTGGCCACTGCGCGGCGAATGTCTGCCAGGCTTATTTCGCGAGGACGACTTTGCCGTCCTTGACTTCGCCGAAGACCGTCAGGTCGGCCGTGATCGCTTCATGGTTGGTCTTGCTGAACGGCTTGTTGTAGGTGGTGACGGCGCCTTCCACCTTCTCATTCAGGTTTTCCAGCGCGGCGCGCACTTTCGGACCATCCGTGCCGCCCGCCTGCTTGAAGGCGGCGGCCAGCAGGTAGATGGAATCATAGCCTTGCGCGGCCGAGACGGCCGACGGCATGCGTCCGCCCGACGGCTTGTAGGCGGCCACATAGGCGTCGATGAAGGCCTTGCGCTTCGGCGTGCTGGCGTCCTGGATGAAGGTTTGCGGCATGCGCGTGCCGTTGCCGTTCTTGCCCGCGTTGTCGATGAAATTGCCCATGGCCAGGGTCCAGCTGCCGATCAGCGGCACTTTCCAGCCCAGTTTTTCCATGCCGTTGGCGATCTGCGCCAGTTCCGGGCCGATGCCGTAGGTCAGCACGACTTCCGCCCCCGCCTGCTTGGCTTTCAGCAGCTGGGCCGTCATGTCGACGTCCTTGATGTTGTATTTTTCAACGACAACGGGCTTGATGCCTTTCTTGTCGAGCGCCTTTTCCAGGTCTTCACGGCCCAGCTGGCCATAATTGGTGGAGTCGGCCAGGATCGCCACTTTCTTGAATTTGCGGTTCTCGATCGCTTCATGCACGATCATGCCGGACTGGATGGTGTCATTGGCCGCATTGCGGAAGATGTAGTTTTCCGGCTGGTCGGCGAATTGCTTGGTGACGATGGAACCCGTCGCCACATTGTTCATGACGGGAATTTTCGCTTCCTGGTAGAAGCGCTGCGAAGCGAGGGCCACGCCCGTGTTGATGTAGCCGACGGTGGCGGCGACCTTTTCCTTGTTGATCAGTTCCTGGGCGATCTGCACGCCGCGTTCGTTCTTCGCTTCGTCATCGCGCTCGATCAGCAGCAAGGAACGGCCCAGTACGCCACCCTTGGCATTGATTTCCGCGACAGCCAGCTTGACGCCGTCGCGCATCGACACGCCCATCGGCGCGGAACCGCCCGTAAACGGTCCGGACACGCCGATCTTGATGGGGTCGGCTGCGACTGCCGCCTGCGAGAAACCCAAAACCAAACTTGCCACGAGCAATTTCTGTTTCAAATTCATTGTCATCTCCTCTGCTACAACGTTTTAAATGCCACTTATTTTTATTGTCGTACGCTGGATAACCGCCCCATCGATAAATCATTGTAGGTGAGTAAACATGCACCAGCAACAACTACATATGACGCGTCGCAACATGCAGAAAAGAGCTAATTGCTGGCCCGATGTCAGTCTTTTGTAAGGAAAATATGACGCAAATTGGAACACACTGCACCATTTGGCAACAGCCCTGGCGCCGATACGGGGCCGCCAGGCGACTTCACAGCGAGCTGATCTGGCGCAATACTGCGACTGCCCAGCATGCTAACGTCGGCCATGCCAGCGCGTGCGCGCCGGCCCCGTCAGCCACTGCTACCGCATGGAGGCCATATGCAGCGCCCGTCGAACTCGTCCATTTCCACCCTGCTTCTTTGCGCCAGCGCCAGCCTGCTGCTGGGCGGCTGCGCCGCCAACCTGGCGCCCGTGCGCAGCTTCGCCGAACAGACGCAAAAGGTGTCGCTGCACTTCGAACCCATGCTGGCAGGCGGCGTCCGCAGCTGCATGGACAAGGCCATGCGCAAGCGTCTGATCCTGGCCGAGCGTTTCGATGCGCAAGCGAGCGAACAGGCGGCGCGCGCCGATTGCGCCGCGATCGCGCAAGCCAGCGCGTCGATCGCCAGCCTGAACGACGTCCTGCTGCGCTATGCCCAGACCATGGCGGCGCTGGCCGATGACCAGCTGCCCGTCTACAAGGAAGAGTTTTCCGGGCTGGGCGATGCGCTGGGCAGCCTCGCGCAGCCGGGCGCCGGCGCGCCCCTGCTCGATGCGGACAAGCTGGCCAAGGTCGTCAAACTGAGCGAGCATCTGAGCCGGCTGGCCACGCAGCGCCGGCAGAAATCGGCCTTGCGCGAATTGCTCGACGAGCAGGAAGCCGTCGATATCGTCAGCAATGCGCTCAAGGAGTATGCGCAGCGCAGTTACCGGGCCGGCTTGCAGGATGAATTGCGCGACCTGGACCTGCTGCGCGGCGCCGTCGATAACGCCGCGCCGCGCGAACCGCTGGCCGCCAACTACATCCGCACGCGCTTGCACCTGGAAGGCCGGCAGTTGCAGGAAAGGGAAAAGATCGTCGCCGCGTATGTCGCCGCCGTCGACGCGCTGCAAGCGAGCGTGGCCGCGCTGCGGGCCAATCTCGACCACCTGCAGGCGCCGGAACTGGAGCGGCAGCTGGCGCAATTTTCACGCGACGTCGACACGCTGCAGCGGCAAGCGGCGTTCTATGCCCCCGCCCGCTGGTAAGCGGCGCGCACACAGGAGTATCCCATGGCCCCACTGACCGAACTGACGAAAGACCAAAGCTACGCCATCGCCGACAGCCTGGCGCAGGCGTCGAGCCTGGTGCTGGAATTGCGCATCCGCGAACGCGAGGCGCTGGCGCCGGACGAGCGCGCGCTGCTGGAACAATATGAAAATCACCTGGACCAGATGGTCGCGCTGTTCCGCGCGTATGGCATTTACCTGACGGCCGAAGGCGCCGAGCAGGCGCGCGTCGACATCGAGGGCGCCATCGCCAAGGGCAAGTCGCAGCTCAAGCGCATCGCCGACATCAAGGCGGCCATCGGCACGGCGGCACGGCTGGTCGACCTGGGCGCCGCCATTTTGTCGCGCGACCCGTTCGCCATCGGCGAGGCGGCGGCCAGCTTGCGGGCCAGGCCTAAAAAAGACGCTCAGGCTTGACCCGGCCACCAGGCAAGCGGCTTACTCGATGCTGAGCACGCCCTGGTCCGAGCTCAGATACGTTCCTGCGCCATCGGCCGCTTCGGCCAGGCTCCAGGCGTAGCCGCCGGCCGCCGGTGCCGACGTCAACGCGTAGTGCGCGCCCGGTTTCAGTCCTGTCGCCAGGATGGCGCCGCCGGCTTGGATAGAGACCCAGTCCATGCGGGCGGCGGGCGCCACGTCGCGGTTGAACAGCACATGCAGCTGACTACCCAGCAACAGCGCCTCGGTGTTGGCTGCGGCAGCCAGGCGTATGGCGCTCGGCGCAGCGGCCGGTCCCGTGCCGCCGTCATTGTCGGCAACGGCCAGCACGTGCAGGAAGTACTCGGGCGCGTTCAGGGCGGGCGCCGCGGGCGCCGCCACTTCCAGGCGCCAGACGCCGACATCGCTGGTCGACGATTGCTGCTTGCTGACCAGCGGCGTCTGATTGCGCCACAGGTAACTGCCATCGGCCTGGCGCCGGCGCACGGTGAAGCGGCAATCGGCGCCGTTGCCGGCAACAGCACCAGTTTCGAGATCGGTCTGCGCGCAGCCATTGCCCCCCTCCTGCGCACCGCCCACCTTGCGCACGCTGGCATTGAGCGGCAGGATCGTCTGCGCCGTCAGCATGCCGCCGCCATTGCGAATGGTGGCGATGCGCTCCTGGCCGGCCTTGTAGCCCAGCTGGTACTGGCCATTGCCCAGCGCCGTCACGCCCGGCGCGCCCGATACGGGATCATTTGCCGTGTGCAGCAGGAACGTGGCCGGCAAGGCCTGCTTGCTGCGCACGCTATCGAAGACGACAGTGACCGGCTTGCCCCAGAACGATGGCGAGCGCAGGAACAGCACGTTGCGCACAAAACCGTTGGCCATATCGAGCTTGCTGGACGCATAGGCCTTGCTTGCATTGCCGCTGGTGTAGGTGTACTGCGGCGTATTTTCGTAGCGGACGATGCCGTCGAGCGCATTCGGTCCCGCAGGGCTGATTTCCTCGATCGTCGGGTAGCCCTGTCTCGGCGCATAGAACCATTGGCCGCCGTCATTGCTGAATTCCCTGTCTCCGCGCGTGAACCGCTCGTTCTTGTCAAATATCAGCAGCGTATTGTGGGCAATGCTGCGCGTGTAGTAATTCCACCAGTGGCTGCTGCCATATTCTTCATACAAGCCCGTGTCGAGCAGCAGCGGAGCCTTGTAATTGAGCGAAAAACTGTTCTGGTCGAAGTGCTGGTGATTTTCCGCGATAAAGGACGTCGATTTGAATTCCAGTAACGTGGCATTCGCATAGTCCCAGCTATCACGCATCAGCACCTGGCCCGACGTCCTGAAATGGCGCGACAGTTCCAGCGATTCCAGCGGCGCCGCCGGCAGTTGAACGGGCCACAACAGCCGTTCCAGTATCAAGGCATCGTGCGCGCTGCGCGACGCCACGACATGCTCGCGATAAAACTTCCCTGCCACGCCATCGGCCGTATCCGTCACCGCGCCCAGCGCCAGCTGCCCGATCAATGTGCTGCCGAGCGGCGTTGTGAAATTGTCGCCGCTGGCGGGAAAGCTGCCGTCATGGCGCAAGCCGTAGATATACGGATAAATCAGCCTGGCTTGCCAGTCGGCCTGCAACAGGGGCGCCGTGCCCGTACTTTCCAGCGCGCTGCGCCACAGGAGCAGGCGCTCGGGAATGCTCGATACACCATAGGCAAAGCCCATATGGTGGCCGCCGTCGACCGAAATCAGGGCGCGTGCAGCAAGAAAGCCCTTTTCGTAGTGCGCATACGACGTTTCAATCATCGGCAACACTTCCGGATGCTCGTCAACGATGGCCAGCAAGCCAACGGTGACATTATTGACGGCGCTGAACGGGTGGCCGCTGATATAGAAACCGGCGATGGACGGCTTCGATTCGCTGCGGTCCCACTGTTCATACACGGGCTTCTTCTTGCAATCAAAACTAGTGCTGGTGATATACAACTGCTGATAGCCGCACATCGAGACAAACAGATTCTCGTGCCCCTGGCCCGTATCGGCGGCGATCGTTTCCTTGATTCGCTGCGCCGTCAGGTCGCGGTAGGTGCCGAAACCCACGGCGTCGGGCACGGCGCGCGCGCCCGTTTCGGCAAACAGCCAGTCGTACAGGATGCCCATGGCGCCGACGCGCCCGCCCGACGACCACTCGCCGCCGGCCACGGGGGGCGTCACCAGCAGCTTGTCGAGGTAATTCAGGGCGCCATTCAGATATTTCGCATTGCCAGTCAGGCGGTAGGCCATGGCCAGCATCTGCGCAGTTTCATAAATCGTGCCGCGGCTGCCAGTGGCCACGTTGCACAGCTCCGGCACGCCGCTGGCAGGGGGAATCAGCGGGCAGGCTTGAAGCGTGCTCACCCGTCCGTCGACACGCTCCATGAAGCCGTACCAGGCCTTGTTGAGCAAAGCATCCATCGCCGGTGCTTGCCACAATTCATGGCCAGCGCCATCGAGCAAACGGAAATTGCGCATGGTTTCGTTGCGCCGCATGCCTATCCTGCTGATCTGCCCATCCGCCTTCCATTCCATCGGTGGCGTGGCGCTGGTGCCGTCGACCGTTCTCCAGCCCATGGGCACGGCAACGCCATTGACTCTCAAGTCAACTTTATGGGTCTGGCTGTTCCATGACAACTGGATGTTCGACCAGACATCGGGTTTCAAATCGATCCTGGCGACAGACAGATACTGGTCCAGTCCATTGACCTGGAAACCGACCTGGAAACCGAGGCTTTCCCCCGCCGCGCCGGCCGGGCTATCGTAGGAATCGACGTGGCGGATAAAAAAGCCGTTGCGGCTCGGACTGAATTCGCCAAAAATCGGCTGGTTGACGCTATCGAGCGGATCCTTGCGCCCGGCGAACAGCTCCAGGCTGATGCTGCCGCCTGCGGCTGGGAATGCGGCCGGCAGATTTGGCAATTGCGGTTTCAGCGCATCGAAACTGGCTTGATTCAGGAATAGCCGCGGATGGCCTTGCTTGATCGGCGCTGGCAATTGCGCCATCGCGGTGGAGGCAAACAGGCAAAACATGCCGAGCATGGCATGCGCCATTTTCCTCGGCAAGAACGGTATACCGCTTCGGCGATGGTGAAACATTGTTTTTTGTTGGCGAATCATTTGACTTTGCACACGGGCTCCCGGAATCATCCAGTTAATAAAAAAACCATATGTCGAATACTGCCATACAATTTTTTAAAAAAGCCAATAATGACTATCAAATAACAAATTATTGAAAGAAAATATAAGCAGTCAGAATGATCACGAAGAATTAATCTTTCCGATCAAAAACAAACAATTCCTTCGACACATTCCAATTGCAACAGGCTTACCCCAGGCAGCCGGCCATGCCCTCAAGGCTCAGGCGGACGGTGCCCCATCGCATGCGTGGCCATCTTCAGATACAGGAACGATTGCTCCTCGCTGTGCGCGTAGCCCATCTGTCCTTCGGCCAGGGCCACGGATTTCTGCTGCAGCGCTTCCGGGTAGTCCAGGTCGCAGGCGGCGTCGAGCCAGTAGCGCGCCCTGGCTTCGTCGGTATCGAGCAGCAGGTTCGCCACGATGAACATGGCGGGCGCCACGCCCCGCTGCGCGGCCAGTTCCAGCCAGCGCAGCGCGGCGCCGCCGTCCTGCGGCCCGCCCATGCCGTTCTTGAGCATCAAACCCAGGTAATACGCGGCGGGACCGCTGCCCTGCCCCGCCTCGCGTTCGAACAGGATGCGCGCCTGCGGCTGGGTCGCGACTCCCGCACGCATCAGGGTCTTGGCCTGGGCCGTCAGGTCCGGCCCTGCCGATGCCAGCGGCGATACTGCCAGGGCGATGGCACACAACCATGCCTTCACTTCGACAGGTCCACTTGATACAGCGCAAAGCCCTTGCCCGCGCCATCGTCAGCTTTCAGCTGCGTGACGTTGTCGATGCCGGCCGCTTTCGCCAGGTCGATCACGCCCGGCGCCGAATGGAACACCACAGGGCCTTTGGTGGCAGCTTTGGCGAAGCGCCAGCTGCGCGCCGAGCCGTTTTTCGCGCGCGTCAGGTTTTTCTGCTGCGTCACATACGCGATCAAGAGTTCGCGGTTGTTGTCGGGCGAGGCCACCACCGTCTTGCTGCCGTCGAGGCCAGGGAAATTGCCGCCGCCGCTGGCGCGGTAGTTATTCGTCGCGATGAGGAACTCCTGGCTGGAATCCACGGGCTTGCCCTTGTACGTCAGCGCCTGGATGCGCCGGCCCGGCGGCTGCGTGACGTCGATCTGGTAGCGCACGTCGGCGCTGGTGATGGCGTCAAAGTTGTAGCTCGGGTGGGCCGTGTTGACCAGCTCCTGTGCTTCCAGCTTGTTCGGGTCGATGGTATTGAAGCGCCGCGCCGACTGTTCCAGCCAGGCCTTCAGCTCCGCGCCATTCATCTTCACGCCGTACAGCGCATTCGGATACAAATACAGGTCGGCCGCGTTGTTCAGCGCCACATTGCCCGCCTTCACGTCCGTGTAGTCGGATACGCCGGCCGAGCCGCTCTTGAACGGCGACGACATCGACAACACGGGCAAGTGCGCGTACTGCGGCAGGTTCGCCTTCAAATACGCGGCCAGATAGCTCGATTGCGCCTGGTTCACGACCTCGATGGCGCTGACGTCGCCCACGTCGGCGAAATACGTCGACATGCGGAAATCCGTGGCGCCGACCGGTGTCTGTACGTAGGCGATCGTGGCCGCGTGTTCCTCGGCCACCAGTGTGGCGATGGCTGCATCGGGCTGCACGTAACTCTTGTCCGCGTTCTGGATGCCGCGCGCTTCCACCGTCGTGGCGCTCTTGTCGATCACCCAATGCTTGCCGTCGTGGCGCAGGCGCAAGCCGATCACGCCCAGGTGCTTGCCCCACAAATTGGCCATCACGGTAGGCACGCCGTTGACCAATCCTTTGACCTTGTCGACGCCGGGCAAATTAAACTGCGGCACCGTGCTCGCGGCGTTCGGGAACAGCTGGTGCGAGTGGCCGATCAGCATGGCGTCCACGCCCGGCACTTGCGACAGGTAGTAATTGCCGTTTTCCATGGTGGGAGAGTACGGGCTGTCATCGAGACCTCCGTGCGAGATCGCCACCACCAGTTCGGCGCCTTTCGCGCGCATCTCGGGAATGAATTTTTCCGCCGTCTCGCGCACGCCCTGCGTATAGACGCGCCCTTCCAGCCAGCGCTTGTCCCAGGCCATGATGGTGGGCGGCGCGAAGCTGATGATGCCCACCTTCACGCTGCTGGTCACCGGTTTTCCATCGGGACCGGTGGCCGTGATCTGCTTGTCGATGATGTGATACGGCGCAAACAGGGGCTTGCCCGTCTTGACGCTGTAGACGTTGGCCAGCACTTGCGGGAACGCGGGACCGGCGCAGCGCGGCTTGCCGGCATCGACGCTGTCGACGTCGAAGCGGTTGCCCGTCACCTGGCTCAAAAATGCGAGGCCGTAGTTGAATTCATGGTTGCCGATGCCGCCGCCGTCCACTTTCAGCAAATTCATCGCCTTGTAGATGGCCAGGGTCTGGTCGCAAGCCAGCGGTTTGACCAGTGCCTGGTAGTCGGCCAGCGCTGTGCCCTGGATGGTGTCGCCGTTGTCGAGCAGCAGATTGTTCGGGAATTGCGCGCGCGCTTGGGCGATCAGGGCCGCCGTGCGTTCCAGGCCGATCGACGGCTCCGCCTGCAGCTTGTAGTAGTCATAACTGAGCACATTCGCGTGCAAGTCCGTCGTCTCCAGCAGGGCCAGGGTGGCGCTGCTGCCGGCCGGCGCGGCCGAAGGCGCCCGCGCGGGTCCCGTGGCGGCGGGCGGCAAGGCGCCGCAGCCGGCCAGCAGCAGCGGTAACAGGGCGAGACGGGGCAGTTGACGCAGGGGGTGGCGCATGAGAATTCCTGTGGAAAGACAATATCGCCAGCATCATACGCAGCACGATAGCCATCATCAAGGCAAAAATATTGTCGCAAATATAGCAAAATACGCATTTTATTGCCCCGCGCGGCCGCAATTGCGCCGCGGCGGCAGCGGAAACGCGCCACGCTCGCGTATAATTCAGGGTTTGATTTCACCATAGAAGACCAGAACATTATGGAAGCCGAACGCATCAATATCATCTCCGCCCTGCTCAACGACCTGACGGTCCGCGAAGCCGAACTTCGGAGGTATCTTTGACTTCACTGTCAAGTCGGAGAAACTAGAGCAAGTCAACGAAGAGCTGGAAGATCCCACCGTCTGGAACGATCCCAAGCGCGCCCAGGACCTCGGTAAGGAGAAGAAGGCGCTGGAAGCGATCGTCTTCACGCTGGCCAAGGCCGATGCCGACCTGCGCGACACCCGCGACCTGTTCGACATGGCCCGCGAAGAAGGCGACGACGAGACCCTGGAAGCGATCGAGCAGGACGTGCAGGAAATCCGCAAGGTCATCGAAAGCATGGAATTCCGCCGGATGTTCAACAATCCGATGGACCCGAACAACTGCTTCATCGACATCCAGGCCGGCGCCGGCGGCACGGAAGCCCAGGACTGGGCTTCGATGCTGCTGCGCCAGTACCTGCGCTATTGCGAACGCAAGGGTTTTAAAGTTGAAATCCTCGAGCAGTCCGACGGCGAAGTCGCCGGCATCAAGACGGCCACCCTGAAGGTCGAGGGCGATCATGCCTACGGTTTCCTGCGCACGGAAACGGGTGTGCACCGCCTGGTGCGCAAGTCGCCGTTCGACTCGGCCAACGGCCGCCACACGTCGTTCACGTCGCTGTTCGTGTATCCGGAAGTCGACGATTCGATCGAGATCGACGTCAACCCGGCCGATATCCGCGTCGATACCTATCGCGCGTCGGGCGCCGGCGGTCAGCACATTAATAAAACCGACTCCGCCGTCCGCATGACCCATGCGCCGACCGGCATCGTGGTGCAGTGCCAGAACGACCGTTCGCAGCACCGCAACCGCGCCGAAGCGATGGAAATGCTGAAAGCGAAACTGTACGAGCATGAACTGCGGAAGCGCATGAGCGAACAGCAAAAGCTGGAAGACTCGAAGACGGATGTGGGCTGGGGTCACCAGATCCGCTCCTACGTGCTGGACCAGTCCCGCATCAAGGACTTGCGCACCGGTTTCGAGACGGGCAATACCAAGGGCGTGCTCGATGGCGACATCGACGACTTCATTTCCGCCTCGCTCAAGCAAGGCGTATAAGGATGAACGCATCCGCTCCGGCACTGGCGCAGCGCGCCTTCCTGTTCGACATGGATGGCACGATCGTCGACAACATGGCCTTCCACACGACATCGTGGCTGGCGTTCTTTGAACGCCACGGCCATGCGCTGGATGCGGACGCCTTTTTCCGCGACACGGCGGGACGGCAGGGACACGAAATCATCGCCAAGTATCTGGGCGAGGATGCCGACCACGTCACCCTGCTGGCGGAAAAGGAAGTCGTCTACCGCGAACTGTATGGCCCGCACCTGGCCACGGTGCTTGGCTTCGACCGGCTGATCGCCAGCGCGCGCCAGCATGGCGTGGGGCTGGTGGTGGGCACGGCCGCGCCAGACGAGAATATCGCGTTCACGCTCGACGGCCTGGACCTGCGCCACCGCTTCGACGCCATCGTCGGCGCCGCCGACGTGGAACGGGGCAAGCCGCACCCGGACGTGTTCCTGAAAGGCGCGCAGCTGGCCGGCGCGCTGCCGCAAGACTGCATCGTCTTCGAAGATGCGCCCCTGGGCGTGGAAGCGGCGCGCCGTGCCGGCATGCGCGTCGTGGTACTCACCACCACCCTGCCGGCCGAGGCGTTTGCCGCATTCGACAACATCATTGCCATCGTGCCGGATTTCTCCGCACTCGACGTCGACGCACTGTTTGCCAGCGTGGCGCCAGCGCTGGCACCACATCATCAATAATCACCAACGAAGAACACCATGACTACGGATATCCAAGAACAAGCCGCCGCCCCCGATGAAAACAAGATCATCGCCGAGCGCCGCGTCAAGCTGGCCGCACTGCGCGAACAAGGCGTCGCCTTCCCGAACGATTTCCGCCCCGAACACAAGGCGGCCGATCTGCACGCGCAATACGGCGGCAAGACGCGCGAAGAACTGGAAGCCGAACCTGTCACCGTGGTGCTGGCCGGCCGCATGATGCTCAAGCGCGAAGCGGGCAAGAAAGCCGCTTTCGCCACCCTGCAAGACGCTTCCGGCCCGAAGGCCGACGGCCGCATCCAGATCTACGCCACGCTTGATCTCACCGGCGAAGCGGCCATGGCCGCCCTGCACCACTATGACCTGGGCGATATCCTGGGCGTGACGGGCACCCTGTTCAAGACCAAGACGGACGAACTGACCATCAAGGTCACCGAACTGCGCCTGATCACCAAGTCGCTGCGCCCGCTGCCGGACAAATTCCACGGCCTGGCCGACCAGGAAACGAAGTACCGCCAGCGCTACGTCGACCTGATCATGAACGAAGAGACGCGCCGCACCTTCAAGGCACGTACCGCCGCCATCTCGTCGATCCGCCGCTTCATGGAAAAGAACGAGTTCATGGAAGTGGAAACGCCGATGCTGCACACGATCCCCGGCGGCGCGGCGGCCAAGCCGTTCATCACGCACCACAATGCGCTCGACATGCAGATGTTCCTGCGCATCGCGCCCGAGCTGTACCTGAAGCGCCTGGTCGTGGGCGGCTTCGACCGCGTGTTCGAGATCAACCGTAACTTCCGCAACGAAGGCGTGTCGATCCGTCACAACCCTGAATTCACGATGATGGAATTCTACGCGGCCTACACCGACTACAAATGGCTGATGGATTTCACGGAAGCTGTCATCCGCCAGGCCGCCATCGACGCGCACGGCACTGCCACCCTGACCTACGGCGGCCGCGAACTCGATTTGGCAAAACCGTTCCACCGCCTGACCATCGTCGAAGCGATCAACAAGTACGCGCCGGGCTACACGCCGGAGCAGTTGAACGATGCGGACTTCATCAAGGAAGAGCTGAAGAAATTCGGCGTCAAGCCGTTCGCCACGGCCGGCCTGGGCGCGCTGCAACTGGCGCTGTTCGAAGAGACGGCTGAAGCGCAGCTGTGGGAACCGACCTACATCATCGACTATCCGGTCGAAGTGTCGCCGCTGGCGCGCGCTTCCGACACGGTGGCCGGCATCACCGAACGCTTCGAGCTGTTCATGGTGGGCCGCGAGATCGCCAACGGCTTCTCCGAGTTGAACGATGCGGAAGACCAGTCGGCACGCTTCCTGGCGCAAGTGGCCGCCAAGGACGCCGGCGATGAAGAGGCGATGTTCTACGACGCCGACTACATCCGCGCGCTGGAATACGGCATGCCGCCAGCCGGCGGCTGCGGCATCGGCATCGACCGCCTGATGATGATCATCACGGATTCTCCGAACATCCGCGACGTCCTGCTGTTCCCTCACTTGCGCCGCGAAGAGTGATGAACACCTGAAAAATCTACTGCGCGTCGCGATTTGCGGCCTGCGATGCTCACTGTGCTATAGCACAGTTGCGCTTCTTAGCCGCAACTCCCATCCGCTCGCTACGATTTTTCAGGCGTTCGATGCTTCAAGGCAAAAAAAAGCCGCCTGATTTTTTTAATCAGGCGGCTTTTTCACTTATGCGGCCTGCCGTCAGCCGGCCAGGGTCACGCGCTGGTGGCTGCGGCTGGCCTGCTGCGCCGCCAGCGCCGTCGCCAGCGCGCGCATGCCGTCGTCGCCGGTGGCGGCCGGCTGCCCTTCGCCGCGCATGGCGCGCTGGAAGGCACGCACCGAGCGCACGTACAGGTTCTCGTGCTCGACGGGGATGTCGACGCTGCCGCCGTCGCGCGTCAGGCTGATGCTGCCGACGGGGCGCTGCGTCATCACGCCGGTGGCGAAGATGGTGCCCTTGCTGCCGATGATTTCCACGCCGGACAGCGAATACGGCGCGTTGAACGCGTCGTGCACCTGTACCAAAGTCCCGTTGTCGAACTCGATGACGGCCATCAGGCCCTCTTCCAGCCCCGCCACCGTCATGCCGCCGCTGGTGGCGCAGGCGGTCACGTGGCGCGGTTCCGAATCCAGCAGGAAGCGCAGGGTGTCGACATCGTGCACGAACATGTCGAGCGTGACGCCGCCCGATTCCGGCGCATCCAGGCGCCAGCCGCGCAAGTGCTGCGGCAGGTTGTTCGCGTGCAGTACGCGGCCATACAGGGGCTGGCCGATCTCGCCAGCGCGTATCAGCTCGCGCACCTTGCCGTGGCTGGCGGCGTTGCGCAGGTGGTGGTTAATCCCCAGCACCACGCCCGCCTCGGCGCAGCCGTCGACCATGCGGCGGGCGTCGTCCAGGTTCAGCGCCAGCGGTTTTTCGCACAGCACGTGCTTGCCCGCGCGCGCCGCCTGCAAGGTCTGCGCCATGTGCCATTCGTTGGTGGTGCTGATGTACACGGCGTCCGCGCCCGGATGGGCCAGCGCCGCAGCCAGGTCCGTATAGCTGGCGGCGATGCCGAATTGCCCGGCAAAGGCGGCGCCGCGCGCGGCATCCGTGCTGACCACGGCCAGCACTTCCGCATCGCCCTGCTGGCGGATCGCGTCGACCATCCATTCGCGCGCCACGGTGCTGGCGCCGACCAAAATCCATCCGGTTTTCTTCATTCGATTCTCCAGTTAAAAAGTGTGGCGCAGGCCCAGGTTCCAGGCCTGGTTGCCGGTGCCGTTGTCGGTGGCATTGCCCACCACATAGGCGGCGCCGTTGCGGTTGTCGATATGCGCGTAGGCCGCGTACAAGGTGCTGCGTTTCGACAGCGCGTACGTGTAGCCGATGCCGAGCTGGCTAGCGTCGCCGTTGGCGGCGCGCCGGTCGTCGCGCCGCACGTACGAGAACAGGATGCGGTGCGGGCCCACGGGCACGGTGGCGCCCAGCATCAGGTCCGCGCTGTCGACCGTGGTGGCGGCACCGGCCGTGCTCTTGCTGACGGCGACGGCGCCATGCGCCTTGAGCACGCCGAAGTCCCAGGTGGCGCCCAGCACCGTGTTGCGCGCCCTGCCCGTCAACAGCGCGCTTGACAGGGTGTTGGCGTCCTGGTGCGCCAGGCGCACGTACAGCGGCCCGCTGGCATAGGTGGCCGCCGCGCCCATGTAGCGCCTGGCCGAGGCATCGCCTGGCACTTCGCCGAAGCCGTACGCCAGTTCGCCGGACAGTCCCCCGCGCACGGGCGAGCTGTAGGTGATGCTGTTGTCGACCCGGCTGATGTAGCCGGCCGTGAAGACGTTGCTCATCCTGCCCGCAAAACCCAGGTAAAACGGGTCCAGCGCCCCCAGGCTGCTATCGATGAACGTGTACTGGCGGCCCAGCCGCAAGGTGCCCGCCGCACCGGCGAGGCCGACGAAGGCCTGGCGCCCGAACAGCAGGCCGCCCTGGGCCGAAGCGCCCGTGTCGGCCAGGATGCCCGCATCCATCGTAAAGATCGCCGTCATGCCGCCGCCCAGGTCTTCGCTGCCCTTGAAACCCAGGCGCGAGCCGTTGGCGATGCCGCTCGTCAGCTTGAGCACCCTGCCCCCGGGGCCGCCGCTCTCGGACACCACGCCCAGGTCCGCGATGCCGTACATGGCCACGTTCGACTGCGCCGCGCACAGGCCGCCGCAGGCGCCCGCACCGATGATCATTGCCCTTGCTACCTTGTTCTTCATTTCTTTCCCTGTCTGTCTTTTTATGGATACTGTTCTTAGCTGACCAGGTGGCGCGGACGCTCGCCGCGCAGGCCGGCCAGCAGGTTGTCCACGGCTTGCTGCGCCATGGCGTAACGCGTTTCATGCGTGGCCGAGCCGATGTGCGGCAGCGCCACCACGTTGGCCATGCCCGGCAGCGGATTGTCCGGCGCCAGCGGTTCGCGCTCGAACACGTCCAGGCCGGCGCCGTGGATGGTGCCCTGCTGCAGGGCCTCGATCAACGCCGCCTCATCGACGATGCGCCCGCGCGAACCGTTGATGAAGATGGCGCCGGGGCGCATCAGCGCGAACTCGCGCCGCCCCATCATGCGTTCCGTCTGCGCCGTCAGCGGCAGGACCACGCAGACGAAATCGGAGCCGGCCAGCAGCTCGTCGAGCGCCACCTGTCGCGCGCCCAGCGCCGCTTCCACCTCGGGCACCGCTTCGCCGTTCACGTACAGCACCTGCATGCCGAAACCCAGCGCGGCGCGGCGGGCGACGGCGCGGCCGATGCGGCCCATGCCCAGCATGCCGATGGTCTTGCCGTGCACGTTGACGCCGTATTGGCTTTCGCCCACGCTGCGCGTCCAGCGTCCCGCCTTGACGAATTCGGCCAGTTCAACGACCCTCCGCGCGCTGGCGAGGATCAGCGCGAAGATCGTGTCGGCCGTCGTTTCCGTCAACACGTCCGGCGTATTGGCCAGCAAAATACCCCGTTCGCGCAGGTAGTCGACGTCGAACTGGTCGACGCCCACCGAAATGGTGGAAATGATGCGCAGGTCGACGGCCGGGTCCAGCAGTTCGCGGTCCAGGCGCACGCTGGCGCCCAGCAAGCCATGCGCGCCGCGGATGGCGGCGGCGAATGCGGCGCGGTTGCCCCCATCGATCGCCTCGAAATACGTCACCTCGCATTCGGCGCGCAGGCGCGCCAGCAGCGGCTCGGCCAGCTTTTTATACACAAGCACATGTTTTTTCACGAGTGTTCCCCTGTTCGGTTCAAGATTGGCCCAGCGCATCGAGCTGGGCGCGGGTCGGCAAGCCTTCCATGTCGCCGGCCACCTGGATGGCGAAGGCGCCGACTCTGTTGCCGCGCCGTACCGCCTGCGCCAGCGGCAAGCCTTCCAGCAAGGCGCTGACCAGGCCGGCCGCGAAGCCGTCGCCGGCGCCCACCGTGTCGACCACGTTGGCCACGCGCTCGCCCGGCACCATGCCGCTGTCGCCGTCGGCCGTGCGGTAGTAGGCGCCCTCGGCGCCCAGCTTGATGACCACCAGCCGCGCGCCCTGCTGCAGATAAAAGCCGGCGACGTCGTGCGGCAGGTCATGACCGGTGAGGATTTTTCCCTCCCCCAGGCCGGGCAGCACCCAGTCGGCCCTGGCGGCAAGGCGGTTGATCTGTTCCACCATGACGGCTTGCGACGGCCACAGCGAAGGCCGCAGATTCGGATCGAACGACACGGTCCGGCCATGCTCGCGCATGAAGTCGATGGCCTGGCCGGCGAACGCCAGGCTGGTGGCGGACAGCGCGGCGGCCACGCCCGTGGCGTGCAGGTGGCGCGCGGACAGGAAATAGGCGGGGTCGAAGTGCTCGGGCGCCAGCCGGCTGGCGGCGGAACCCTTGCGGAAGTATTCGACCAGGGGATCGGCGCCGTTCTCGGCCTTCTCCTTGAGCAGGAAGCCGCTGGACTGGCCGGCGACGGCGGCGACCCGGCTGCAATCGACGCCCTCGGCCTGCACGCTGGCGCGGATGAAGCGGCCGAACGAGTCATCGCCCACCCTGCTCAGCCAGCCGACTTTCAAGCCCAGGCGCGCCAGGCCGATGGCGACGTTCGTCTCGGCGCCGGCCAGGCGGCGCGTGAAATGCGCCACGGCCGCCAGGTCGCCCGTTTCCTCGGCAACGAACATCGCCATCGCTTCGCCGTAGGTGACGACGTCGAGCGCATGCGCTCCATGCATCATTTCGTGTTCCGTCATGCGGCCTCCAGCATCCGGATGTAGCGGCCCGTTTCGGCCACCAGGTCAGTAGCCTCCAGCGGGAATTCGATGGCCCGCTGCACGCCCGGCGCAAAGTGCGCGAAGACGGCGCGCCAGGCCGGATCGGTGTCGGAGACGGCGCAGGCGGACAACCGCCCCCCATCCTCCAGCACGGCCTTGCAGTGCACATAGCGCACGTACGGCGCCAGCAGGCGCGCCGCCTGCTGCGCATCCTCGCCCACCCAGCGCCAGTTGCCGATGTCAAAGGTCAGGCCCACGGGCAGCCCGATGTCGCGCGCCGCTTCCAGAAAGCGCGCCATCGTCGCCAGCTTGCCGCCATGGGCCGTCTGGTCGTTTTCCACCAGCAGCGCCACGGGCGCGGCCGCCAGCTGGGCGCTCAAGGCGTGCAAGTCCGGCGCGGCCGGGTAATGGCCCAGCGACACCTTCAGGTAGCGCGCCCCGAGGCGCGCCGCCTCGTCCAGCATCTGCTGCAGCAACTCGTGCCGCAGGAGCCCGTCCGCGTCCCACAATTCGATGGGCGTGGAATACACGGAGTACAGGCCGCGCGCGGCCACCGCCGCACCCATGCGCGCCAGGTCCGGCCAGTCGGAGGTGAACAGTTCGCGGCGGATCTCGATGCCGGCGCCGCCCGCATCGGCCACCACGTCGATGAAATGGCTTTGCCCCAGCTGCCTTACCCTGCTTGCGCCATAAGCCGACGCCGCCACCAAAACGGGGCTCATTTGATCGCTCCCGCGCCGACGAACTGGCGCGCTTCAGGCGTTTGCGGATTGCTGAAAAACGCTTCCGACGGCCCGCTTTCCCACACCAATCCCTGGTGCATGAAGACGGTGACGTCGGCCATGCGCCGCGCGAACTCCATCTCGTGCGTCACGAGCAGCATCGTCATGCCCGCCTGCGCCAGCTCTTCCATCACCTTCAGCACTTCCTGCGTCAGTTCCGGGTCGAGCGCCGACGTCACTTCGTCGAACAGCATCACTTGCGGCTCCATCGCCAGCGAACGGGCGATCGCCACGCGCTGCTGCTGGCCGCCCGACAGCTGCTCGGGATAGGCTTCGCGCTTGTGGTCGAGGCCCACCTGCTTGAGCACGCGCAGCGCCGTGGCGCGGCCCTGCGCGTCGGGCACCTTCTTGACGATGCGCGGCGCCAGCATGACGTTTTCTTCCACGGTCAGGTGGGGGAACAGGTTGTAGCTCTGGAAGACCATGCCGACGTCCTTGCGCAAGTCGAGCAAATGCTCCTGGCGCGCCGTCAGCGTATGGCCGGCCACGGCTATGCTGCCGCTGTCGATGGTTTCCAGGCCGTTGATACAGCGCAGCATGGTGCTCTTGCCGGAGCCGCTGCGGCCGATCACGGCGATCACCTGGCCCCGTTCGACGGCGAACGAGACGCCCTTGAGCACATGATTGGCGCCGAAGCTCTTGCTGATATTGTCGATTTCAACGATGGGCATGGAATTTCCTTTCCAGTGAATGGCTGTAGCGCGACAGCGGATAGCACATCGCGAAGTAGATCAGGGCGACGACGGGGAAGACGATGAAAGGCAGGAAGGTCGCATTGCTGACCAGTTGCCCTGCCCGCGTCAATTCCACCACGCCGATGATCGAGGTGATCGAAGTGTTCTTGATGATCTGCACCATGAAGCCCACGGTCGGCGGCAGCGAATGGCGCAGCGCCTGCGGCAGGATGACGTAGCGCAGCTGCTGGTAGCGGTTCAGCGCCAGCGCGGCCGACGCTTCCCACTGCTGCCGCTGCACGCCTTCGATGCAGCCGCGCCAGATCTCGCCCAGGTAGGCGCTGGCAAAGATCGTCATCGCCGCGCCGGCCGCGATGACCGGCGACAGCTTGTAGCCGAACAGGGCCAGGCCGTAATACGTCAGGAACAGCACGATCAGCACGGGCGTGCCCTGCACCAGCTGGATGTACAGGGCGCTGATGCAGCGCAGGAGCGGGCTGCGCGCCGTGCGCAGCAGCGCCACGGCGAAGCCGGCGATGCCGCCCGTGATGAAGACGATCAGCGACAGGCCGATGGTCCAGCGCGTGGCCTCGAGCAGGAATTGCAGGTTATCCCAGGAAAAGTCACTGATCATGTCAAGCTCCCATGCGCGCCGCGCCCAGACGGCGGCGGCGTTTGAAGACGATCTGGCCCAGCACCCAGAAGCCGAAGCGGAACAGCAGGGCCAGCAGGATGTACAGCACCATCACGACGATGTAGATCTCGAAGCTGCGGAAGGTTTCCGCGTCGAGCAGGTGGGCGGCAGCGGTCAGCTCTTCGGCGGAAATGGCCGACACGACGCTCGAGGCCAGCATCATCAAGGTGAACTGGCTGGCCAGCGCCGGATACACCTTTTCCAGCGCCGGCAGCAGCACCACGTGGCGCATCACCTGCCAGCGCGTCATGCCCAGCGCCTGCGCCGCCTCGAGCTGCGACGGATGCACGGCGCCGATGCCGGCACGCACGATTTCGGCCGCATAGGCACCCAGGTTGACCGTCATGGCGACGAGCGCGGCGCCGTTCGCGTCGAGCTGCAGGCCCAGCGACGGCAAGCCGAAGTAGATGATGAACAGCTGCACCAGGAACGGCGTGCTGCGGATGATCTCGACATACGCGCGCACCACGGCGCGGGCATAGGCGGGGCCGTTCTTCAGGATGACGGCGGCGCACACGCCCACCGCCAGCCCCAGCACCATCGCCATGGCACTCAGGCGTATCGTCAGCGCCGCGCCCCACAACAGGCGGTCCAGCGATTGCATGACGAGTTCGAAATGAAATTCATACGGCATACTCAACTCCTTGTCTGCGTGCGCGTCCCCGGCCGCGCCACCATGGCGGCGCGCCGTACGGACGGGCACTTTCTTGTGCGGCTTGCTGTATCAGAAAGTCGGCAGCGCCGGCAGCGGCGCGCCGCTCCACTTGCGCGCGATGGCGTCGAGTTCGCCGTTCAGCTTGACGTAGTAGATGAAGTTGTTGAGCCACTGGTGCAGCTCGAAGTCGCCGCGGCGCACCGCCATCGAGTTCGGCTGCAGCGAGTAGGTGAAGCGGACCTCGATCTTGCCCGCGCCGCGCGTCTTGATGATGTCGAGCGCCATCGTGCTGGGAATCGAGACGGCGTCGACCTGCTTGCTGAGCAAGGCCTGGGTGACGGTGGCGTCATCCTCGAAACGCACGATATTGGTGCCGGCCGGCGCCAGGCGGCTCAAGGCCGTATCGTTGGTGGTGCCGCGCGTCACGCCCACTTTCTTGCCCTTCAACTCGGCCAGGGCCTTGAATTTGCCGCCGACCGGCGCGACGATGGCCAGTTCGAACGCGCTGTAAGGCATGGTGAACATCAGGGTCTTGGCCCGTTCCGGCGTGGGCGCCAGGGTCGCCACGAGGAAATCGACCTTGCCCGACTCCAGCGACGGCACGCGCGACGGCGCCGTCAACGGGACTATTTCCACGGGCAGGTTCATGTATTTGCCGATCAGGTTGGCGACGTCGACGTCATAGCCGACGGGCGCGCCCTTGGCGTCGATGCTGCCGAACGGCGGCGTGCCGCTGACCACGCCGATGGTCAGCTTGCCTTTTTTGATCAGGTCGCCAAGCGTCTGGGCGCCGGCATCGGCCGCCGCACCCAGGGCAAACGTTGCTGCGAGCGCGCAGGCCACGATCTTCGAATACAACAGTGTAGTCATCTTCATGCTTCAGTCTCCTGTGATCCCGGTACCGGCCTCGTCGAGGCACTGCCGGGAATATTGTCAAATGGACGATTCGGATCGCCTCTTGCCGTGTCATTTCAACTTCATGCCAACCATTGCCTTGCCTGACTATCCACGCCCCTTTCCAGCGTAAAAACAGTTTATGAAACCGGTTCCATAACTATCTCAAAAAAAAGGGCAACGCCCTCTTCCCTTCCTCAAGCGTCGCCGCCCTTGCGTACTTCGCTACCCTGGGTGGAATGGCGCACAATCAACTTGCCCGGCAACAGCACCTCGCGCGGCGGGCATTGATCGCCCTGCAGGCGCGACAGCATGCACGTCATCGCCGAAAAGCCGATGTCATAGGTCTGCTGCTCGATCGTGCTCAGGCCCGCCAGCGGCGACCATGGCAATTCATCAAAGCCCAGCAAGCCCACGTCCTGCGGCATGCGCAAGGCAAGGCGCTGCAGCATCAGCGCCAGCTCCAGCGCCACCATGCCGTTCGAGGCCAGCAGCGCCACGCGGCGGCCGCGCCACCGCGCCAGGCATAGACGCACCTGCGCGTCGATGGAAGGCCGGTCGTCCAGGTCCACGGCCAGCACTTCGCCCACGCAGCCGGGATGTTCGGCCATCACGGCCTGGAAACCGTCGGCGCGCATCAGCCGCGAGCTGACGCCCGTCAATGGCGGCGCGACGAAGGCGATGGCGTCGAAACCCTGTTCGATCAGATGCGCGGTGGCCAGCCGGCCCGCCTGCACATTGTCCAGGCCCACGAGGTCGAAATCGGCGCCCTCGATGCGGCGGTCGACCAGCACGATGGGCATGTCCGCCTGCTGCAGGTCGGACGACTGAATGTTGCGCCCCTGCGTGTTGACGATCAGCCCTTCCACGCTGTACGAGCGCAGCGCGGCCAGCGACTGGCGTTCGCGCTGTTCGTCATTGCCGGTATTACACAGAATCAAGGTATAGCCATGCTGCTGGCAAGCCGCTTCCACGCCTTGCAGCACGGCCACCGTGTAGGGATTGAGCATGTCGGCCACGACCATGCCGATCAGGCGCGTGCGTCCCCGCTTGAGACCGCGCGCCATCTGGTTCGGCTGGTAGCCGAGACGCGCGATGGTGCTGGCGATCTGCTGGCGGATATTTTCGGACAGGGCATCGAGTTCGCCGCCGAGAAAGCGCGACACGCTCGTTTTCGACACGCCCGCCTCGCGCGCCACCTGGGCGATGGTCACGGGCCGTGGCGGCTCGCCGGAGGCTGTTTTTTTGTTGCTGCGTACTGAATCCAAGGTGCTCTCCACTACCTGTTGATCTGCATATTTTTATTTTGGAACCGGTTCCAAAGATCGCACCCACGCATCGATGACGCAAGCGATTTGATTGCCTGTGGCGGCGAAGGAACACGATGGGTGCATGGATGGGAACGCGGATGAAAAAAAGCCGCCCGCCCCTTGCAAACGCAGGAGGCGGGCGGCGTGATGGTGTCAAGACTGTTTACTGGACCACGGTGTAGCAAGGTACATACGCCGTGCCCGCCAGTTTCATGCGGTGCTGCGCGACGAACGAGGCCAGCAGCGCATCCATGGGGCCGGCGATGGATTTGTCGCCATGGATTTCGAAGTTGCCGTGCTTTTCGATCGAGCGGATGCCGTCATCCTTGACGTTGCCCGCCACCACGCCCGAGAACGCGCGGCGCAGCTGGGCCGCCAGCAAGTGCGTGGGCTGGTTCTTGTGCAGGCTCAGGTTGCGCATGTTTTCATGCGTGGGCTGGAACGGCTTCTGGAACTCGTGGTCGATCTTCAGCAGCCAGTTGAAGTAATACGCGTCGCTGTGCGCCTTGCGGAATTCGCGCACCTGGCGTATGCCTTCGAGCATTTCGCGCGCCACCAGTTCCGGGTCGTCGATGATGATCTTGTAGCGCTGCTGCGCTTCCGGGCCCAGCGTGTCGTGGATGAACTGGTTGATCTGCACGAAGTACTCGCGCGACGTTTCCGGGCCCGTGAAGATCAGCGGGAACGGAATCTCCGCGTTGTCCGGGTGCAGCAGGATGCCGAGGATGTACAGAATCTCTTCGGCCGTGCCCGCGCCGCCGGGGAAGACGACGATGCCGTGGCCGGCACGCACGAACGCTTCCAGGCGCTTTTCGATGTCCGGCATGATGACGAGGTCATTGACGATGGGGTTCGGCGATTCGGCCGCGATGATGCCCGGCTCCGTGATGCCCAGGTAGCGGCCATTGTGCAGGCGCTGCTTGGCGTGGCCGATGGTGGCGCCCTTCATGGGGCCCTTCATGGCGCCGGGGCCGCAGCCGGTGCAGATGTCGAGGCCGCGCAAGCCCAGCTGGTAGCCCACTTCCTTCGAATAATTGTATTCGGCGCGGTTGATCGAGTGGCCGCCCCAGCAGACGACCAGGTTCGGGTTGAGCTGGGTTTGCAGCACGTTGGCGTTGCGCAGGATGTGGAAGACGGCGTCCGTCACGCCTTCCGTGCTCTGCAAGTCGAATTTCGGGTTGCCCGTCACTTCGTCGCTGACGAAGATGATGTCGCGCAGCACGGCGAACAGGTGCTCGTGGATGCCCTTGATCATCTTGCCGTCGACGAAGGCGATGGCCGGCGCGCCCTTGATGTCGAGCTTGATGCCGCGCTCGCGCTGGATGATGGAAATTTCAAACGACTGGTAGCGCTCCAGCAGGGCGCGGCCATCGTCGATGGTGCTGCCGCAATTCAAGACCGCCAGCGCGCAGCGGCGGAAAGTGTTGTACAGGCCGCCCTGGCTGGTGTCGAGCAGTTTGTTGACTTCAGTCTTGGAGAGCACGTCCAGGCGGCCTTCCGGTGAAACCAGAGTATCGATAACGTCGTGTTCCATAATGCGAAAAATCCCTTTAAAAATCGATGCTCGAAGGTCTTGCAGCCTTAATATACGACAAGTCAGGCAAGTTGTGCTGTGCCGCCGCAAAATCGCCGGGGCCGTTCTTGCCTGCAAACCGGTTTGACTAATATGAAACAGTCATTCTTGCTAATGCGAATCGAAACCTTCGCTCCGCGCAATTTGTAGATTAGAATGCCAGCCTATTGGAATTCCCGTGCGTACGGTTCTTCATGAGAGTCCCCGCCGCCCGCAGGCTTCCATAAGTTCGTTGTATCGATTGACTATAATAATTTTTCAGGAGGAACCGCATGAGCGGTGCGACTACGCCCAACAAGGAAGCCGTTATTCCCGAGTTCAAGCAGATTATGGGCCATCCAAGCCCATTGTGGATGTTGTTCATGACTGAATTCTGGGAACGCTTCGCGTTCTACGGAGTTCGCTGGGCGCTGGTACTGTACATCGTGGCCCAGTTCCACGGCGGCGACGGTTCGGGACAGGCAGCGGCCAACCTGACCTACGGTTCCTTCCTCGCGCTGGTGTACGCCGGCGCCCTGTTCGGCGGCTACATCGCCGACCGCGTCATCGGTTACCAGCGCTCCATCCTGCTGGGCGCCATCTTCATGGCTGCCGGCCTGTTCTGCATCTCCGTGCCGAACCAGGACATCTTCAACCTGGGCCTGGCCACGATGATCGTCGGTAACGGCATGTTCAAGCCGAACATCTCGACCATGGTCGGCAAGCTGTACACGACCGCCGATCCGCGCCGCGACAGTGGTTTCACGATCTTCTACATGGGCATCAACATGGGCGCCATGGTCGCGCCTGTCTTCACGCAATGGCTGGCCGAGTCGATCTTCGGCACCAGCGCCATGCCGTCGTACAAGATGGTCTTCATGGCCTCCGGTTTCGGCATGCTGATCAGCCTGGTATGGTTCTTCATCGGCCG
This sequence comes from Janthinobacterium sp. HH106, assembly GCF_001758725.1. Lineage (NCBI taxonomy): Bacteria > Pseudomonadati > Pseudomonadota > Betaproteobacteria > Burkholderiales > Oxalobacteraceae > Janthinobacterium > Janthinobacterium sp. HH106. The sequence continues at coordinate 69,054 of NZ_LRIC01000060.1, read as the reverse complement.
CCGTGCCCTGAAGGGCATCGGCGCTCCGGAAGCCGGTTCCGGCAACCCGATGCGCGTCGTCTGGGTGGCCGTCGGCTCCCTGTGCGTGATCCCGCTGATGTATTTCCTGCTGACCGTCGGCGCTGAAAAGCTGCAAATCGTCCTGACCGTGCTGTTCGTCGGTCTGGCCGTCATGCTGATGATCGAAGGCATCCGCAACGGCAAAGTGGCGCGCGACCGCGTCATCGCCATGCTGCTGATCTTCGTCTTCAACATCCTGTTCTGGATGTTCTTCGAACAGGCTGGCAGCTCGTTTACTTTCCTGGCTGACAAGATCGTCAACCGCGACCTGGGCTTCTGGATCTTCCCGACCGCCTACTTCCAGACCGTCAATTCGGTCGCCATCATCGTCTTCGCGCCGATCATCGCCGCCGTCTGGGTCTTCCTGGCGCGCCACAACGTCAACCCTTCGATCCCGCGCAAATTCGGCCTGGGCTTGCTGGGCAATGCGCTGGCCTTCGGCCTGCTGATCTTCGCTCTGTCGAGCCTGGTTGGCGCCGATAACAAGATCCCGTTCTGGACCCTGACCACCGTCTACGTGCTGCAATCGATAGGCGAGCTGTGCCTGTCGCCTATCGGCCTGTCGATGGTCACCAAGCTGGCGCCGGTGCGTCTGGTAGGCCTGGGCATGGGCGGCTGGTTCCTGTCGACCGGTATCGGCAACAACCTGTCGGGCATCTTCGCCAGCCACGTCAGCGGCACGAGCGGCATGTCGGTGCAGTCGGCCCTGTCCGGCTATACCTTCGGCTTCTGGTCCCTGCTGGGCGCCGGCGTCGTGTTGTTCCTGATCGCACCGCTGATCAACAAACTGATGCACGGCGTGAAGTAAGCGTCTTGCTGTAGATCAGAACGGCGGCCTGCGGGCCGCCGTTTTTCATTCCGGCGCCGGTTGTTGCCTTGGCGGGCGGTACAATACAGCCAGGGCCACCGGCCACTCCCCCCACTCAGCAAAGAATATTATGTCCAGCATCTCCACCACCTCGCCCCTCTCCGACGACGAATACGCCGAACTCGACACCCTTCTGGCCGCGCCCGCGCTGGAAAGCCGTGCCATGGACGTGTCGATGCTCGAAGGTTTTCTCACAGCCGTCGCCCTGAACCCGAAACAGATCGCGCAGGAGCAGTGGTTGCCATGGGTCTGGGACAAGGCGGCCGGCAGCGCCGCGCCCGCAGCGGATGCTGCCAGCGAACGGGCGGCCAGCCTGGCCCGCCGCCACCACGCCTACATGGTCGAATGGCTGGCGAAAGACCCGGACAGCTTCGAGCCCATCTACGTCTGCGGCCCCGAATGGAGCGTGCCCGCCTGGTGCGCCGGCTTTATCCTGGGCACGAGCCTGGACAAGCCCCAGTGGGCGGCCCTGGCCGTCAGCCACCCGGAATACCTGGCGCCGTTCCAGCACCTGGCCACGGCCAGCGAACTCGATGACGATGCGGCCGAAACGGCCATGGATGGCGTGATTCCCGCCGTGATCGCCATCAACGCCGCCTGGGCGCGCCAGCGCCACCTGAAAAGCCAGGCGCAAAGCCAGCCCGGCGCCACCGTGCTGCGCGAACTGCCGAAAACGGGCCGCAACGACCCGTGCCACTGCGGCAGCGGTAAAAAATACAAGAAATGCTGTGCCGACGCCGATAGCGCGGCAAGCTAAGGCGATTACTCCTTGCGCCAGCTGCTGACGGCCATCCTGCGCTTCCTGCTGCGCCACGCGCTGCAGTTCGCCCTGTTCATCGTCATCCTGCTGGCCGGCCGATTGCTGCTGGCCGAATGGCGCAGCTACAGCGCCGGCAGCGAGGCTGTCGCCGCCCTGCGCCAGGCTTCCGGCAGCGCCGATAGCCATGGCACCAGCCTGGCCGAGGCGGCCACGCTGCGCGTCAACGCCTTGCAGCACGCCTCGCACGCGGTCATCGCGGCACGCCTGAAGCAAGTGCAGGCGCAACTGGCCGCCTTGCGCGCGCAGCGGCAGCCGTCGCTGTTCACCCTTCCCCTGCCCGACCCGGGCACCCTGGCCCTGCACGCGCAGGACGAAGCCATGCGCCGCGTGGAAATCGAAGTGCTGGTGCAGGAATCCCGTTACTTGAGCGCCCTGCAGGCGGCGATCAGCGGCGAAGATGCACGCCAGACGCTGGCGCGCCTGCATGCGGAACACGTCAGCGCGTATGCGGCGCTGCTCAATAATCTGCGCCAGCGCCGGGAACTGGAAGCGCTGCACCCGCTGGCCGCGCGCCTGCCCGGCAGCGACGCCTACGCGCAGCTGTCGCAGCTCGACGCGGAGGGCCAGCGCTTGCGCGAGATCAATCTGCAAGCCTACCAGGCCTGGCTGGCGCAGCGCGCGCGCACCAGCGATGCTGCCCGCCCCGCCCCATTCGCCGTCGACGAGCAAGCCTTGAGCGGCGCGCTGGCGCCCGTGCGGGCGGCGATTGCGGCCGGAGAGACCCAATTGGCGCGCAACTGGATCGCCCGCTGGCGCGCTCCCGTGCTCGACGTGGCGCCCACGGCCGCCCTGCTGGTGCTGTCGGCCATCCTGCTGCCCGTCGCCATCAAGGCCTGCTTTTACTTCGTGCTGGCGCCCATCGCTTCGCGCCTGAAGCCCTTGTCCATCGCGCACGCGCTGGGCGTGACGGCCACTGCGCTCCCCCTGCCGCCCGACGGCCAGTCCCGCATCTCCGCCGTCTCGCAGGCGCTGCAGCTCAAACCCGGCCAGCAGATGCTGCTCCACCCCGCATACCTGCAAGCGTCGCCCGTCGGCACGCATAAACGCACGCAGTGGCTGCTGGACTGGCGCTTTCCCTTCACCAGCCTGGCCGCCGGCATGGCGGCGCTGACGCGGCTGGAAAGCGACGTGACCGCATCCGTGACGATTTCCGCCAGCGACGACCCGCTGCTGGAAGTGGCCGTCGTCCGCCTGCCGGCCGGCAGCGCCCTCGTGTTCCAGCCGCGGGGCCTGGTTGGCCTGGTCTGCGACGCTGGCCAGCCGCTGGCGCTATCGAGCCACTGGCGCCTGGGCAGCCTGCATGCCTGGCTCACCCTGCAGCTGCGCTTCATCGTCTTTCGCGGCCCCGTCACCCTGATCGTGCGCGGCTGCCGCGGCGTGCGCCTGGAACGGGCGGGCCAGGGCCGTTCCATCAGCCAGTCCGCCACCCTGGGCTTTACCACCGACGTGCTGTACTCGACGATGCGCAGCGAAACCTTCCTGCCCTACCTGCGCGGCCAGCAAGCCTTGCTCAACGACCGCTTCGACGGCGGCAACGGCGTCTACCTGTACGAAGAAACCCCGCGCCACGGCAAGCAGCCGGGCAAGATAGGCAGCTGGTTCGAGGGTTTTACGGACGCGATCTTGAAAGTGTTCGGCATCTAGCCGAGGAAACCATATGAACGACTTCCTGTTTGCCGATTTTCTCGAAGACCAGGCCGCGTATGCGGCGGCTGAGGCCTACTGGCAGGCACGCCTGGCCTTCCTCGACGGCCAGTGCGCGCCATATCTGCGCACCGCGTTTGCCAATGGCCAGCCGTTCTATGACGGCAATCCCATCATCAACCTCGCGGACCGCAACGCCGGCAAGGCGGCGCGCATCGTGCAGCAATGCCCGCAGGAGTTCGGCCCCTGCTACACGAGCTTCGAGCAAGCCATCGAGCTGGCCGGCAGCGATGGACAGCATCATACGGCGCAGGAAAAGGGCATCGTGCTGACGTTGACGCAGGCGACGGCGCAGCGGGCCGAGGATGAACTGCGGGCCTGGTTTGCGCCAGCGTAGGGCTGCCGGCTACGCCGCAATCGAATGCGACACCGTCAGCCACTCGCCCGGCTGCAGATTCGCCGCCGCCTCGCGCGTGGCCAGCACGCTGTCCGGGTCCAGGTCGGACCGGTTCAGCTTGTAGGAATAGGCGAAATCGTCGGCATCGAATGCCTGCCCCGCCTTGACGTAATACTTGAAGCCGACAAACGAGTCGGGATTGGTGACGACCGAATACTCAAGCGTGACGGTGTTCATGGCGGGCCTCGTCGGCGATGGTGATACAGCCATTATGCGTCAATTCCCGCGGCGGCGACGCGGCGGCCAATCCTTGCGGTAAGTCAATAGCCCTGCCGATGGCCGGCGCTACAGTAGGCTGAGCCAACCACCGGATGGAATGCCATGCGCGCCTTGCTCGCGAAAATCAGGAACACTCTGGCGCCGCAGGCGGGCCTGCCGGCGGCGGCGCGCATGGAGCGGACGTCGGACCGGCGCGGCCTGCCCGCCTTTGATCCCGGGCCGCAAGCCGTCATCAAGGCCTGCACGGCCTGGCTATGCGCGGCGCAAGACCATTCCAGCTCCAACGACGGCGGCGTCGCGCGCGACTACAGCCTGCTGACGGGCTGGGCTAGCTCCTATCCCGAAACCACCGGCTACATCATCCCCACCCTGATCGCCCTGGCGCAGCGCACGGGCGACGAGGGTGGGGATGATGCGCTGCACGAGCGCGCGCGCCGCATGCTCGATTGGTGCGTGGCCATCCAGTTCCCGGAAGGCGGTTTCCAGGGCGGGAAGATCGATTCGACGCCGCGCGTGCCCGTCACCTTCAACACGGGCCAGATCCTGCTTGGCCTGGCGGCCGGCGTGGCAGCGTACGGCGGGGCCTACGAGGACGCCATGCACCGCGCGGCACGCTGGCTGCGCGACAGCCAGGATGCCGACGGCTGCTGGCGCCGCCATCCGACGCCGTTCGCCAGCGCCGGCGACAAGGCGTATGAAACGCACGTGGCGTGGGGCTTGTTCGAAGCGGACCGCGTCGCGCCGGGCCACGGCTATGGCGCGGCGGGCCTGCGCCAGGTCGACTGGGCGTTGACGAAGCAGCGTCCCAACGGCTGGTTCGCCTCGAACTGCCTGGACAACCCGCTGCTGCCCCTGACCCACACCATCGGCTACGCCTTGCGCGGCGTGCTCGAAGCGCACCGCTTCTCGGCGCGCGCCGACCTGCTGGAGGCCGCCGCGCGCACCGGCACGAGCGTCGCCAGGGCCGTGGCGGCAGACGGCTACCTGCCTGGCCGCCTCGGACCCGACTTCCAGCCGGGGGCCGGCTACGCCTGCCTCACGGGTTCGGCGCAAAACGCGCATTGTCTGTTCCTGCTGTACCAGCTCACGGGCGAGCGGCGCTACCTCGACGCGGCGCGCCGCCTGAATCGTTACGTGCGGCGCGCGGTCAGCATCGACGGCCCCGCGCACGCGCGCGGCGGCGTCAAGGGCTCGTTTCCCGTCGATGGCGACTACGGCACCTGGGCCTACCTGAACTGGGCCGCCAAGTTCTGCATCGATGCCAACCTGCTGGAATTGGAGTCAGGCCATGCTTGAAGGGGCCAGGCGCACCGCCAGGGCCGCGCTGGAAGCGTGGCGCCGCGCCGCCAGCGCCCGCAACATGCGCCACGGCGCGCGCCACGTGACGCGCGCCGGATTGGCCGCCGATCTGGCGCGGCTGGGCATCGCGCATGGAGATACGCTGTTCGTGCACTCTTCGCTGAAAAGCCTCGGCTACGTGGAAGGCGGCGCGGCGGCCGTGATTGGCGCCCTGCAGGACGCCGTCGGCCCGCAAGGCACCCTGCTGCTGCCCACCTACTATCTGCCGGGCGGGACCGTGCGCGCCACCTGCGACATGAAAGACTATGTGTTCGACCCGCGCCGCCATGGCACGCACATGGGGCGCCTGCCCGAAGCGTTCCTCGCCAGCGCCGGTGTCCGGCGCAGCATCCACCCGACCCACTCCGTGTCCGCGTGGGGCCGCCATGCCGCCGCGCTCACCGAGGCGCATCACCGCGCGCCATCGATTTTCGGCGTGGATTCGCCCTGGCAGCGCTTCATCGGCTGCGAGCGGGCCAAGGTGCTGGGCCTGGGCATTTCCATGGGACCGGTGACGTTCTATCACGCGCTGGAAGACGCCATGGGCGAGGCCTTTCCCGTGCCCGTGTGGGCAGGCGAGACAAAGCTGCTGACCTGCCTGGACCACGCCGGCCGGCGCTGGGACGTGCCCGTGCGCCCCTTCGATCCGGCCATCGCGCAGCGCCGCATCGACCATCCCGGGCGCGGCGACCTGCGCGACTACTTTCACCGGGAGTTCGACGCCGCCGGCCTGCGCGTCAACGGGCACGTGGGCGACGCGGCGTCGTGGTGCATACCGGCGCAGGCATTTTATGACCACCTGCGCCAAATGGCGTCCGAACACGTGACGATCTACGCAAGCGCTGCACAACTGGCGGCGCGGCCTGTCGGGCGCGCATAAAAAACCGCCCGGATCGTCATGACACCGGGCGGTTTTCATTAGCGTGCTTAAAAAATCAAGCCTGCGGGCGGTCCATTTTCTTCTCGCGCGCCACGATATACAGCAGCACGATGATGGCCGCATACGGCAGCAGGGACAGCGCATCCGAGTTCAAGCCCGCGTAGAACGGGTTGCCGTGCTCGGCCCAGTCGGCCATCATCTGGTCGAAGTGCGTGAGCACGCCGGCCGTGATTGCAATGATGATGCCGGCCAGCGCGCCGCCGGCGATGTAGCCGGACGCCAGCAGCACGCCCGAACTGCGGTCGCCCGCCAGCTGGCGTTCTTCTTCATTGAGCTTGGCGTTGTGTTCCAGCTTGTTGTTGCGGCGGTCCGCCAGCCAGCGCACCAGGCCGCCGACGAAGATCGGCAAGGTCGACGACAGCGGCAGGTACACGCCCACCGAAAACGCCAGCGATGGAATGCCGGCCATTTCCAGCACCACGGCGATCATCACGCCGAACAGCACCAGGGTCCACGGCAGCTGCTGGTCGAGGATGCCCTTGATGATGTAGGACATCAGCACGGCCTTCGGCGCATCGTATTTCTTCACTTCCGAGCCGTCCGGACGCTTGCTGTAGTGGCCATTGATGCCCGGATCGACCAGGTAAGCGAGTTGCCCATCTTCCTTGACAAAATATTTGCCGGCCGGGCCGCCCACGGTATCGGTCTTTTGCCAGACTTTGTACGTATTGTGGTCGCTCTCGGCTTGCGGGCCATGCAGCTCGCCCGTCACCGTCAGCTTCGATGCATCGACCGTCAGGCCGGGCGCCACTTGCGCGGCCGGCACGTAGACGGTGCTCGCCTCGTTCAGTTTCAGCAGAATCGGACCGAGGATCAGGGCCGACGACAAGGCGCCCGCCAGGATCGCGTACTGCTGCAGGCGCGGCGTGGCGCCCACCAGGTAGCCGGTTTTCAAGTCTTGCGACGTGGTGCCCGCATTGCTGGCGGCGATGCAGACGATGGCGCCCACCGACAGGGCCGTCACATAGTAACGCCCGCCCGTCCAGCCCATGATCAGGAAGATCAGGCAGGTAAACAGCAAGGTGGCCACGGCCATGCCGGAGATCGGGTTCGACGAGGAGCCGATTTCGCCCGTCAGGCGCGACGAGACGGTGGCGAACAGGAAGCCGAAGACGAGAATCAGCAGCGCGCCGAGGAAATTCATGTGCAGCGGCGTGGCGAACGTGATCACGGCGATGATGGACAGGCAGCCGATGACGACCCATTTCAGGGGAATATCCTGGTCCGTGCGCAAGGTGGAATCGGTCTTGATGCCCTTGCCGATGCCCTTCAGGCCGGCCGACAGGCTGCGCCAGATCATGGGCATGGCGCGCACCAGCGAAATCAGGCCGCCGGCGGCCACGGCGCCCGCACCGATGTACAGCACGTAGGCGCTGCGCACGTCGTCGGCGCCCATTTCGCTGATCAACTTGGTGCCCGGCGAGAGCACGGTCGTCAGGCTGTCGCCGAAGAACTTGATCATCGGGATCAAGAGCAGATACGACAGCACGCCGCCGGCGGCCATGGTGGCGGCGATGCGCGGGCCGATGATGTAGCCCACGCCCAGCAATTCGGGCGAAATCTCGGCGCCGATGGAGCCGCCCTTGAGCGGCGCGGCAAATTCCACGCCCGGCGTATCCTTCCAGCCCTTGAACGAGATATTGAAGACTTTATATAGCAGGCCGACGGCGAAACCGCCGAAGATGATCTTGGCGCGGCGCTTGGCGTCCAGCGCGGCGGCCGAATCCTTCTCGATGCTTTCGCCGGCGGCGATGCGCGATTCTTCCGTGGCGGCTGCCTTGAGCACTTCGGCGCAGGCCGTGCCTTCGGGGAATTTGAGTTCCTTGTGCTGGTCGACGATCATGGTGCGGCGCATGGGGATCATCATCAGGATGCCCAGCAGGCCGCCGAGGATACCGACCAGCATGACCCGCGAGATTTCCAGGTCGAAGCCGAGGATCAAAATGGCGGGCATGGTCACACCCAGGCCGAAGGCCAGCGACTCGCCGGCCGAACCGGCCGTCTGCGTGATGCTGTTTTCCAGGATCGACGAATCCTTGCCGCCCACCTTCTTGGCCAGGCCGAACAGGGTGATGGCGATCACGGCGACGGGAATCGAGGCGCTGACGGTCAGGCCCACCTTCAGCACCAGGTACAGCGAGGAGGCGCCAAAGACCATCCCCAGGATGACGCCCATGAACAGCGCGCGGAAGGTCATCTCGGGCAGCTTCGCATCGGCCGGGATGTACGGCTTCACGGCGCTCGGCATTGCATCTTTTGCCATAAATAAATCCTTAGTCTTGTAAAATAAACAGCCCGGATCTAAGTAACCCTCGGGAAATTAGTGTGAATTTATGACGAACAGAAGCGGATGCTATGCAAGGCGCTCACTGCGACGCAGTGCGAGCACTGCTAGCAGTGAGCAACGCCGCAGAGCGCCGGTTATGGAAGTCATAAATCACAATAATTTATTGGGGGTTACTTAGGCCCGGGCTATTTGCTTGAAGCCGTGACTATCGCACAGCCGCGTTTCGATGAAAAGGTTTTTTGCAGCCGATCCCGGCGCCCGGCCCGCACGGGAAGCGCCGCCGCATTGGTCTATAATCGCTGCCACCGTGCCCTGCACGCTCACGTGAGACTGCCTTGACTGCCAAACGATCCGGATTCCCCTGGCCCTCCCGCCGCGCCACCGTGCGCGGCTTCATCCTCGCCGGCGGCGCCGCGCTGGCCGCCGCCGTGCTGCTGGCCGCTTATCTGTTCCTGTACGTGCGCCCCCGCCTGCCCGAGCTGGGCGTCATCACCGATTACCAGCCGAAGATCCCGCTGCGCGTGTACACGGCCGACAATGTGCTGATCGGCGAATTCGGCGAAGAGCACCGCGATTTCGTGCCGATTGCGCAAGTGCCGGAAATGATGAAGAAAGCCCTGCTGGCCATCGAGGACAGCCGCTTCTACGAACACCACGGCATCGACTTCGTGCGCGCCGGCGGCGCCGTCCTGTCGAACCTGCGCCACGGCTTCGGCCATGGCGGCGGCTCCACCATCACCATGCAGGTGGCGCGCAACTTCTTCCTGACGCGCGAAAAAGTCGCCTCGCGCAAGCTCAATGAGATCATGCTGGCCCTGAAAATCGAGGCGGCCCTGTCGAAAGAGCAGATTCTCGAGCTGTACATGAACCAGATGTACCTGGGCCAGCGCTCGTTCGGCTTCGGCAGCGCGGCGCAGACGTATTTCGGCAAACCCTTGTCGGAATTGTCGATCGCGGAAATGGCCATGCTGGCCGGCCTGCCGCAAAACCCGTCGCGCCACAACCCGATCAGCAACCCGAAAAAGGCGCACGCGCGCCAGCAGCTGGTCTTGAAACGCATGCGTGAACTCGATTACATCAGCGAAGGCCAGTACCGGCAGGCGCTGGCCCAGCCGCTGCATATCAACAGCCGCGGCAAACAGGGTTTCGACACGCACGCCGAATACGTGGCCGAACTGGCGCGCCAGGCCGTGTTTGCGCAATTCAAGGAAGACAGCTACACCAAGGGCATCAGCGTCTACACGACGATCCTGAAGGCGGACCAGGACGCGGCCTACGCCTCGACGCGCCGCAACGTCATCGCCTACGACCAGCGCCACGGCTACCGCGGCCCGGAAACCTTCATCGACATGCCGGCCGATCCCGAGCAGCGCGACGACGCCATCGATGCTGCGCTGCAAAAACGTCCGGACAGCGACGGCCTGATCGCCGCCGTCGTCACGGAAGTCGCCAGCGGCAAGGTGGTGGCCGACACGGGCGACGGCGACGCCAAGGCCATCACGGGCGACGGCTTGCGCTTTGCCGCCCCCGCCCTGTCCGCCAAGGCGAGCGCCGGCATCAAGCTGCGCCCGGGCGCCGTGATCCGCATCAGCCAGGATGCCAAGGGCAACTGGGCCATCACGCAAGTGCCGCTGGTGGCCGCCGCCTTCGTCTCGCTGGACGCGGACACGGGCGCCTACCACGCCATGGTGGGCGGCTTCGACTACAACCTGCAAAAGTTCAATCACGTCACGCAGGCCTGGCGCCAGCCCGGTTCGGCCATGAAGCCCTTCGTGTATTCGGCGGCGCTGGAAAAAGGCTTTTCGCCGGCCACCCTGATCAATGACGTGCCCCTGGAAATGCAGGCGGGCGGCAAGGTGTGGGCGCCGCAGAATGACGACTTCAAGTTCGATGGCCCCATCACCATGCGCTACGCGCTGGCGCAGTCGAAGAACGTGGCCTCGGTGCGCATCCTGCGCGCGCTGGGCGTGCCGTACACGCACGACTTCCTGGAAAAATTCGGCTTCGACCCGGCCCGCCAACCCAGCAATCTGACCATGGCGCTGGGCACGGGTTCCGTCACGCCCGTACAGATGGCGGGCGCCTACGCCCTGTTCGCCAATGGCGGCCACCAGGTGGAACCATACCTGATCGACCGCATCGTCGACGCCAGGGGCACCATCCTGATGCAGACCAAGCCGCCCGCGCCGAACGACGACAAGACCCTGGCGCTGGACCCGCGCAACGCCTTCGTGATGGACAGCATGCTGCGCGAAGTGGCCCGCACGGGCACGGGTGCGGCGGCGACGAAAAAACTGGGCCGCAGCGACATCGCCGGCAAGACGGGTACCACCAGCGACGCCGTCGACGGCTGGTTCGCCGGCTACAGCGGCGGTATCGTGGCGGTGGCGTGGATGGGCTACGACGAACCCAAATCGCTGGGCGGACGCGAATTCGGTTCGACCCTGGCCATGCCGATCTGGATCGACTACATGCGCACGGCGCTTTCCACGCGCCCGCAAGTCACGCGCGACGTGCCAGCGGGCCTGAGCCAGGTCGACGGCGAATGGCTGTACGATGAATTCATCGACATGAATGGCGTGAAGACGCTGGATATGGAGGCGGAGACGCCGACGGACCCGGCAGCACTGCCGGAGACGCTGCCGGTGGAAACCACGAACTGACGCAGCTATCTTGTCGGATGACGCTTCGCTAATCCGACCTGCCTCTTACTGCATCAATCACCAGTATCTTGTCGGATTACGCTTCGCTAATCCGACCTGCCTCTTACCGCATCGATCACCAGTCGTAGGTCGGGTTAGCCGGGACGGCGTAACCCGACAAGTGCCGCAGCGGTTTACACCGTCTCTTGTCGGATTACGCTTCGCTAATCCGACCTGCCTCTTACTGCATCAATCACCAGTATCTTGTCGGATTACGCTTCGCTAATCCGACCTACCTCTTACTGCATCAATCGCCAGTCGTAGGTCGGGTTAGCCGGGACGGCGTAACCCGACAAGTGCCGCAGAGGTTTACACAGCGGCCATGCTCAAATATCCGCGCACCGTGCCGACTACGCTGTCGGCAAAATCGTCGACATTGACCTTCGCCGCGCGGTACTTCCAGCGTTTCACGTACCAGTCCTGGAACAGGGCCAGGCAGTGCGCCGCCAGCAGGGTGGGATCGCCCTGCGGCTTCGGTTCGATTTCGGCGATGGTGGCGGCGATCAGGGTCTGCACATACAGCTCGGAATTTTTCGCCATGCTGCGCTGCTCCACCTGCAGCACGCGCGAATCCATGAAGACGAAATAAAACCACGGCTGCAGCACTTCGGACAGGTAGATCGACGAGCGTATCATCGCCTCCAGGCGGTCCAGCGGCGACTTCACGTCAACGAACAGCAGCGGCAAGGCTTGCGTGGCGTGGCGCACCACGTCCTCGATCATTTCCGCCAGCTGATCCTTGCTGGTGATGTAGCCATACAGGCCGCCCATCGACAGCCCCGTTTCGCGGCACAGGTCGCGCAAGCTCATGGCGCGGAAACCCACGTCATTGGCCAGGCGAAAGGTGGCGACAAAGATGCGTTCGAGATTTTCCAGCGCCGGCTTGCGACGTTTGACGCCGATGCGCTCCGCGTGGCGGTCAAGAATATATTCCCAGATGTTTTCGCCATTTAAAGGCGTCATCTGCTGAAACTGTTCAAAATTAAAATGGGTCGACAAGTGCATTCCCAAGTAACGGTGTATGAGCAATGTAAGACAGCACCTGGGCGGCGCTGCAAGACGGCGGGACGGCGGATGCGGGGCCGATTATAGCTCAGGAAAACAACTATTTGACCTTTCAACTATGCAATGGACCCATACGCAACGCCAAATGCGCACAGTTATTGCGCTGCATCATGCAATTCACAGCAATTTAAATCCAGCGGTGCTACATTCAAAAAACCGAGCGCTCGCTATTTTTAATGCATCGAGAATGTAAGGAGTGCACGGTTCATCGCTACAGCATCGACATTTCCACTATTCAATAATAACGGAGACAAAATGAAGACTCGCTTTTGGCAACTGCTATCCACCCTGCTCCTCACCCTCGCCATCCTGCCCGGCAGCGCCGGCGCCGCCGGTTACACGCAAACGAAGTACCCGATCGTGCTCGTGCACGGCCTGTTCGGCTTCGACAAGCTGGGGCCCGTCGACTATTTCTATGGCGTGTCCGACGCCCTGCGCAGCGGCGGCGCGCAAGTGTATGTGACCACCGTCTCGGCCGCCAACAGCACGGAAGTGCGCGGCGAGCAGCTGCTGTCGCAGGTGCGGCAAATCCTCGCCGCCACCGGCGCGGCCAAGGTCAATTTGATCGGCCACAGCCACGGCGGCCCCACGGCCCGCTATGTCGCCTCCGTGCGGCCCGACCTGGTGGCGTCCGTCACCAGCGTGGCCGGCGTCAACAAGGGTTCCAAGGTGGCCGATATCCTCAGCGGCGCCATTCCCAACACCAGCGGCGCGCTGGGCAATGCGCTCGCTTCCCTGATCGGCATCTTGTCGGGCAACAAGGGCTTGCCGCAAAACGCGGGCGCCTCGCTCACCTCGCTGTCCACGGCAGGTTCGCTGGCCTTCAATAGCCGCCATCCGCAAGGCGTGCCCACCTCCTCCTGCGGCGAAGGGGCCTACCAGGTGCAGGGCGTGCACTACTTTTCGTGGAGCGGCGCGCAACCGTACACGAATGTGCTCGACGTGGGCGACCCGGCGCTGGCGGCCATCAGCCTGGCCTTCGGCGGCGTGAAGAACGATGGTCTGGTCAGCAGCTGCTCCAGCCACCTGGGCAAGGTGATCCGCGACGACTACGCCATGAACCACCTCGATGAAGTCAACCAGTTCGTCGGCATCGTCAACCTGTTCGAGACGAACCCCGTCACCGTCTTCCGCCAGCAGGCCAACCGCCTGCAAGGCCTGGGACTGTAAGGAGGCTGCGATGCGCACGAACGCGAGATGGCTCATCGGCGGCAGCCTGGCGGCCCTGGTCCTGTACCTGGCATTGCGGCCGGGGGAGCCGCCCGCCCCGCCGCCGGAGAAGGCGGAACCGGACCTGTTCGCGTTCGTGCGCTCGATGGAAGGCACGCGGCCCGACGGCAACGTGACGGTGGCCGCCGGCGACAAGCTGGTGGTCGACGCGGAACTGGGGCACCTGTTCGACTACTATCTGGCGGGCCTCGGCGAAAAGCCGCTGGCCGCCATCCGCAGCCAGATCGAAGCAGAACTGGACCGGCGCCTCGCGCCCGTCCCCGCCCGCGAAGCCAAGCGCCTGCTGGGCGCTTACCTGGCCTACAAGCAGGCGCTGGCCGGCGCGGAACAGGCCTTGCCGGCGCAGGCCGATCCCGCCGTGGCGGCGCGCGCGCGCCTGCAAGCGATGCGCGCCCTGCGCGGCAATTATTTTACGCCCGAGGAAAGCACAGGCCTGTTCGGCGCCAGCGACGCATATGACGACGATGCCGTGGCGCGCATGGCGATCCTCGGCGATACCTCGCTCGATGAAACCCAGCGCCAGGCGCAACTGGCCGTGCTGGACCAGAAAATGTCGCCCGCCCAGCGCGATGCGCGCGACGCACCCGTCAGGGTGGCGCAGCTGGACGCCTCGGTGAAGGCGCTGCGGGCCCAGGGCGGCGGCGAGAATGAAGTCTACCGCCTGCGTGCCAGCACCTTCACGCCGGCGGCGGCGGCGCGCCTGGCGGAACTGGACCGCGAGGAATCGCAGTGGCAGCAGCGCATCATCGCTTACCAGGCACAGAAGGCGCAGCAGGCCGGCCTGCCCGGCGGCGCACAGGATGCTGCAGCGCTGCAGCAGCTGCGCGACGCCAGTTTCACGCCGGAGGAACAGCGCCGGCTGGGTGCCTACGAATAGCCACCGCCGGCCACGCCTTAAAAAAAACGGCCGCGCAAGGCGGCCGTCCGGTAGCGCATGCAGGCGCCATCAAGCCGTCAGAACACTTCCCACTCGTCCTCGCGCGGCGCGCTCTTCTGCCCCGAAGGCACGGAGCGCAGGGCCGGGCGGCCCGTATTCGAAGCCGCACGCGGTGCAGGATGCTTCGGCGCGCTGGCCACCGCGGCGCGCGGCACGGCCGGCTTTGCGCTCGCGTTTGCGCGCGCGGCTGGCGCCTGTGCGCCATCGAGCTTGAAGACGCTGACCACCTGGGCCAGCTGGCCCGATTGCTCCTGCAGCGATTCGGCCGCGGCGGCCGCCTCTTCCACCAGGGCCGCGTTTTGCTGCGTCACCTGGTCCATCTGGCCGATGGCCTGGTTGATCTGGTCGATGCCCGAGCTTTGCTCCTGCGTCGCCAGGCTGATCTCCGCCATGATGTCCGTCACGCGCTGCACGCTGGAGACGATTTCGGCCATCGTGCTGCCCGCCTCGGCCACCAGCTTGCTGCCCGTGTCGACGGCCACGACGGAGTCGCCGATCAGGGTCTTGATTTCCTTGGCGGCCGCCGCCGAGCGTTGCGCCAGATTGCGCACCTCGGTCGCCACCACGGCAAAGCCGCGTCCCTGCTCGCCCGCGCGCGCCGCTTCCACGGCCGCATTCAGGGCCAGGATATTCGTCTGGAAGGCGATGCCGTCGATGACGGAAATGATGTCGACGATCTTGCGCGACGAGTCGTTGATGGCGTCCATGGTTTCGACCACCTTGCTCACCACGGCGCCGCCCTTCACGGCCACGCCCGAGGCGGAGAGCGCCAGCTGATTCGCTTGCTGGGCGTTGTCGGCGTTCTGCCGCACGGTCGACGTCAGCTCTTCCATCGACGATGCCGTCTCTTCCAGCGAACTGGCCTGTTCTTCCGTGCGCGAGGACAGGTCCAGGTTGCCGCTGGCAATTTCCGACGACGCCGTGGCAATCGTCTCCGTGCCGCTGCGCACCTGGCCGACGATGTTCACGAGGCTGGTGTTCATGTCTTTCAGCGCCTGCAGCAGCTGGCCCGTTTCTTCCGTTGTGTGCACCTCGATGTGGCTGGTCAGGTCGCCCGAGGCCACCGTTTGCGCCACTTTCACGGCCGAATTGATCGGCTGCGTGATGGCCCGCGTGATGTAGGCGGCGCAGCCGATGCCCAGCGCGGAAGCCAGCAAGCCGAGGATGACCATCAGGCTTTCCGAGCGGATCACGGCGGCGCTGCCTTCCTTGACGCTGGCATCGGCCACGCCGTTATTGAGCTTGATGATCTCGTTGAGCGTGGCTTCGGCCTTGCTGAACAGGCTGCGCGAATCCTGGTACTGCTTGTAAAACGCCACGAACAGCTCTTTCTGCCGCGGCTCGTCGCGGTTGTCGGCCAGCTGGCGCAGGATGGCGCGCACCTTGTCGTCATCGCCCTTCCAGGCCGCCCATTCGTCCAGGAAGCGCTTCCACAGCACGGCTTCCTCGGGGGTTTGCGGCAGCGGCTCGTACAGCTTGCGGCCTGCCTCGATATTGCTCCAGGCCTTGGTGCGCAGCTGCAGCGCTTCCGCGAACTTGTCCTGTGCCTGGTAATTGTTTTCATAGATGGCGGCCGTCAGGGTGGCGGCGGCGACGGCCGTCTGGCCCTCGTTCATCATCATCAGGCCCTGGATCGACGGCAGGCGCACCACGCCGATCTCATTGACGGCGGTCCCCACGGTGGCGATGCCCGTGTAGCCGCTGATGCCCACCACCAGCAAGGCCACCATCATCACGGCAACGAGCGTCGCCAGCTTCCATTTGATCAGTAAATTCTTAAACATGGCTAGGTCCTTTATAAAGTCACGACGACTGCTGGCGAAGTTGGGGCTGGCATGTTCGAGTAAAACAGCTGACACTTGTATAAAGGTGGCGGGGATAGGGCGTACGCTTCGTTACAATTGGCGAGATTTCATAAGTGAAAGCATAGTGGAAAATACGCTCGCTGGCTGCTACATACTTGATACAAAACAAGATTTCTTTCTTTACTGTGGCGCATATTGCACAGGGGACAGAAAAAACGGCCTGGCGCCCCGCTTTGGTGCAAAAAATCCCGATACGCCACTATTGGCTACGCAGTTGATAGTCGTATAAGATGAGCAACAAGCAAACAACAGGCAGACCATGGCTTATCCTATCGAACACAAACTGGTGATCGGGGTCGCTTCCAGCGCCCTGTTCGACCTGGCAGAATCGCACCAGGTCTACCTCGACAGCGGCCCCGAGGAATACCGCAAGTACCAGGAAGCGCATATCGACACGGTCCTGCCGCGCGGCGTGGCCTTCCCCTTCATTCGCCGCTTTCTGAACATCAACAAGCACTACCCGCGCCAGTCGCCCGTGGAAGTGGTGCTGTTTTCGCGCAATTCGCCGGAAACGGGCTTGCGCGTCATGCATTCGATCGCCCACTACGGCCTCGATATCTCGCGCGCCGCCTTCATGACGGGCAAGTCGCCCTATCCTTACCTGCCCGCCTTCAACGCCTCGCTCTTCCTCAGCGCGAACGAAGACGACGTGCGCAGCGCGCTGGCGTGCGACTATCCGGCCGGCCTGGTGCTGCCATCGCGCACGGAAGACGACGAAAACGACGAGGAACTGCGCGTGGCCTTCGATTTCGACGGTGTGATCGCCGACGACGAGGCGGAAACGGTGTTCAAGCGCAACAATGACGTCGATGAATTCCACGCCCATGAAACCCTGAACGTGGGCACACCGCACCGCCCCGGCCCGCTGGCCGACCTGTTTCAGAAGCTGGCCACCATGCAGCGCCTGGAAGAAAAGGCGCAGCGGCGCGACCCCGGCTACAAAAAGATCCTGCGCATCGCCATCATCACGGCGCGCAACGCGCCCTCGCACGAGCGCGTCGTGACGACCCTGAAAAGCTGGGGCGTGGCGGCCGACGAGACGTTTTTCCTCGGCGGCATGGACAAATCGCGCGTGCTGTCCGTGTTCAAGCCGCATATCTTCTTCGACGACCAGTTGAGCCACCTGAAATCGGCGGGCGGAACCATCCCGATGGTGCATGTACCGTTCGGCATTGCGAATATGCGCGCGGGCGATGGTCTATAATCTCGCCTGTCAGCGCCGTCACTGGCGGCGCGGCGCGCATCACAGCTGTTCCACTCAACTGCCTCTGCCACTAGTGTCATCGCCTGCATGTCCTTAGACTTAACGAAAGCCCTCCCCAAGCCCGGCAACCGCTATGCGCTGCCCGCCCTGTATGGTTCATCCGACGCCTATGCCCTGGCGCTGGCCGCACTGGAATTGAAAGCGCGGGGCCAGATGCTGGCCGTGGTAGTGGCGCAGGCCAGCGACGGCCAGCGCCTGCTCGATGAAATCCCGTGGTTTGGCGGCAAGGAACTGCGCTGCCATCTGCTGCCTGACTGGGAAACCCTGCCCTACGACGCCTTTTCGCCGCACCAGGATCTGGTCTCCGAGCGCCTGGCCACGCTGCACGAAATCCAGACGCGCCAGTGCGACGTGCTGATCGTGCCGGCCACCACGGCGCTGGTGCGCCTGGCGCCGCCGTCCTTCCTGGCCGCCTACACCTTCTTCTTCAAGAAGGGTGAAACGCTGGACGAGGCGCGCCTGAAGTCGCAGCTGACCCTGGCCGGCTACAGCCATGTGTCGCAAGTGATGTCGCCGGGCGAATATTCGGTGCGCGGCGGCCTGCTCGACCTGTTCCCCATGGGGTCCGCCCTACCCTACCGGCTCGACCTGTTCGGCGACACCATCGAAACCATCCGCACCTTCGACGCCGACACCCAGCGCTCGCTCTACCCCGTGCATGAAGTGCGGCTGCTGCCGGGCCGCGAATTTCCCATGGACGAAGCGGCGCGCACCACCTTCCGCAACCGCTGGCGCGAGCAATTCGAAGGCGACCCGTCGCGCTCCGTCGTCTACAAGGACATCAGCAGCGGCATTGCCTCGGCCGGTATCGAATACTATCTGCCCCTGTTCTTCGAGCAGACGGCGACCCTGTTCGACTACCTGCCGCCCGACGCCTCGCTGGCCCTGGTGGGCGAGATCGACGCCGCCATCGGCCGCTTCTGGACCGACACGCAGTCGCGCTACCGCTTTTTGAAGGCCGACCGCGAGCGGCCTATCCTGCCGCCCGAAGCGCTGTTCCTGTCCGACGAGCAGTTCTTTGGCCTGGCCAAGCCGTATCCGCGCCTGGCGATTGCGAAATCGAACGATGCGCTGGCGTCCGAACTGTCGGCGCCGATTCCTAACATCGCCGTCAACCGCCGCGCCGACGACCCGCTGGCCAACCTGCGCAGCTATCTGCTGCAAGCGGGCCGCCGCGTGATGATCTGCGCCGAATCGAACGGCCGCCGCGAAACCCTGCAGCAGTACTTCAGCGAATACGACCTGCAGCTGACACCGGTGGAAGGCAGCGACGGTTTTCTACAGTCCGACGCCAAGCTGATGCTGGGCGTGGCGCCGCTGCACGCGGGCTTCGAGCTGTTTACGCCGGAAGGAAATTTATCCTTCATCACCGAGACGGAGCTGTATGCCGGTTCCGGCCGCCGGGTCGGCAGCAAGAAACAGGAAGGCGTGACGCAGGTCGAGTCGATGGTGCGCGACCTGTCCGAGCTGAAAATCGGCGACCCCGTCGTGCACATCAACCACGGCATCGGGCGCTACATGGGCCTGACCAGCATGGACCTGGGCGAAGGCGAGACGGAATTTTTGCACCTCGAGTACGCGAAGGACACGAAACTGTATGTGCCCGTGTCGCAGCTGCATGTGATCTCGCGCTATTCGGGCGCCTCGCCGGAAGACGCGCCACTGCATTCGCTCGGCTCGGGCCAGTGGGAAAAGGCGAAGAAGCGCGCCGCCGAACAGGTGCGCGACACGGCCGCCGAACTGCTCAACCTGTACGCGCGCCGCGCACTGCGCCAGGGCCACTCGTTCGAATTCTCGTCGCACGACTACCAGCGCTTCGCCGACAGCTTCGGCTTCGACGAGACGCCGGACCAGGCCGAGGCCATCCACAACGTCATCAAGGACATGACGTCCGGTAAGCCGATGGACCGCCTCGTGTGCGGCGACGTCGGCTTCGGCAAGACGGAAGTGGCGCTGCGCGCCGCCTTCATCGCCGTCATGGGCGGCAAGCAGGTGGCCATCCTGGCGCCCACCACCCTGCTGGCCGAGCAGCATGCGCAAACCTTCGCCGACCGTTTCGCCGACTGGCCCGTGCGTATCGCGGAATTGTCGCGCTTCCGCACAGGCAAGGAGATCACGCAGGCGTTCAAGGGCATGGCCGACGGCACCATCGACATCGTCATCGGCACACATAAACTGCTGTCGGACGACGTGAAATTCACGCGCCTGGGCCTCGTCATCATCGATGAGGAACACCGGTTCGGCGTACGCCAGAAGGAAGCCTTGAAAGCCTTGCGCGCGGAAGTGGACGTGCTGACCCTGACGGCCACGCCGATCCCGCGCACCCTGGGCATGGCGCTGGAAGGCTTGCGCGACTTTTCCATCATCGCCACGGCGCCGCAAAAGCGCCTGGCCATCAAGACGTTTGTCCGCAGCGAGGGTGAAGCCATCATCCGCGAAGCGTGCTTGCGCGAACTCAAACGCGGCGGCCAGATCTACTTCCTGCACAACGAGGTGGAAACCATCCAGAACCGCCTGGCCATGCTGACGGAACTGCTGCCCGAGGCGCGCATCGCCGTGGCGCACGGCCAGATGCACGAGCGCGACCTGGAAAAGGTCATGCGCGACTTCGTCGCCCAGCGCTTCAATATTTTGCTGTGCACGACGATCATCGAGACGGGTATCGACGTGCCGACGGCGAACACCATCATCATGCACCGCGCCGACAAGTTCGGCCTGGCGCAGCTGCACCAGCTGCGCGGCCGCGTGGGCCGCTCGCATCACCAGGCCTACGCCTACTTGCTGGTGCACGACGTGCAGGGCCTGACGAAACTGGCGCAGCGCCGCCTGGACGCCATTCAGCAGATGGAAGAGCTGGGCAGCGGCTTTTACCTGGCCATGCACGACCTGGAAATCCGCGGCGCCGGCGAGGTGCTGGGCGAGAGCCAGTCGGGCGAGATGACGGAAATCGGCTTCCAGCTGTATTCGGACATGCTCAACGAAGCCGTGCGCTCGCTGAAGGCCGGCAAGGAGCCGGACCTGGCCGCGCCGCTGGCCTCGACCACCGAGATCAACCTGCACGTGCCGGCCCTGCTGCCGGCGGACTTCTGCGGCGACGTGCACGAGCGCCTGTCGATCTACAAGCGCCTGGCCAACTGCGCCACGCAAGAGAAAATCGACGATATCCAGGAAGAGCTGATCGACCGCTTCGGCAAGCTGCCCGACGCCGTCAAGGCCCTGGTCGAGACGCACCGCCTGCGCATCGCGGCGAAAACCGTGGGCATCGTCAAGATCGACGTGCATGGCGAGGCGGCCACCCTGCAATTCATGGCCAAGCCGCCCATCGACCCGATGCGCATCATCGGCCTGATCCAGAAGAACCGCCATATCAAGCTGCATGGCCAGGACAAGCTGAAAATCACGGCCGCCATGCCGGACCTGGCCGCGCGTGTGACGCAGATCAAGACCACCATCAAGCAATTGACGGTGTAGACCATTTCGACCATTTATGCAGGCCTGACCCATGACCAATACCACAACCATCACCATGAACCTGATCCTGCAGGGCCTCGACGGCGATAGCGCGCGCCTCGAACGCATCGCCGCGCTGGCCGCACCCACGTCCGTCACGCGCCTCGGTCCGAATGCCGTGCGCTGCGAGCAGATCGCCTATTCGCCAGCCCTGCGCCCCACCATCGAAGTGGCGGCCCAGGCGGCGCAGCTGGACGCGACCTACATGATGGGCCAGCGCGAACTCAGTGAGTTCAAGCTGGTGGCGATGGACATGGATTCGACCCTGATCACCATCGAGTGCATCGATGAAATCGCCGACATGCAGGGCCTCAAACCGCAAGTGGCGGCCATCACGGAAGCGGCCATGCGCGGCGAACTCGATTTCGCGGCCAGCCTGAAACAGCGCGTGGCCCTGCTCGAAGGCCTCGATGCATCGGCCCTGCAGCGCGTCTACGACGAGCGCCTGAAACTGTCGCTCGGCGCCGAGAAGATGCTGGCGGCCGTGCAGGCGGCTGGTCTGAAAACCCTGCTGGTCTCGGGCGGTTTTACCTTCTTCACCGAGCGCCTGAAAGAGCGCCTCGGCCTCGACTACACGCACGCGAACGAACTGGAAATCGTCGACGGCAAGCTGACGGGCAAAGTCTTAGGGGGCATCGTCGACGCCGAGGAAAAGCAGCGCACGGTGGAACGCGTGTGCGCGGAGATGGGCATTTCCCCATCGCAGGCCATCGTCATGGGCGACGGCGCCAACGACTTGAAAATGATGGGCATCGCCGGCCTGTCCGTGGCCTTCCGCGCCAAGCCCGTGGTGCGCTCGCAGGCCGATGTGGCGCTGAACTTCGTGGGACTCGATGGCTTGCTCAACGTCTTGAGCTGAGCCGGGGCCAAGTTCGCGGCGCCGGACGGTGCGCGCACGGTTGCATAAGTTTGCTATATTGCAAACTTATATTCACCCCGCCCGCCCACCGTGAAAGAACACCGCATGCCGCCACCGCTGCCAGAAGAAATACAACGCCACCTGGATGTGTTCGTCGCCGCCGCGCAAACGGCCTTCGGCGCCGACCTGGCCGCCGCCGTGCTGTTTGGCTCGGCCGCCGACGGCCAGTTGCGCGCCACGTCCGACGTCAACCTGCTGTTGCTGCTCAAGCGCTTTACGCCGCAGGCGGCCGATGCGCTGCGCGCTCCCTTGCGCCTGGCGCACGCCGCCATAGACTTGCAGGTGATGTTCCTGCTCGAAAGCGAATTGACGCAGGCTGCCGACGCCTTCGCCGTCAAGTTCGCCGACATCATCGCGCGCCACCGCGTCCTGCTGGGCAATGATCCTTTCGCCAGCCTGCACACGAGCCGCGATGCCGTGCTGCGCCGGCTGCGGCAAGTGCTGCTGAACCAGCAGGTGCGCATGCGCGAACGCTATATGCTATTGAGCCTGAATGAAGAACAGCTGGCCGGCGCCATCGCCGACGCCGCCGGTCCCTTGCGCTCGGCCGCCGCCTCGCTGGCGCAGCTGGAGGGCAAGTCTGCGCTGTCCGGCAAGCAGGCGCTCGAAGCGTTTGTCGACCAGCTGGGCGAACCGTCGCTGCACGCAGCCTTGCAAGCGATGTCGGCGGCGCGCGAAACGGCGCGCCTGGCGCCGGGGCAAGCCCTGCCCGCCTTCACCAGCCTGATGACGATGACCGAACGCCTGCGCGAGCACGCGGAGCAGATGCGGTGAACGGTCTCAATCCCTTTGACTGGAGCGGACCGTGGTTCCTGCTGGCCTATCTGATCTTCGGCCTGCTCGTGTACTACGGCGTGCGCGAGCTGCTGATCCGCCAGGAATTGCGCAATCCGCACGCCCAGCTGACACTCGCCGACGATCCCTACCGCATCGCCTTCTTGCGCGGCGGCGCCCTCGAAGCCGTGAAGATCGCCGCCATCGTGCTGGTCGACCGCGGCTTGCTGCGCGCCGATGGCCCGCTGCTGGAAACGGCCAGCGCCGACAGCCTGCGCTTCGCCAGCCACGACATCGAACGCGACGTGCTGCGGCTGTACCTGGGCCGCCAGGGCCATAGCAAGGAACTGGCCGTGCAGGCCGGGATGCTGCCATCGTGCCGCGCCTACCAGGAGACCTTGACGCAGCAGGAATTGCTGGTCGGCCCGCCGCTGCTGCGCCGGCGCGAACGCATCACCTGGGCCGCGCACTGGCTGCTGGTGACGGTGGCCGGCGTCAAGGCCGTCATCGCCATCAGCCGCCAGCACTACAACCTGCTGTTCCTGGCAGTCCTGCTGGCGATTTTTCTCCTCATGCTGCGCGGCCTGCGTACCCAGGCGACCAGCTGGAGCGCGCAGCGGCTGCTGACCGACTTGCGCATGCTGTTTGGCCGCCTGAACATGCGCTCGGCGCGCCTGCAGGCAGGCAGCAGCAGCGCGGACATGGCACTGCTGGCCGCCATCTTCGGCATCGGCGCCCTGCCCTTGTCCGTGTACGCATATGTCGCCGAGCTGTACCCGGCGCCCCGGCACAGTTCGGGCGGCGACTCGTCGTCCGGCGGCACGGGCGACTCGGGCGGCTCTTCATCGGGCGGTGACGGCGGCGGTGATGGCGGCGGCAGCGGCTGCGGCGGGTGCGGCGGTGGCGGCGGCTGTGGCAGTTAGCCAGGCAAGCGCGCGCGACCGCGTCGGCCTGGGCTGGCGCGGCGAACTGGCCGCCGGCATCCTGTCCCACCTGGCGCGGATCGACGTGCTGGAAGTGATCGCCGACGATTATTACCATGCCCCGCGCGCCGGCATCGCCGCCCTGCGCCGCCTGGCGCGCCAGGTGCCCGTCAGCCTGCACGGCGTGGGCATGGGGCTGGCCTCGACGATACCCGCCGACCCGCGCCGGCTGCAGGCGATGGCGCGCCTGATGAAGGAGGTGCAGGCGGAATCGTGGTCCGAACACCTGAGCTTTGTGCGCGCCGGCGGCGTGGAAATCGGCCACCTGGCGGCGCCGCCGCGCACGCCGCACAGCGCCGCCGGTGCCGTCGCCAATATCGCGCTGGCCACGCGCATCGTCGGCAGCACGCCGCTGATGGAAAACATCGCCACCCTCGTCGCCCCGCCGGCCAGCACCATGGACGAAGCCGAGTGGGTGGCGCAGATTATCCACGGCGCGCAAGTGCCGCTGCTGCTCGACCTGCACAACCTGTTTGCGAACGCCGTCAATATTGGCGAGCAGCCGGAACAACTGCTGCTGCGCCTGCCGCTGGACAGGGTCGGCGCCGTGCACCTGAGTGGCGGCCACTGGATAGCTGCGCCGGGCGGCGGCCAGCGTCTGCTGGACGACCACCTGCACGACGTGCCGCCTGAAGTCTTCGCTTTATTGACCCTGCTGGCGCGCCATGCACCGCAACCGTTGACGGTGATCGTCGAACGCGACGGCAATTACCCGTCGTTCGACCACGTGCTGGACCAACTGGAACTGGCGCGCGCGGCCTTGCGCGCGGGGCGCAGCGCATGAGCTCTCCCGCACTGGAAACCTATCTGGCCAGGCTGTACACGGACGACGCCGTGCGTGCCGCCTTCCTGCTCGCGCCCCATGCGCAAGCCTTGCTGCACGGCTTGTCGCCGCAGGAAGCGGAAGCGATGGCGGCGATGGACCGCGTTGGCCTGCAGATGGCGGCGGCCAGCTATCGCGCCAAGCGGGCCGGGCG
The DNA here is from genome assembly GCF_001758725.1 of Janthinobacterium sp. HH106. NCBI lineage: Bacteria > Pseudomonadati > Pseudomonadota > Betaproteobacteria > Burkholderiales > Oxalobacteraceae > Janthinobacterium > Janthinobacterium sp. HH106. Next base: position 44,195 of record NZ_LRIC01000060.1, on the reverse strand, counting down.
CGCCGGACACGGTGCACGGACTACGCCGGCACCACGCTGGTGGCGCCGGCTGCTGGCCGCCTGGACCTGACCGCCTACATCTGCCACAGCCGCAGCGGCAGCAAACCCCACCAGGCCAGCACCAGCAGCAGTTGCAGGGCCGCCAGCAAGGCCACCCAATCCCATTTCGCCCATGAGCCCGCCTCGGCCGCCGTACCGCGGCTGCGCCAGCAGCGGGCCAGGCCGAACGCCGTGGCCAGCGGCAGCGCGCCCGTCGCCAATGTCAGCAGCACGCTGGCCACGGTGACGTCGCCCAGGCGCAGATAGGACTGGAAATAGAAAAACGGCAGCGGCAAGAGCAGCGCCAGCAGCGACAGCAGGGGCGCGAACAGATGGTCGCCCCGCCTTAGGCTGCGCAGCGCGGCGCGCCAGACACCCACCACCAGCACGTACAGCAAGCCGGCAGCCCCCAGGGCCAGGCTGCCCCACAGCACCAGCATGCGCAGCATCGACGCGCGCTCATAGCTGTGCAAGCCGTCGCTGAGCACATGCTTGCCATCTTCCTGCATCAGCACGTGCGATGGCGTGCTGCGGTCGCTGGCGCGGAACAGCAAGCCGCCCACCGGTTCCAGCTCCTTCGGCTCACCCTGGAACGGGATCAGGAACAGCGATTCGCCATCCCACTTGACGCGCGTAAAGCCGAAGACGGCATCGATCCAGGCCATGCTGGCCATGGCGCTGGGCGACGGCACGTAGACGCCCTGCCAGTTTTCCACCGTGGGTGCGGGCGTGCCCTGCGGGGCCGGCGCGCGCAGGGGCAGTTCCAGGTCGCGCAGCAGCAGACGGTTGAAGCGTTCATAGTCGGCCCGCTCCGCATCCGTATTAAAGGCCACGAAGAAGGCGCTGTCCTGCTCCGGATAGATGCACAGCATGGCGCGGAAACCCACGGCCGTGCCAGGGTGGCAGGCGCCGACGACATTATGGCGGTCGCGCACGGCCAGCGCCAGGCCGTGGCCCGTCGCCAGGCCCGCCTGCGCCGCATCGGTGCCGGCCGGCTCCGACAAGGCGCCTATCAGGGCCAGGTCGATGAACTGCGTACCCTGCAGCTTGCCGTCGCCCATCAGGAACTGCGCCAGCTTGCCCATGTCGGCCGCCGTGGTGGTAAATTGCGCGGCCGGACGCAGATACTGGGGCACGGCCGGCTGCGCCACGCCATGCTCGAAATAACCCATGGCCAAGCGCGGATCAGCCTGCGCGCCTGTCTGGCTGACAAAAGCAAACGTGCTGTCCGCCATGCCCAGCGGCTGCAGCAGCTGCGCGTCGAGGTAGCGTTCATACGGCTGGCCCGTGACTCGCTCAATCACCATGCCCAGCAAGCCATAGCCCATGTTCGAGTAAGCGTAGCGGCTGCCGGGCCGCGTGCGCACGCGCAGCAGATTGCCGCCGCCGTCAAAAGCGGCGGCCAACGGCGTGTCCGGCGCCGGTTGCAGGCTGAATGCCTGCCAGAAGCGCACATTATCGAGGCCGGCCGTATGCGCCAGCAGGTGGCGGATGCGCACGGGATCGCTGGCCAGCCACGGGTTTCTCAGCGCCAGTTCGGGCAGCACCTGCTGCAGGGGCGTGTCGAGCGTGAGCTTGTCTTCGCTGATCAGGCGCAAGACGCCCAGCGCCAGCGCCACCTTGCCCACGGAGCCCACCTGCATGCGCGTATCGGCCTGCATGGGCACTTGCTTGGCGGCATCGCGCAAGCCGGACGCGCCGACTTTGACTGTGCCATCGGGCAAGATTTCGCTCCAGACGGCGCCCACCAGGCCCTCTTCCTTCAAGCCGGCGGCAAACTCCGCCTCCAGGGTGGGGCCGGCGGCGTGCGCCGCCGTGGCACAGCACAGCAGCAAGGCCGGCACGGCGCGCCGCAGCCATGAGCTGGCGCGCGCGGCCAGGGTGGAATATTGATTTCGCTTCAACAATGTATTCTGCCTTTTTCCATGGACTGCGCTGCCTCGCCGCTTTGCTTGTTACAATTAAAAATTGCGCAACGACGGGAGCTTTCATGTCACAAGATATTATTTTGGATACCCAACTCCAGCAGACCAAGAACCTGGCCTGGTGGTTGTACCTGATACATGGCGCCAGCTTCGTGTTTTCGCTGGGCGCGTTTTCCTTCATTCCGCTCATCATCAATTATGTGAAGCGGGACGAGGCGGCCGGGACCTTCGTGTACAGCCATCACAGCTGGATGATCCGTTCCTTCTGGTGGTATGTGGCCTGGATCGTCGTCGGCGCCATCCTGTGGATCACGCTGATCGGCATTCCGCTGGCTATCATCGTGTGGGGCGTGGCCTGGCTGTGGAAAGCCTACCGCCTGCTGCGCGGCTTCCTCGACCTGAACAACAACAAACCCGTGCCCATGTAGGCACTTGCGGGCAAGCCGACATGCTTGCCCCATACCGCTACATCGCCGCGAACGCCCGTTCGATATCGGCGATCAGATCCTGCGGATCTTCCAGCCCCACATTCAGCCGCACCAGCTGACCCGGCAACTGCCAGCCCTTGCGCATGGCGGCGATGCGGTACGGCATCACCAGGCTGTTCGCGCCGCCCCAGCTGTAGCCAATCTTGAACAACTGCAAGGCATCGACGAAACGGTCTGTCTGCGCCTCCGTGTAGCGGGCATCGAACAGCACGGAAAACAGGCCGCCCGCGCCCGTGAAATCGCGCTGCCAGATGGCGTGACCCGGGCAATCGGCGAAAGCCGGATGCAGCACCGTGGCAATCTCCGGCCGGCTCTTGAGCCAGGCGGCCACCGTGCGCGCGCCCGCATCGTGGGCGTCGAAGCGCAGCTTCATGGTCGGCAAGCCGCGCAGCACCAGATAAGCGTCGTCCGCCCCCACGCCCATGCCCAGACGCATGTGCGCCTGCGCCAGGCGGTCGTGCAGCGCCCGCTCGCGCGTGATCAGGGCGCCCATCAGCACATCCGAGCCGCCCGACTGATATTTCGTCAGCGCCTGCATGATGATGTCCACGCCCAGGTCGAAGCCGCGCAGGGCCAGGCCCGCCGACCAGGTGTTGTCCAAAGCGACGAGCACGCCGCGCGCGTGGGCGGCCGCGCAGATGGCGGGCAAGTCCGGCACTTCCATCGTCACGGAGCCCGGTGCTTCCGTCCAGATGAGCTTGGTATTTTCCTGGATCAAGGCGGCGATCCCGGCGCCGATGAGCGGATCGTAATAGCGGGCCGTGATGCCGAAATCCTGCGCCAGCCAGCGTCCGAGTTCGCGGTTCGGGTTGTAGATATTTTCCGGCAATAGCACGTCGTCGCCCGTCTTCAGCAAGGCAAAGTCCGCCATCGCGATGGCCGCCAGTCCCGACGGCGCCAGCAGGCAGTGCGTGCCCCCTTCGATCTCGGCCAGCCGCGCTTCCAGGGTGAACGTGGTGGGCGTGCCGTGCAAGCCGTAGGTATAGGCGTTCTTCTCTTTCCAGTCGCCCGAGCGCATGGCCGCCACGTCCTTGAACAGCACGGTCGAGGCGTGATGGATGGCATTCGGAAACGCGGCAAAACCTTGCGGCGCCTGGTAATCGCTGTGGATCAGCGCGGTTTGCGGAGATTTGGGTGTGGTCATGGCGTCAGGAATAAAAAAAGGCGGATCAGCCTGTGCTGGTCCGCCTTGATTGTAAGGGCTTATGCCCTTGCCTGCCGTACTGTTGTTACACCTGCTTACTCGGCGGCGCCCCACAGGTCGTGCGCGTCCGCGGAAGTAATTTTTACGTCAACGAACTGGCCCACGGCCAGCTTGCGGTGCGGCTCGAACGGCGGTTTCACGTACACGACACCGTCGATTTCCGGCGCGTCGGCGGACGAGCGGCCCACGCCGCCGGAGCGGGTGACTTCATCGATGAGCACGCGCACGGTCTTGCCGACCTTGGCTTGCAGGCGTTTCTTGGAAATTTCTTCCTGCAGCAGCATCACGCGGCCGCGGCGCTCTTCGCGCAGCTCTTCCGGCACGGGATTGGCGATTTCGTTGGCCGTCGCGCCTTCGACGGGCGAATAGGCGAAGCAGCCGAGGCGGTCGATCTGCGCTTCCTTGAGGAAGTCGAGCAGATACTCGAATTCCGCTTCCGTTTCGCCAGGGAAACCGGCGATGAAGGTCGAACGGATCGTCAGGTCCGGGTTGATGGCGCGCCAGGCCTGGATGCGGTCCAGGTTTTTCTCGCCGCTGGCCGGGCGCTTCATGCGTTTCAACACGTCAGGATGCGCATGCTGCATCGGAATATCGAGGTAAGGCAGGATGTGGCCGCCGCTCATCATCGGGATGATCTGGTCCACGTGCGGGTACGGGTACACATAGTGCAGGCGCACCCAGGCGCCGTAGGACTTGGCCAGTTCGCCCAGCGCTTCCGTCAGCTGCGTCATGTGCGTCTTGATGGGACGGCCATTCCAGAAGCCGGAGCGGAATTTCACGTCCACGCCATACGCCGAGGTGTCTTGCGAAATGACCAGCAATTCCTTGACGCCGGCCTTGAACAGGTTTTCCGCTTCGATCATCAGTTCGCCAATCGGGCGCGAGACGAGGTCGCCGCGCATCGACGGGATGATGCAGAAGCTGCAGCGGTGGTTGCAGCCTTCGGAAATTTTCAAATACGCATAGTGCTTCGGCGTCAGCTTGACGCCTTGCGGCGGCACCAGGTCGAGGAACGGCGCATGCGGTTTCGGCAAGTGGAAATGGACGGAATCCATCACTTCGGCCAGCGCGTGCGGACCCGTGACGGACAGCACTTTCGGGTGCACCTTCATGATGATGTCGTCGCCGGCAGCGTCTTTCTTGGCGCCCAGGCAGCCGGTGACGATGACCTTGCCGTTTTCAGCCAGCGCTTCGCCGATGGCGTCGAGCGACTCTTGCACGGCGGCATCGATAAAACCGCAGGTATTGACGATCACCAGATCGGCGCCAGCGTAGGATTTCGCCGTTTCGTAGCCTTCGGCGCGCAGCTGGGTCAGGATTTGTTCGGAGTCGACCAGCGCTTTCGGGCAGCCGAGCGAGACAAAGCCCACTTTCGGCGCCGTACCTGGCATGGCCAGCATGGCCTCGGGCTGGGCGGAAGGAACGGGAATACGGTGAATTTCAGACATAGTTGGCAGCTAGAAAATGGTGAGGCGAATCGGCTATTGTACCCCGAGCCGCCCCTTGCTGTCAGCGCGGGCTCCTTTTGCTGGCGCATCTGCAACGCTACAACCGCAACTTTGTTCCAGCCACTACCGTCATGGCAGTGCGCGAATCAGATCCCGCCCCGCATCACCGATATCAAGAAATTAAAAAATAATTCCACAAAGAAACTAATGACTGACATATAATTGTTTTTTAAAAAACTAAATCAATCCCATGTCTTTTTCCTTTTCCAATCTGAAAGCGCGACGCTCGGCTGTCGCGGCTTGCGGTCTGAGCGTATTGCTGCTGAGCGGCTGCGCCGTCAACACCTCGGTGGTCGATCCACTGAAAATGAGCGCGCAATCGGGAGATAGCCCGGTGGTGCTCAGCATCACGTCGAACACCAAGGACATTTACGGTTTCAACACGATCAAGCTGCGCCGCGTGGTGGCGGGTGAGCAGCGCAGTGATTTCAAGCTGGTGTCCGAAAACCTGGTGATGAAAAAAGTCGAGAGCGCGATGGCAGGCGATACTTCCCTGTTCATTGGCGCACTACCGCCTGGCGAGTATGAATTCATCGAGTTGATCGACACCCGGGCCAACAAGCTCTTGCGTGTGTATTCGACCATCGTGGGAAGCTTCAAGATCGAAGCGGGCAAATCGGCGGATCTGGGCCGACTGATTGTGACACGCGGCAATTTCGGCGTGCAGTACGGCCGCAGTGCACAGGTAGCATCCAATGCGGAATTGATCCGGCGCTTTGCCCCCGACTACAGCGCCATGTTTGGCGCCGCCGCCAGCCTTGGCTGGAGCACCCCACGCCACGCGCGGGACGATGTCGAGCAATTTGCTCGCGCCCACCCGGCCGGGGCCGAGTGCGTCACCGAAATGCCCGATGGCCGCGTGGCCGCCGCCAGCCGCATGGGCGCCGTCCTGATGCGCTCGACGCAAGGGCGATGGAATATCATCAATGCGCCATCGGTGGAGTCGCTGTCTTGCGTCTTTCCTGTGGACCTGCCCAATGCCGAGTTGATCGCGGTAGGCGAATCCGGCTCCCTGCTACGCAAGGCGCGTGACAGTGACAAGCTGTTCCCTGTCGATGCAGGCAACCTGCCGCCCGGCAATCTGCTGCGCATCGGTGGCAACTCCAACGATGGCTGGTACGTGATGCATCGCAAGGGAGATGAGTTAAACATTTTTCATGCGAATCAACTGGACGCTGGCGACTGGCGATCTGTGTACCATACCACCGTGCCCGGATCGTGGCTGCATGGCCCAGGCTTGTTCTGGACATGGCAAGACGCGGGTCGGATCGGCTATGCGCTGGAAAGTGGCTTGATCGGCGAGTTCGATTACCGCACGGGCAAGTTGACCGAACGCTTTAGTCCGCACAAGAAAAACCTGACGGAATTTACCCATCAAGCCAATGGCACAGAAAGCGTCCTGGTAGCGGCCGGCCTGGCAGGAAGATTTCCGGACGCCTACGTTTCACGGGATCGGGGCCAGAACTGGACGACTATCGTTTCGCCATTCAAGGTCCTGATGTCGCCCGTGGCGCCCCTCAATGACGGCAGATTGCTGATGGAGGCCGGCATGTATAACGAGGGCGCACTGCTGGTCAGCAGCGACGAAGGCAAAACCTGGGGGCCGTATGCGCCATACACACTGCGCCACGCACCATTGATTTTCCCCTCCGGCCTCGCTCTCAGCATCCAGGAAGATTTCAAGGGTAACGTCAGCATTTACAGCTCCATGGACAATGCCCGGACATGGAAACTCGAGCATTCGAACCAGGATCTGCTTTCCACCTTGCAACAACTGAAGCAATAGCATTCAGCATCGGCAGCCGGCGGCAAGACACCCGCAAAGCACAACGGCACAGGAATTCCTGTGCCGTTGTGTGATCCGCATCGGTTGCGGCCTACTTTTTGTCCGTTGGAGGCACCGGCGGAACAAACGGGAACGTGCCGAACAGATTCTTGCTCTGGCTCTGCATCTGTTCCTGCATCTGCACGAACAGGCTCTTGCTCTGGTCGATGTAGTTGTTCATCATGCCTTGCATCATCGGACCCTGGACATTCATGAACTGGGTCCACATTTCCGGGCTGAATGGCTTGCCTTCAAAACTGCCGGCCGACGTGCCCGTGAATTTGTGCTGGATATCGGTGAACGCTTGCACGTTCTTTTCCAGGTAGGATCCCATCATGCCCTGCATGGCGTGGCCATAGTAGCGGATGATCTGCGACAACACGCTGCTCGAGAACATGGGCGCGCCGTTCGCTTCCTCTTCCAAAATGATTTGCAGCAAGATGCTGCGCGTCAAATCTTCATTGGATTTGGCATCGACGACGGTAAACACTTCATTGTCCAACACCAGCTGCTTGACGTCCGTCAAGGTGATGTAGGAACTGGTTTGCGTGTCGTACAGACGGCGGTTGGGATATTTTTTAATCAGGCGGTCTATACTTTTTTTTGCACTACTCATCACAAGTTCCACTTATTGCGCCGCAGCGCATACTGAGTTAATCCGAAAAAAAAGCGAACGTGGGTCCGCTTTCGCACCTGCCTACGTTTTCCATTATAGAGTGGAAAACGGCTCCATTGCACATCAGGGTAGTAGATTCCCGCATTTATTGCAACGCAACTAAAAGTAGATTCTTGACAAGACCGGAGATTACGCCGGCCTTGCCTGGCAAATCGCTTTGTGAATTAATCTGCCCTGACTTTAACATACCGCCCCGGCGCCGGCTCGATTGCCGCGTGGCGCTTGTTGCCCGGCTTGGCTGGCGCCTTCACCTGGGCGCCGCCGTGTTCGGCCAGGAAGGCCGCCCATTCGGGCCACCAGCTGCCCACGTGCTCGGTCGCGCCTTCCATCCATTGCTCGGCGCTCAAGGGTTTGGCTTTTGCCGTGCGGGCGCCTTTGCCTGCGTCGTTGCTCCAGTAGCTGCGTTTTTTCTTCGACGCCGGATTGATCACGCCGGCGATGTGGCCCGAGGCGCCGAGGATGAAACGGTTGGCTTTCGGCTTTTTCGGGTTCAGCAAGGCCGTGCTGGCGTAGGCCGCGCCCCAGGGCACGATATGGTCTTCGCGCGAACCGTAGATGAAAGCGGGCGCGTCGATGCTGCTCAGGTCGACTTTTTCCCCGGCCACCGTCAGCTTGCCCGGCACTTTCAGGCTGTTTTCCAGGTAAGTATTGCGCAGATACCAGCAGAACATGGGGCCCGGCAAGCCCGTGCCGTCGCCATTCCAGTACAGCAAGTCGAACGCGGGCGGCTCCTTGCCCTTCAGGTAATTCGACTGCACGTAGTTCCACACGAGATCGTTCGGACGCAGGCTCGAGAAAGTGCTGCCCAGGTCGCGGCCCGACATCAGGCCGCCCTTGGCCAGGGTTTGCTCGCGCAGCGCCACTTGCGGCTCGTCGATGAAGACGTCGAGCGCGCCCGCGTCGCAAAAGTCGAGGAAGGTGGTCAGCAGCGTAAGGCTGGCGGCCGGATTCTCGCCGCGCGCCTTGAGCACGGCCAGCGCCGTCGAAACGATGGTGCCGCCCACGCAAAAGCCGAACATATTGAGCTTGTCCTGGCCGGAAATGTCCTGCGTCACCCGGATGGCTTCGATCACGCCCTGCTCCACGTAATCGTCCCACGTCAGGTGCTGCATGCTCATGTCCGGATTGCGCCAGGACATCAGGAACACGGTATTGCCCTGCTCCACCGCATAGCGCACGAGCGAGTTTTCCGGCTGCAAGTCAAGGATATAGAATTTATTGATGCACGGCGGCACCATCAGCAGGGGCCGCTGGTGTACCGTGGGCGTACTTGGCGTGTACTGGATCAGCTGGAACAAGGCGTTTTCAAACACCACCGTGCCCGGCGTGGTGGCCACGTTGCGGCCCACTTCAAAGGCCGATTCGTCCGATTGCGAGATGCGGCCCTTCTGCATGTCGGCCAGCATATTGCTCAAGCCCTTGGCCAGGCTCTCGCCCTTGGTCTCGATCAGGGTTTGCTGGGCGTCGGGATTGGTGGCCAGAAAGTTGGCGGGCGACATGGCGTCGACGATTTGCTGTACCGCAAAGGCAATCTTTTGCTTCTGGTGCGGCGTCGCTTCCACGGCATCGGCCATGGCGCTGAGAAATTCCGCATTGAGCAGGTAGGCGGCCGCATTGAAGGCCGACAGGGGGCTGGCGTGCCAGGCGGGCGCGGCAAAGCGGCGGTCTTTCAGCTCCGGCGCCTTGCCAGCCATAAAGTCAGCCCATAAGCCCGTCAGCTTGGCCACGTAGGCATTTTTCAGTTGCTCGATCGCTTCCGGCTTGATGCTGGCGCCCGCATCCTGCAAAATGCCGGCAATCGGATTGCCCTGGGGCTGCGGTACCATGTTGAACCACGTCTTCCACTGCTCAGGATTGCTGATCTGCGCCATCCATTCCTTGGTCATCATTTGAGGATCGGGCATGTTCATAGCTATATAAGTCCATTCAAGAATTGGGGACGCCGAACAAAACCTACTGCGCGTCGGTATGGGCGGCCTGCGATGCTCACCGTACCTTCGTACGGTTGCGCTTCTTAGCCACCTCTCCCTTCCGCTCGCTACGGTTTTGCGCGGCGTCGAAACGTAGTCGAAAAATAGAAAACTTTAATATCAACTGCATGCAAACTCTTACTAATTGCCAATACCAATGATGCTCATGACCGCTGTTGCCTGGATCTATGTCGTCGGCCTCATGGCGCTGACGGAACCGTCCATCGTCGCCGGGGTGATGACCTTCGTGCTGTACTGCGTCATCCCGCTGTCCATCCTATTCTATCTGACGGGCTCGCGGCGACGCAAACGCAAGGCGGCGCGTATCGCTGAACTGAACGCCCGCGCGCTCGCCTCAGCAGACGATAAAACAAAAACGGCAGACACATAAGTGTCTGCCGTGCAGATTATTTGCGCCAGATCAAACTGGCCTGTCTTCCCGTGACGCCGTCGCGCCGGTACGAGTAAAACTGCGCCGCATCGCTGACGGTGCAATATTCCCCGCCCGCCACTTGCGCCACGCCATCGCGCAGCAGCATGGTGCGCGCCAGCGCATAAATATTCGCCAGATACTTGCCCGGCTTGCCGGCGATGGCGGCGAACGCATCCGACAACACTTGCCGCTCGACGTCATCGCGCGCGCCGTCGCGGAACGCCTGCAGCACGTCCTGCCCCACCTCGAATTGCTGCGGACCAATGGCTGGCCCCAGCCAGGCGAGGATCTCCGTCGCGCCCTGCGCGCGCATGCTGTCCACCGTGCGCTGCAAGACGCCGTTGGCCAGGCCGCGCCAGCCCGCGTGGGCCGCGCCGACGACCAGGCCATCGGTCGAACTGAACAGCACGGGCAGGCAATCGGCCGTCATTACCACGCACACGGCGCCCGGCTGCGTTGCCACGCTGGCGTCGGCGTCGGGCACGTGGCCGTCCAGCTTGCCAGCATCGGCCACGGCCACGCCATGCACCTGCGACAGCCAGGCCGGCTCGGCAGGCAGGATAGCGGCCAGCCGCGCGCGGTTGGCCGCCACATGATCAGGGTCATCGCCCACGTGCGTGCCCAGGTTCAAGCCGCCGCCCTGCCCGTCACCATATGGCCCCTGGCTGACGCCGCCCGCGCGCACGGTCGCCAGCGCGCCCACGTTGGCAGGCAAACCGGGCCAATGGGGAATAATGCAGGGCAACGGCGACGTCATCAGACCTGTTCCGGCTCGGGAATGCCGGCCGTGGCGATCAGTTGCGCGAAATCATCGGCCAGCGGCACGATCCATTCGCACGCTTCCAGGGTGCCCGGATGCACGAGGCCCAGGCGGCGCGCCTGCAAGGCCTGGCGCGAGAACACGGACACCAGGTGCTGCTTGCCGTACACGGAATCGCCGACCAGCGCAAAGCCCAGATGCTGCATGTGCACGCGGATCTGGTGCGTGCGTCCTGTTTCCAGGCGACATTGCATCAGGCTCACGGGACGGCGGTCGAGTTCGCCGCTGCCGATCAATTCATAGTGCGTGATGGCGGGCTTGGCGGTGAAATTCTCCGACACGGCCATCTTGACCCGGTCGCGCGGGTGGCGCGCGATCGACGCATCGATGGTGCCCGCCATTTTCGGCGTGCCCCATACCAGCGCGAAATACTCGCGCTTGACGGTGCGTGCCTGCAGCTGGCGCACCAGGTCCGTTTGCGAAGCCAGGGTCTTGCCGACCACCATCAGGCCGCTCGTATCCTTGTCCAGGCGGTGCACGATGCCGGCGCGCGGCACGCCGGCCAGTTGCGGGCAGTGGTGCAGCAAGCCGTTGAGCAGGGTGCCCGACCAGTTGCCGGGGCCCGGATGCACGACCAGTCCGGCCGGTTTGTTGATGACGATGATATGCTCATCTTCGTGCACGATGTTCAATTCCATCGCTTCCGGCTTAAAAGCCTCGTCTTCCGGCGCGCTTTGCGGCAGAATGACGATCTTCTCGTCGCCATAGGCGGTCATGTTGCGTTTGGCAACTTTTCCATCGACGGTCACGAAACCGGCTTCCAGCCACAATTGCAAGCGGCTGCGCGAGTATTGCGGCACCAGCTGGGCGATGACTTTATCGAGGCGGTGGCCGCAGGCGTCCGGCGTCAGTTCCAATGTAATCGGGGCCATTTCCTCGAAGACGTCGTCGGCGGCAAAATCGCCGTCAAACGCCTCTTCGGCGGCATGGTCAGAAAGGGAGTCAAACGCGGGGTCAGCCAAATTAGGCTTCGGAGTTAATATCACAGCATTCCCATCGGCTATAATCAGCCTATTGTAAAATCTTGGTTAAAACCTTCTTGCAAAACGTCATGCAAAAAAAATTATCGTTGGTAGTCGCTTCAGTCGTTCTGCTCGGCATGTCCGCTTGCAGCTTGTTGCCTGAAAAAGTGGATGAGACCAAAAACTGGTCCGTTACGAAATTATACTCGGAGGCGCGTGAAGAAATGGCCGGGCAGCACTATGAAGCTGCAATCGGCCTGTTCCAGAAGCTGGAGGCTAACTATCCTTTCGGCAACTATGCTCTGCAAGCGCAGATGGAGATCGCTTACGCGTATTATAAGTCGGGAGACCAGGCGCAGGCATTGGCTGCCGTCGAACGCTTCATCAAGTTGCATCCGAACCACGCCAATGTAGACTATATGTACTACTTGCGGGGCCTGATCAGCTTTAACGATCAGATCAGCTTCCTGAACTTCCTGTACGAGCAAGATCCGACCGAGCGCGATCCGAAAGCCACGCGCGAAGCGTTTGCGGCCTTCAAGCAACTGGTCGACAAGTTCCCAAATAGCAAATACGCGCCCGATTCGCTGGCCCGCATGAACTATTTGATCGATGCCATGGCGAAATACGAAGTGCACGTGGCGCGCTATTACTACCGCCGCGGCGCCTACCTGGCCGCCGCCAACCGCGCGCAAACGACGGTCAAGGACTTTGCCGCCTCGCCGGCCATCGAAGAAGCGCTGTTCATCATGTACCGCTCGTACGACAAGCTGGGCTTGACCGACCTGCGCGACGATACCTTGCGCGTGCTGACCAAGAACTACCCGAACACGGCATTCCTCAGCCCGGAAGGGGTGAACAAGGAACGCAAGTGGTGGAAATTCTGGCAGTAAAATGAAAAAACCGGAGCTTGCTCCGGTTTTTTTTCTTGACCCAACAACAAAATCCGGGGTCGTTCGCTGCGCGATCGGAATACGTCCCACTGGGATGCATTCCCCCGTCGGGTACAACCCCAGCATTCGCTTCAGGGTTATTCGCCGACCTTGCGCCGGAACACCCAACTCTTGTCGTTCGACGCTTCCGGCACGAAACCGTAGCCATCCACGTCGAACTGCTTGAGCTGCTGCGGATCGCGGATATTGTGGACGGCCGCATAGCGGGCCAGCATGCCGCGCGCGCGCTTGGCGTAGAACGAGATGATTTTATATTTGCCGTTCTTCCAGTCCTCGAACACGGGCGCGATGACGGGCACGTCCAGCTGGCGCGGCTTGACGGATTTGAAATATTCTTCGGAAGCAAGATTGACCAGCACTTGCGCGCCCTGCTCCTTCGCTGTGCGGTTCAGGCCGTTGGTGATGGTATCGCCCCAGAACGCATACAAATCCTTGCCGCGCGTGGTGGACAGGCGCGTGCCCATTTCCAGGCGGTGCGGGTGGATCAGGTCCAGCGGGCGCAGCAAGCCGTACAGGCCAGATAAAATGCGCACGCGCGACTGGGCATAGTCGAGCTGGGCCGGCTGCAGGCTGCGCGCCTCGAAACCGGCATACACGTCGCCGTTGAAAGCCATGATGGCCTGGCGCGCGTCCTCCAGTTGCGGCGTCCAGGACGCGTAGCGGGCCACGTTGAGGGCCGACAAGGCGTCGGAAATGCCCATCAGGCTGCCCACTTCGGCGGGCGAAAACTGGCGCATGCGGGCTATGAGCTGGGCAGAATGGTCGAGAAAATCGGGGGTGCTGTGCAACGAGGTTGTTGGCGGCGTCTCCAGGTCGAGACTCTTGGCGGGCGAAAGCACGATCAACATAAATTATCACTACAGAATAGAATTGCCGACATGATACCTGCTCCACAAAAACTCGTCCTCGACACCAACGTTTGCCTCGACCTGTTCGTCTTCAACGACCCGCGCTGGGCGGGCCTGCTGGCGGCCATGGAAAGCGGCGCCGTGCACGCCATCACGCGCGAAGATTGCCGCGCGGAATATCTGGTCGTGCTGCATTACAAGCATTTGCCGCTCGATGAAGCCAGCCGCGCCGTCGCCGCCGCCCGCTTCGACGCCCACATCAGCGTCGTGGCGCCGCCCGTGTCCGGCGTGCGCCTGCCCGTCTGCACGGACAAGGATGACCAGAAATTCCTCGAACTGGCGCGCGACGCCAACGCCGACATCCTCATCACCAAGGACAAGGCGCTGCTGAAACTGGCCCGCAAGACGGCCAAGGCCGGCATGTTCAAGATCATGGTGCCGGAAGGCTGGGCATTGCCGGGCTGAGCCGCCAAAGCCCCGCACGCGACGGGGCGCGCTGCGCTAGAATGGGAAACGATTCCACTTTCCGCACCGCGACCCTACCGTTCATGAACAGCCCGTCCCTGCCCCACCTGACTCCCACCCTGACCACCCGCTTGCCTCTGGTGGGCACCACCGTGTTTACCCGCATGTCCAGCCTGGCGGCCCAGCATGGCGCCGTCAACCTGGGCCAGGGCTTTCCCGACTTCGATTGCGACCCGGCACTGGTCGAACGGGTCAGCGACGCCATGCGCGCCGGCCACAATCAGTATCCGATGATGACGGGCGCCGCGCCCCTGCGCGAGGCGATTGCCGCGAAGATCGCCAGCCTGTACGGCCACGCCTACGATGCGGGCACGGAAATCACCGTCACGGCCGGCGCCACGCAGGCGCTGACCACGGCGATTTTATGCTGCGTGCATCCGGGCGACGAAGTCATCGTCATCGAACCGGCCTACGACAGCTACCTGCCCGCCATCGCGCTGGCCGGCGGCGTGCCCGTGCTGGTGGCCATGCAAGTGGGTGAACAAGGTTACAGCGTGCCGTGGGACAAGCTCGCTGCTGCCGTCAGCCCCAAGACGCGCTTGATCATCATCAATACGCCGCATAACCCGACGGGCACGATTTTGCGCCCGGCCGACGTGGCCGCGCTGGCCGACATCGTGCGCGGCACGCAAATCCTGATTTTATCGGACGAAGTCTACGAGCACATGGTGTACGACGGCGTGCCGCACGCCTCGCTCTCGCGCCACCCTGAACTGGCGGCGCGCAGCTTCATCGTATCCAGCTTCGGCAAGACGTATCACGTGACGGGCTGGAAAGTCGGCTACGTGGCGGCGCCCGCGGCCCTGACGGCGGAATTTCGCAAGGTGCACCAGTACAACGTGTTTACCGTCAACACGCCCATGCAGCACGGCATTGCCGGCTACATGGCCGACCCGCAGCCCTACCTGGACTTGCCCGCGTTTTACCAGCGCAAGCGCGATTTGTTCCGCGACGGCCTGGCGGGCAGCCGCTTTACCCTGCTGCCGGCCGACGGCACGTATTTCCAGTGCGTGCGCTACGATGCCATTTCGCAAGAGACTGAAGCGCAGTTCGCCGAATGGCTGACGGCGGAAATCAAGGTGGCCGCCATTCCCGTCTCCGCGTTTTACGCGCAGGGCAAGGAGTCGGGCATCGTGCGCTTCTGCTTTGCCAAGCAGGACGAGACCTTGCGCCTGGCGCTGGAGCGCCTGCGCAGCATTTAACGACAGTATTTCTCCGCCACGGCGGAGCAAAGGATGACAGCATGGTACAGCGTCGCATCGGCCCGGCCGACCTGGTTCCCGGCGAACCCCTGCCCTGGGATCTGTTTCTGGCTGACCATAGTGCCGGCCCGCAACTGCGCAAGGGGCAGATCATCACGGACGGAGCGCAGCTGGGACGGCTGATGCAGCTGGGCCTGTACGTGGGCACGCCGAAGCAGCCGTCCGTGTTGCGCTTGCTCAATGAAGCGGCGCAGCGCCTGGAGCGCCTGCTGCTGGCCTTGCGCAGCGAAAGCAATGCCGAGCGCGACGTGCGCGACATCGCCCGCGAACTGCTGCGCGCACTCGAACACGATGCCGACATCGCCCTGGCCAGCATCCTGCTCAACCAGATCGCCGGCAGCTACGCCGTGCGCCACTGCATCGAAACGGCCTTGCTGGCCATGCTGGTGGGCCGCAGCATGCACAAGTCCCACGATGAACTCTTATTGATCGGCGCGGCCGCGCTGACGATGAACGTGGGCATGCTGCGCCACCACGACAGTTTCCAGGACCGGCGCGGCCCCCTGAACGACGAAGAAATGCGTATCGTGCGCCAGCATCCGCAGGAAAGCACGGAACTGTTGCGCTGCGCCGGCGTCGACGACGAGGAATGGCTCAGTTGCGTGCTGCTGCACCATGAAAACGACGACGGCAGCGGCTACCCGCAGGGGCGCACGGCCGACGAAATCCTGCAAAACGCCAAGCTGATCGGCCTGGCCGACCGCTATTGCGCGCGCGTCTCGGCGCGCAACTACCGCCGCTCCATCGTGCCCGACCAGGCGCTGCAGCACATCTTCCTCGACCAGGGCGTGCCCATCGATCCGCTGCTGGGGGAACGGTTCGTCAATCTGCTGGGCAAGTATCCGCCCGGTACCCTGGTGCGCCTGCGCAGCGGCGAACTGGGCGTCGTCACGCAGCGGGGCGCCGCCCTCGTGCATCCGCTCAGCGACCCGCTGGGCGCGCCGCTGGCCGCCGCCCAGCTGGCGCAGATGGCGCCGCGCGACACGGGCGACAGCCAGTTCGCCATCGTCTCGTCGCTGCATGAAGACGATGCGGGCGTGCACTTCAGCATGCGCCATGTGTGGGGCGATGAAGCGCGGCTGTAGTCTGGCCGGGCAACGCCGGCGGCCAGCGCCGCCAAATGTTATTTCACGGTTTTCGGCGGACGGATGCCCGTGTACTGTGCGCTGACGAGCAGCCATTGCTTGTCAACTAGCCGGGCGACGTACCCTGCGCGCATGGCGAAGTTGCGGGCAACCCCTTCCTGATTGACGCGGTAGGACAACCGGGCCGAGATGAGCGCCGTATCGCCAAAGAGGCGCACCGCCGGTTCATCGACCTGGACTTCCGGACTCGGCCGCTTCTGCTCCGGCGCATAGAAGGACAGCATTTTTTCACGCCCGTCCACCTCGCCGACCGGCGATATTTCCACATAATTCTCGGCCGTGACGGCTTTCAACGCGGCTTGATCGAAGCTGCTCTGGGCCTGCGCATGGCGCTGCACCAGGGCCAGCAGTTCGGCGTCGGCGGGAGCCGCCTGCGCACCACCCATCACGCCCAAGGCGCCCAGCAGGCAGGTGGAAAGAAGATATGAAAGGGGTAATTTCATGCGTATGTCATCCTGATCGAGGTCATTGGGAAGCATCCGTTGATGACGGCGCTACCGTCAGCATCGAACACTCGCTTGCGGGCAGCCCATCATGAGGAAACCCATCACATGCTATCGCCTTGCCATTTTCTCGCCCATGCCATTGCGACAAACTGCTGGATCCGGGGATTGAAACGCCATTCCACCGCCTCGGGATGCACATGGCGATGCTTTCAGATATGCCCGCAAGCCCTGCCTCAGCGCGCGTCGGGCAACTTCTGTTGCAGATCAAGGTTGAGCGCCCACTGCTCTTGCACGGCAATGATGCGCCGCGAACTGGTCTTGAGGGAACCCTCTTGCGTCCACAGAAATGGATAAAAATTCAGACATAGCTCGCCGGGCAAGGGCAATTCGGGCAATTCGTCAAAGCCCTCCGCGTCGCCAGGCTGGCGGCCGTAAAACTGCCGCAACTGGCTGGTAAAAGCCCATTGGACAAACATCGTGAAGCCGATCTCCAGCGCTTCCCACTCCAGCGTCTCGGGAGCCAGGTAATACATATTGCCCTGGTCGTCCCCGAGTGCGCCGCCATTGATGGCAAAAAATCCGCCCAGCACGTCGTCGGCGACCAGCAGAAAACCGTCGGCCTTTCCTTTGTTCCAGGCAGCGATATCCCTGCCCAGCCTGGCATGTCCCGACCCGAGTATGCGCAGCCAGCCGTCATCCACCAGGATGCCCCCCGTTTCATAGGCTATCGCCCCCAGGGGAGAACGCGTGGTGACCTGCAGGCTCAGCAGCACATCCTCCCTGCCGGCCGCGGGCGGCAGCAATTCCACCGGCAGTTCGGCCTCGTCGGCCCATTGCCTGATCAGGGGAAATGCCGGGTCTTCGCTTTCGAGTAATTCATTCAATGTACGCATGCAATCTGACCTTATCGATGACCGCTTCCGGCGGTCGGAATGCGCACGGCGGCGCAGGCACTGTCTGGCGGGCGGCACCCGGCACCGTTCATTTTGCGGACTTCAGGTAGGCCCGCAAGCCATGCGTGAGCACAAAAGGAAACACGCTCGCATGGTCTTCGTCCTCGAATACGCGCAAGCGCGTTTTCAGATTCGGAAACTTGCGCGATTTCAGCTTGCCGTCGAACTCGCGCAAGTCGGCCACCATGTCGGCGTCTTCCTCGGCACGCGAACGCTTCTTGCCTTCCGACAACTTTTCCAGGCCGCCGATGCCGAAGAACACGGACGCGGGCAAGTCCTTGTGGCTGCCCGCATACGCCTGCTCGCGGTCGAACATGACGCCGGCGTCGTACCACAGCGAGGGACTGCCGAGGATGTAGTGCTCGAAGGTGCGCGGTTCCGTCAGCAGCAATTGCAGGCCCAGCAGGCTGCCGTAGGAGTGGCCGATGAAGACCTTGCGCTGCATGTTTACGCGATAGTTACTGGCGATGAAGGGAAACACCTCGCCCGAGACGAACTGGCCATAGGCCGCCGCTTCGCCGAACGCCGGCTGGCGCCCCGGCATGTCCGAGCGGTAATCGTGCTTGCGCGGCGTGGTGGGCGTGTAATCGCGGCGGCGGCTGTACACGCCGCCATCGCCGTTGGCATACGACAGGCCGACCACCACCACCTCTTCCATGCCCGCATGCTTGTTCAGGCGCTGCGCGATATTGCGCACGACGGGAAACGCATAATTGGCGTCGACGACGAACAGCACCGGATAGCGTTTATTGCCCTGCCGGTAGGAATCGGGCAAGGCGACGTAGAGCTGGTAGTCGCGCTTCAATCCTTGTGCGCGGATGTCGCGCACTTCCGTATTCTCTACAACGTAGCTGGCGGGGGCGGCATGGGCATTGTTGAGCAGGCAGCAGAGTGCGAGCAGCAGGCTGAGGGATTTCAAACGGGGTTCCTTGACGTAGTCAGTGATGGCGCGATGATATCAACAATGTGAAACAGGAATGACACTGTTACAACAATGCAAAAAAATACATCCTCACTACAATATCAAAACTCGCCCTCCATGAGCAAGTCTTCCGGCAAGGCCTCGGGCATGAGCGCCAGCAGCGCTGGCGGGATATAGTGCGCGGCTTGCCGCTCATCTTCCGCCAGGCATGGAAAATCGACGATGAAATGCGCGATGTGGCTCAGATACTGCTCGACCAGCTTGCGATACGGCTCGCTGACGCGTTCTGCCTTCAACTCCAGCAGCGTGGCATGGGCGCGCTGGAGGAAAATGGGGATCACATAATAGTTCTTGCTCAGGAAAAGGCCCGTCACCTGGTTGACATGGCACACCAGCGCATACGTCGGGCTGGCCAAGCGGTAACACTGGTCCGGACACAGGCGCGGCGAATTGATATGTTCCTGGTAGCGCCTGATTTCCCGGCGCGCCTCTTTCGCCCCCTCGCGTTCATTGCGCACGGCCCGTCCTTTCAATCTTGTTCACTAGCAATATCCGCCACATGCAGGGGGTGGAACGCGAGCAGGTCATCTCGTCGCAGCATGTCTGCCAGACAGACAATCTTGACTGAACTCAACATCGTTTCAGTTGAGGCCGCGTGAAATTGCCAATCCCCTTCGTAGTCATGGGACACCAGCACGATGGGAGCGCCGTTCAAGACCTCCGTGGTCGTGAAGCAGGCGGTATTCGGGGCATCGGGGAATTTCCAGGCAGCGCTCATCTTGTCTTGTCCACGGATTCATCCGTTTCAGGCAATTGCCGTGGCGGCGGCTGTGGATAGCGCCAGCAACGCTGCCGACAGGAGAAGCGTACGTATCGTGCCCGCCCCGCTTGCCAACGGCGGCGCCGCAATCGGCCGCACTTACTTGGCCGCCGTCAACTGCACCAGCTTGCGCTCGACAAACGCCTGCAGCTGCGGCGACAGGGTTTGCAAGCCCTTGGCGCGCTCGAACGCCTGGCGCGCCTGGGCCGGGTGGTTGTCCGCTTGCAAGGCGATGCCAAGACCCATCCACCAGACGCCGTTGTCGGGCGCCGCCTGCAGGGCCAGCTGGTAGTGCTCGGACGCTTCGCGGTAGCGCTGCTCGCGCTGCAGCACGCCGGCCAGGAAGGCGTGGTATTCGCCGCTGTCGGCGGCGTACGGCAAGCTGCGCATCAGGGTGTCGAGGGCCGCCGCGCCGCCGTTGGTCTTGTCCAGCTGCAGACGGGCCAGCATCATCGCTTGCGCCGGCTGTTTCGGGTCCAGTGCCAGGCTCAGCTGCAACTGGCGGGCAGCCTCGTCGGGACGCTGCGCTTCGAGCAGCAGGCGCACCAGGGTTTCGCGCGCGCCCTGGTGGCGCGGGTCCAGCTGCAGGGTCTGCTGCAAACCGGGCAACGCTTCGGAGACGCGGCCATCCTGCAACTGGGCCAGCGCGCGCCGGTATGCATTCTCCACGCGCTGCTGCGCAGTCACTTGCTTGCCGTCGATGAGGCGTTCGCTGGCGGCGGGCGCTGCCGTCCTTACAACGGGCGCAGCGGCAGGCTTGGCGGGTTTTTCCGTGACGCGCCGCATTTCGGCGGGCCGCGCCCTGGCGGGCGCAGGGGAAGCTTCCTCGGCCTGGGACACGGGTTCGGGCTCAACCGCCGGGGCGGACACCACCGGCGCAGGCGCTACGGCGACAGGCACAGGAACGGGCACTGGAACGGGTACCGGGACAGGCGCCGGAAGCGGGTTGCTGGCCACATTCACCAGCACGGGCGGCACGGGCGGGCGCTTCAGGTAGACCCAGCCCAGGGCGATGGCCGCCGCCGTCAGGCCGGCAGCGCCGCCGAAGATCAGCGCGCGCGGCAAGCCCCGCTCGCGTTCGGGCACGGAGCGGATGCCGGCCGCGTCGCCGCGTCCATCGGGAGTGCCGCGCGCATCGAGGTCTTGCAACATCTTGTTAATCAGGCTCATCTACAGGCTCATCTTCGTCATCGGTTCAATAAAGTCCAGCTCACGGCGCAGGCGGCGGCCAGCACGCCGGCGCCAGCCAGCCATGGCCAAGGCTTCCGCCACAAGCGCGGCTTGCTGGCCAGGGTATCGCTGGCGGCCAGCGCCACGTGGCGCCCGCTGACCTGCTGCCGCCCTTCGCCATACGCCACCATCAGCGCCTTGTGCGCCATGATGTTGATCAGGCGCGGGATGCCGCCGGAAGCCTGGTACAGCTTGCGCACGCCGCCCCGGCTGAACAGACGCGCGCCATCGAAACCGGCCACGCGCAGACGGTGCGCCACATAGAAATCCACGTCGTCGCGCGACAACGGTCCCAGGTGGTAGTGAAAGGTGATGCGCTGCGCCAGCTGGCGGATTTCCGGCAGGGCCAGCTTGACGTCGAGTTCGGGCTGGCCGAACAGCACGATTTGCAGCAGCTTGCGTTTTTCCGTTTCCAGGTTCGTCAGCAGGCGCAGCGCTTCGAGGCTGTCGACGGGAATCGCCTGCGCTTCATCCAGGCACAGCAGCACGCGCTTGCCTTGCGCCGCCAGGTTAAGCAGGCGCAAGTTGAGGGATTTGAGTAGCTGGTGCTGATCAGCATCTTTCTCCAGCAATACATCGAGGTCGTCCGCCAGCGCCAGGATCAGCGATCGGGGCGGCAGGTTAGGATTCGGGATATAGGCCGTGACGAAATCCGGCCCCAGCGATTGCATGAACTTGCGGCACAAAAAGGTTTTACCAGTGCCCACTTCGCCAGTGATCTTGATGAAGCCCTCGCCATTGCGCGCCGCCACCAGCAAGGTGTTGAGCGCCTTTTGCGACTGCGGGCCGTTGAAAAAGAAACTGGTATCGGGCGTGAGGCCGAACGGTGCCTCGCGCAAGCCGAAATGGGCCTGGTACATTTAGCGCCGCTCCGACGGCCGGCGCGGGTCGAGCGCCTCGATGCGCTTGCCCGAATCGAGCAAGTCCTCGTTCCAGCTGTTGGCGCCTTCGACGATGGTGGGCTTGATCAGCACCACCAGTTCGCGCTTCTGGATCACCTGTCCCGTGTTGCGGAACAGCGCGCCCAGCACGGGAATATCGCCCGCGCCCGGCACCTGCGAGCGGTCCGAGGTCGTGGCCTGGCGCATCAGGCCGCCGATGGCGACGATGCGCCCATCCTGGCTGCGCACCATGCTGTCCATCTCGGACGTGCTGGAAGCGGCCAGCGGCAGTTTCAGCGAGCCGGCGCTGCCCAGGTCGATTTCCTTGCTGATGGTCGACACCTGGCTGACGGACGGGTGCACGTGCAGGATGATGTTGCCATCCGCATCGATCTGCGGCGTCACGTCCAGCACGACGCCGGAAAAGAACGGCTGCAAGGTCACGTTGGGGCTGGTGGTGGCGCCGCTGGCCGTCGTATTCGTGGTGGTCGACACGCCCGTCACGTAAAACTCGTCCGTGCCTATCTTCAGCACGGCCTTCTGGTTGTTCATGGTGGCGATGCGCGGACTCGACAGCACGTGCACGGAGCCTTGCGATTCCAGGAAGGAAATCATGGCGGCAAAGTTGGCCGTCTGGAACGCCAGACCGAACATGGAGCCGGCCGCCGTCGCCGCCGAGCTGAGGCCGAAGCCGCTGCTGGCCGTCAGGCCGCTGCCATTCGTCATGTTGGGCGGCTGGCCGCCGTTGAACGGCAGCGGCGCCAGGCTGCCGCCCGGCTGGATGAAGCCCGTCGAGATGCGGTTCGTGTGGCCGCTCTTGATCGAGGCGAACGAGGCCCAGTTGATGCCCGTCTGCGTGTTGTCGTTGAGCTCGACTTCGAGGATTTTCGCTTCGAGGATCACCTGGCGGTCGACGGACAGCTGCGTGGCCTTCAGGTACATGTCGACGTTGCGCAGCTCTTCCGGCATGGCGCGGATGACGATCACGCCCGACTGCGGGCTCAGCACCACTTGCCGGCCGCCCTCGGTGCTGCCGACGATGGCTTCCAGCGCCGCCTTCAATTCCGGCCAGAAGTCTGCCGTCGACGAGGTGGTGAGGTTGCTGCTGTCCAGGGTGCGGCCGCCCTGGCCGCCATTCGTCTGCTGGTTCTGCTCGCTATTCTGGTTGTTGCCCTGGTTGCCATTGCCGCCCGAACCGCCCGAACTGGTCGAACCGACCGAGCCCACCGAGGTCGACGACACGCGCAGGTTGGAACTGCCCCTGCGCGCGCCCGTCAGGTAATTGACATGGAACAAGCGCGTCTGCATGGTCAGCGGCTTGATGTAGATCTGCGTGCCTTCGACCTTGTAGTCGTAGCCGTACAGCTCGCGCACGGCGTCGAGCGCCTGGAACAGGGTCACGTCCTTCAGGTTGGCCGAAATCGTGCCGCCGATATCGGGATGGACCAGCATGTTGTAGCGCGTGCCGGCCACGATGGAGGTGAAGAACTGGCGCGCCGGCACATTGTTGAAGGCCACGTTGAAGCGCTCGTCGAGCGCGGCGCGGGCCTTCGGCAATTGCTGGGCCAGGGCCGCCACGGGCGGCAGCAGCGCCGCTTCCACGGCATCGGGCTGGGCTGCCGGCGTGGTGGTGGCCGCCGCGCCCTTGACGGCGTCGGTAATCGCATTATAGGTATCGCGCTTGACGGGCGCGACATTGCAGCCGCCCAGGCCCAGGCTGACGCTGACAAGCGCCGCCATCGTGCTGATCTTGAACATGCTCGCCTTGTGTTGATTGAATTGCTTGGCCACTTCTTCTACTCCTGCTTGCGGTCGGTCTTGCTGTCGGTCTGAGGCGGTATCTTGCTGCCCGGGTACAGCTTGAAGGTTTCCAGTGTTTTGCCACGCCGCAATAATACGGCCGTGTCGCGGATCTCCGTCACCACGGCGTCGCCCACCTTGCTGCCGACCTTGACTGTCTGGCCATCGATGACGGCGAGGCGGCGGCCGCCCGGCTGGGTGGAGATGAGCACCGATTGCAGGCGCGGCTGCGCGGGCGTGACGGGAGCGGCGCTGGCGGGCGCCCACAGGGCCGCGGGCGGGCGCGTGGGGTCGTCCAGCGCCTGCGCCTGCACGCCGCTGCAGGCCAGGCACAGCGCCAGGAGCGGCGCCCAGCGGCGCGGCGCGCGGCCGGCGGTCACAGTGCGATCCATGTGTCATCCATGCTGAGGGTATATAAAGTCAGGGTCAGCGTCGCTTGCGGGTAAGTTTCGGCCTCCAGGCGGGCCTGGCCCCAGAAGACCCGCGTCTGCATCGCCTGCAGCGCCTGCATGTACTGCAGCATGTCGGCATAACTGCCCTGCAGCACCACTTCCACGCCATGCCGGTGCAGCAGGGGCGCCGGGGCGCTTGCCTTGGCGGCGCCGTCGCCGGACGCTGCAGCTGCCGGGGAAGCGCCCACGCCACCTCCAGACAAGGTTTTCAGCGCGACCACGCGCAGGCCGGCATGCCGGCGCAGCAACTGTTCCAGCAGCGCGACCATGCGTTCGGGCGCCACCAGGCCGTGCTGCTTCTGGCGCAGCTGATCTTTCATTCTCGCCCCTTCCGCCAGCAGGGCCGCCAAACGCGCGCGCGCATTCTGGTCCGGATCCACTGCGTGCGCCAGCATGGTCAGTTCGATTTCCTTGGCGATGGCTGCCTTCTGGTTTTGCTTTTGCGCAATGTTCGCATGCAGCGCCGCCCGTTTCGCGAACAGCGGATTAAAGAACAAAAAATAGAAGACGAACAGGAGCGCGGCCACGCCCGCGCCGAACAGCATCAGCCGCTCGCGCCGACTGAGGGCATCGAAGGCAGCGGCCCATTTTTTCAGCAAGGGCTGCATCAGTGTTTTCCTCCCGCTGCCGCGGCGGACGCCGCAAGCTGGCTTGATGATTGCAAGCTGAAAGTCACATACGGCGCCGCCGGTGCCTTGCCTTCGGTGACCGCCGGCACCGGCGGCTGGCCGATGTCGAGGCTGGCGAAGCTCTTGCCTGCCAGCACATCCTGCTGGCCCAAACGCGTGATATACGCGGGCAGCAGCGACGCGCGCAAGGCGCGGCCCTGCAAGCCGAGTTCACTGCCGGCACCGGCGATATTGATGTTCGTCAACCATACGCCTTCCACCCTGGCCTGCGCCAACGCGCGGAAATAGCCGGCAAAGCCCTGGGTATTGCCCAGTTCGCCACTGGCCAGCACGGCCGACGCATCCAGCAGCAACTGGCGCTGCGCCTCGGCAGCCGCGACTTCCTGCGCCAGCGCCGGATCTTTCTTGCGTGGCGGAAAATCACGCAAAGCCTGGTCGCGCCTGGCCTCTTCTTTTGCCAGCGCCGCCTGGACATCCGCGTCCTGGCGCTGCAGTTCCGTCAGCGAGCGCTGGTCCAGCACGCACAGCAGCAGCAAGCCCAGCGCCAGCGCACCGAGGCAGGCGCCGGCGGTGCGTGCCGACATCTGGTGGGTCGTCTGTTCGAACTGGGGGTTGAACAGATTGATCTGCTGGCTCATGCGCCCTTCCCTTCGCTCTTGCCCGGGAGCATGCCCCCCTCGCGCAAGGCCGCGCCCAGCGCCAGGAAGTAGCGCGCCTGCATGTCCGGCTCGCGCAAGGCGGCAACCCGGGAAAAGTCGAACACCTGATTCAGGTCCAGCCGTTCGACCGGCATGTACAGATTATCGGCCAGATAGCCGTGCAAGCCATCGCTGGCGCCCGTCATCAGCATCAGGCGCGAGAGCGAAATGAAGTGGAACTGGCGGTCGAAGTGGTCGAACGAGCGCTGCAGCTCCAGGGTGACACGATCGTAATACTGGCTGGCGTCGGGAGAGTGCAATTGCGGCAAGGTCACATCGATGCGGCGCGCCTGGTACAGCTCGCCATTGAAACTGATGGTCAGCAAGCCGCCGTCGCCATCGAAGGACAGCACGGCGATGCCGCGCCCCGGCGTTTCCAGCAGGGTGGCGATATTGCGCTGCGCCATTTCCGGGATATCGATCACGGACAGGCCGATCTTGCATACGCCATACAGCCCCTGGCGCCGCGACACGGCGCTGTTGCGCGCGGCGACGGCAAACACGCTGCTGCCGCGCTGGGTGCCGTTCGGGTCACCGGGGATGTCGAACACGTCGATGGTGGCCTCGGCCAGGGGAAAGTCCAGCATGTCCTTCAGGCGCCAGCCCACGGCCGTCTTCAATTCCTCGCGCGGCACAGCCGGCGCTTCCAGCGACAGCAGCTGGTACTCGCCGCCGGCCAGCACGGTACTGCAGTGGCGCGCCGCGGCCTGCAGTTCCTTGCCCAGCTTTTCCAGCACTTCGGCCGACGCGGGCCGTTCCGCCGCCTGGTAACTGGCGCACAGCACGCGCGGCAGGCCGTCGGCGGGACGCTCGACAACGACGGCGCTGACACCTTCGCGGCCAAACGCCGTCGCCAGCCAGCCATCGTATTTTCTTGCTCTTGCGAATAAACCCATGCGAACTATCCAGTGTAAGTGCCTGCCCGACTTGTCGCGCAGATAATGCATCAAGCCAATTCTAATTCATGAAACCAATTTTGTTGTGTAAAAACAATAAATTAGCGATCTTTTTTTCAAGCAGTTGACCTTACTGCGACAGCACGGCCTGCAGGCGGCGCTGGACGTAATCGAGGTTGTTGCCTGCGTGCGGACATAACGGCTCGGCCGCGGCCGGCTGGTTGCAGGACGTGGCCGTGATGGTCCAGCTGCTCAGTGTGCCCGGACCCGTGGCCTTGACGCACTGTACGCTGACAGAAAAGGAGGACAGCGATGTGCCTGCCGGCAAGGCAAACGACACGGAAGGAGCGCAGTTTCCATCGATCAGCTGGCTGTACACGCCCCACTCGATGCCGGCGCGCGCGGCCTGCTCGGCGCGCACGCCCTGCACGTCCATCGCCGATTCAACTTGCTGCAGGGTAAACACGTTCACCATCACGGCGCCCAGCCCCGCCAGCACCACCAGCAGGAAGATGGCCGTCACCAGGCTGAAGCCGCGCATGCGGCGGGAGGGAAATATTCTCATGGCGCTCATGGTGTGTTACTGACCTGTACCTGCTGCACCAGGCGCAGCGTGCCGGTATTGCTGTTTTCCGCGCCGAGGCTCAGGACGATGCTGAGCAGGCCGCGCGGCCCGTTCTTCAACACCTCATAGGTAAAACAGCCTTCGGGGGGAGCCTCTGTTTGACCAGACCGCGTCACCGTGTTTTTCAGGATTTTTTGCGCCAGCAGTGCGCGCACGGGGGCCGTTGACAAAGGCGCCGCCGCCGCATCGAGCGGCTGCGTCGCCTGGATGACATAGCCGGAATAACGCATCAGGGTACCGGCCTGCGGATCGCAAACATAGCTGACAGGCGTCGTCACCACCTGAAAACGGTGCGATGGTGAGGGGAACTTCAGCGGCGCCTGCGCGAGAAAGGGATTGCTCTTCAGGGTCACCAGCGTGCCGCTGACGGCATCGACCTGCGCCAGATTGCAGATGCCGGCGTTGACGGCACAGCCGTAGGCATCCGGCAGGTTGTCGCCCATATTGTAGACGGCGATAAAGTCGCCGGGCGCGATCTCCGGCGCGCTCCCGACGACGGTAAATTGATTGGCGTTCGCGCCGGCGGCGACGGGATTGAAGGCCAGCACGGCTCCGAGACCCGGTGCATCGTCCTCGGACAGGTAGCGGCCGCCCGATTTCGTCAACAGCAACTCCAGGTATTTCCCGTCCGCGCTGACGCGCACGCTGTTCGGCAGGGCAAGGCGCACGTCGCGCGCGATGCGCCGCGTGGCGGTATCGGCCAGGTCGGCCAGGTCGGCGCGGGCATTGGCATCGATATAACCTTGCACGGGCAGGCGGATGAACATGGCCACCATGCCGCCGATGATGCCCGTGATGACGATCACGATGATCATCTCCACCAGGGTAAAGCCGCGCGCGCGGCGCCGGAAAGAAGAGGTATTCATGGGATGCTGTTCGGCGCGTAGCGCGTGCGATAGCCGTCGAGCACGACCTGCTGCTTGTCGCCATAGGCGACGCTGACCTGGATATGCAGCACCTTGGGCGCCGCGATGCCGTTCAGCGCAACGGTATTGATGCTCACCGTCGCCGCATACTGGCCGGCAAGCGCTGAGAACGGGTTGCCGGCCACATCCGTGGTGTATGTCGAGGTTCCGCCGTCGCTGGCCACGTAATCATTGACGTTGTCGTAAGGCCGCTGCGTGGTGGCGCCCTGTATGCCAAACGCTTCCTTCGTGGCGCAACCGGCCTCGCCGGTCGCCGTCTCGGCTGCCGGGTCGTCCACTGCGCAATAAGTGAAGCGCGCGCCCTCGATTTCGTCGAGCATGCCTTGCGCAATGGCCAGCGCCTGCTTGCGCAGCTGCGGGTCGACGCTATTGCGCGTCGTCAAGCTCATCACGCCAAGGATGGCCGTCACCGCCACGCCCACGATGACGATGAAGAGCACCAGTTCGATCAGGGTCACGCCGGCCTGGCCGCGCCTGGTGGCACGGCGCCTAGCGGTACACATAGCCGGTCTCCGGTGCGACGTTGACCTGGTATTGCTGCCCGCCCGCAACCACGGTCAGCACCAGGATAGTGGAAAAATCGCCGTACGCCGCGTAATACGGGCGCCCCAGCGGGTCAAAGTAAAACCCCGCGCCGCCCGTCAGCGTAACGGCCGCAGGCCATCCTTCGCACAGCCAGTTGCTCCTGTCGCTGCAAGCGAGCAGTGTTTCCTTGCTGCCGCTGTTCGTGCCGGCGGGTGGCACCACCTTCTGCGCATCGCTGCAAGCGGCATCGAAGCACAGCGCCACGCTTTTGCCGTCGATGCGCACAAACACGGGACGGTTTTGCGCCACCGCAAGCTTTTGTCCATAGCGCACGATACTCGCCACCTGATCGCTGGTACTGCGCGCATCAAAGGCATCGCGCTGGAAAAACCGCGAAACGGCAAACGTGGCCAGCAGGCCGGCGATCACCAGCACCGCGACCAGTTCGATCAGCGTGAAGCCGCGCGCGCGGCGCCGCAGCCTGGGCCGCGAGAGCGTCATACGTTGCGGCAAGGTGGTCGATGGCAGGGACAATGGCAATACCCGTAAAAAAGCCCAACCGGCATGGCCTGGCGTTGGGCGGGCGGAAAACATGGCGTGGCCATGCCGGCTTGCCGGCATAGCAGCTGCACGCCCGGATTAGCTGCAGTTGGTCGAGGTCAGGGCCGTCGCGTCAACCACCGCCGGCAGGACTGGCGTGGTGCCTGACGCAGCCACGGCAGTCGTATAGGTCACCTTGCAACTTGTATGCTTGTTATCAGGCAACACCGTCAGCACGGTTCCCGTCGCCGCAACGGTGGTGGTATCGTAGTCAACCAGACCGCCTGCCGCCGAGGCGATGCCAGGCGATGCGATGCCGGGGTAGCCGCTGATGCCCTTGATGTCCGTGCCTTCCATGTTGACGGCAACGGCGTCGGCAGGCGAACCCTTGACCAGCCATTGTGCGTGGAACAGGGCCGAACCGGATTTCAAGGCGCCCGCTGCCGCCTGCATCTTGGCGATGCGCGCATCGGTCGACATGTCGACGAATTTAGGAATGGCCGTCGCTGCCAGGATACCCAGGATCACGATGACGACGACCAGTTCAATCAGGGTAAAACCCGCCTGGGCGCCGCTTTTCATACTACGTAAGGATTTCTTCATACCAGCTTCTCCAAAATCAAATAAAAACATCAAAACCAACGCCATGAAACGTGCGCTGCACGGCACGCCGTTGCAGCGTCAGGCTATTTCCACACCACAATATCGGGTTCCTGGACGAGCTTGTCAATATCGGCGTCTGCACCTGGCAAGATTACCTTAAATTTCACTGCATCAAGCTCTGAACCGGGAAAAATATTGCCATTACTAAACAAATAGATGATTTTTTGTTCTTTTCTGTCGTACAACCAATTCCCGCCGGGTAATTCATCGAGCACGGGGGCATCGAATTCGCCCAGGTAGTTGGCCGGCTTGTCGGCCAGCCAGTCGAACGGGTTTTGCCGCGCCAGCGCCGGTATGCGCGCGCGCCCGTCCGCCAGGTACAGCTGCAGCACCTGCACCCGCAAGCCGGTGCGCAAGGCCCCCAGCGTCTGCGCCATAGCCAGCTGCTGCGCCTGCTGCTGGTAGTAGCCGGCCCGGTTCAGGAACACGCCCACCAGGATGGCGAACACGCTCGCCACGACGGCCAGTTCGAACAGCGTGAAACCGCGCTGGCGGGCAGGCAGCGCCATCAGTGCAGGGCCGCGCGGCCCAGGTCCCAGATCGGCAGGAAGATGCCCAGCGCCAGCACCAGCACCATGGCGCCGAGGAAGACGATCAGGATCGGCTCGATCTGCGCCGACAGGGTTTTCAGCTCGTAATCGACTTCGCGCTCGTACATGTCCGCGATCTCGTCCATCAGGTCGTCGAGCGAACCGGACTCCTCGCCCACGGCGATCATCTGCAGCACCACGGGCGTAAACACGCCGGCCGCCACCGAGGTGCGCAGGATGCTTTCGCCCCGCTCCACGCCGTCGCGCATCTGCTCCACGCGCGCGCTCAGGTAGGTGTTGTCCACCGTTTGCGCCACCACCGTCAGCGCCTGTACGATGGGCACGCCGCTGGTGCTCGACAGGGCGAAGCTGCGGGCGAAGCGGGCCATCGTGCCCTTCAGGATGATCTTGCCGGCAATCGGCAGGCGCAGCTTGGCGCGGTCCCATTTATACAGGCCCTCTTTCGTGCGCAACCAGGCGCGCCAGCCGAAAAAGCCGCCCACGCCCAGCATCAGCAGGATGGGCCAGTAGGTCACCGTGAAGCGCGAGGTGCCGATCAGGAAGCGCGTCATCAGGGGCAGTTCCGCGTGGAAGCTGGCGAACACTTTTTCGAACTGGGGAATGACGAAGATATTCACCACGATCATCGCGGCGACCATGGCGAAGACGACGAAGCTCGGGTAGCGCGTGGCCGACTTGACGCGCGCGCGCATGTCGCGGTCGAATTCCAGGTGATCGAACAGGCGCAGGAACACTTCGTCGAGGCGCCCCGTCATTTCGCCCACGCGCACCATCGACAGATAAAACGGCGTGAAGATGGCGGGATGGCGCGCCATGGCGGCCGACAACTCGCGCCCCGCGTCCAGCGACTCGCGCACGTCCTTGATGATGCGCCCGAACGCGGGGCTGATGGCGGATTCCTGCAGGCCGGCCAGTCCCCGCATGATGGGCACGCCCGCCTTGAGCAGGGTGTACAGCTGGCGGCTGAACAGCTGCACGTCCATGGGCGTGACTTTTTTCTCGGTCAGCTTGTCCCACCAGCCCAATTTGCTGGCGCCGGCGCCCGCCACCGTCTGTTTGGTGGCGCTGATGTCGACGGGCGTACTGCCGCCCGCCATCAACTGATCGGCCACGGCGCCGCTGTCGGCGCCCTCCATCACGCCGGTCAGCAGTTCGCCGTTGGCATTGCGCGCCTTGTAAGCAAAAAACGCCACGTCAATCCTCGCTCTGGTTGCTGATGCGCATCGCTTCCATCACCGTCGTGCGGCCTTGCACCACCAGCTGCACGGCGTGGCGGCGCAAGGTGTCGCCGGCCATTTGCGCCGTCGCCACCTTCATGAAGTGCGATGGATCGGCATGGTTGGCGGCATCGGCCACGGCGCGCGTAATTTCCAGCAATTCGTACACGCCCGTGCGGCCCCGGTAACCCATGCCATTGCAATGCGAACAGCCTTTGCCGTGGAAATACTGGTTGCGCTCGACCAGCTCGCCCAATTCCAGGCGCAGCCATTCGTATTCGTTCGGCGTGGGCTGGTACGGCGTGCTGCAGCTTTCGCAGATCACGCGCACCAGACGCTGCGCCAGCACGGCTTGCAGCGAGCTGCCCACCATGTAGCGGGGCACGCCCATGTCCATCAGGCGCAGCGGCGTGCTGATGGCGTCGTTCGTATGCAGGGTCGACAGCACCAAATGGCCCGTCATGGCGGCGCGCAAGCCGATTTGCGCCGTTTCCTGGTCGCGCATCTCGCCGACGAGCACGATGTCGGGATCTTGCCGCAAGGCCGAACGCAGCACTCTGGCAAAGTTCAGTTCGATCTTGTCGTTGACTTGCACCTGGTTGATGCCGGGCAAACGGTACTCGACGGGGTCTTCCACCGTGATGAGCTTTTTTTCCACGGAATTGAGTTCGGACAAGGCGCAGTACAGGGTCGTCGTCTTGCCGCTGCCGGTCGGCCCCGTCACCAGCACGAGGCCGTTCGGGCGGCTGACGATGGCGCGGAACTGCTGCACCAGCTTGGGCGGCATGCCGATCGCGTCCAGGCGCAAGGTCGTGCCGCCCTGGTTCAGCAGACGCATCACCACCGATTCGCCGTACTGCGTCGGCATGGTGGAAATACGCACGTCGATGCGCTGGTTTTTTACGCGGATGGCGAAACGGCCGTCCTGCGGCAAGCGCTTCTCGGAAATATCGAGGTCCGACATCAGTTTCAGGCGCAGCGCCAGCGAACTGGCGATCTTGCTGTCCGCTTCCGTCTGCAGGTGCAGCACGCCGTCGATGCGGAAGCGGATCTGCAGCCGGCCTTCCTGCGGCTCGATGTGGATGTCGGAGGCGCGCACCTGCGTGGCATCCTCGAACACCGATTGCAGCAGCTTGACGATGGGCGCCTCTTCCAGGCCCGGGTTGGCGGCCAGCGCGCCGAAGTCGACGGACACGTCGCCCAGATCCTGCTCCAGCTCGCGCGTCAGGGTCGAGATGTCTTCCGTGCGGCGGTAGATGCGGTCGATGGCGGCCAGCACTTCCGTTTCATTGACCACGGCCAGTTCGATCTGGCGCTTGACCAGGCGCGAAATTTCATCGTACGCGAACAGGTCGGTGGGATCGGACATGCCGACCAGCAAGCCCTCGCGGCGGTCTTCCAGCACCAGCGCGCGGAAGCGGCGCGCCTGGGTTTCCGGCAGCAGCCGCACCAGTTCGGGATTGATGTTGAAAAACTTCAGATTGATATAGGGAATGTCGAGCTGGCGCGCCAGCGCGCCTGAAATCTGCTCTTCCGTGACGAAGCCGTGCTCGACAAAAACGCGGCCCAGCTTGCGTCCCGAACGCTTCTGTTCCGTCAAGGCCTGGCCCAACTGTTCTTCCGTCAGCAACTTCTGCTGCACCAAAATTTCACCGAGCCGGACTTTCTCTGGCCTTGCCATTGCTTACTCCTCGACAAACAAATTTCACAGAAGATACACGCCTGCGGCGCGCACAGGCATTTTATTCCAGAACCTGATGTTTCTTAAAGAAAATACATTCCATCATTTGATTTTTGCGCATTTCAACACGATGCAAGGAAACACTTGCCGCCCGCCTGCGCCCATGGCAATAATGGCGGTCGTTCACCGTCTTCCCTGCCGACCATTGCCCCTATGAACGCCTGCGCCATCGAGTTCCACAACGTACATCTGCAGCTGGCGGGCAGCGCCGTGCTGCGCGGCGTCGACCTGCAGGTGCGCGCGGGTGAACTGTTCGGCCTGGTCGGCGTGAATGGCGCGGGCAAGACGAGCCTGCTGAAATGCCTGCTCGACTTTTGCACGCCCGAGCGGGGCGAGATCGCCATTTTCGGCCGGCCGCACCGGCATGGCGCGGCGCGCCAGCCCCTGTCGTTTCTGCCGGAACGTTTCCAGGCGCCTTATTACCTGACGGGCGGCGACTTCCTGCGCTACCTGTCGCGCCTGCACGATGTGCGGCCCGATGCGCACGCCGTGCAGCAAGCCCTGGACGCGCTGGACCTGGCGCCGGACGCCTTGCTGCGTCCCGCGCGCGCCTATTCGAAAGGCATGATGCAGAAACTGGGGCTGGTCGCCTGCCTGCTGTCGGGCAAGCGGCAACTGGTGCTGGACGAACCGATGAGCGGACTCGACCCGAAGGCGCGCGCGCAATTCAAGCAGGTGCTGCGGCAAGCGCATGCGCAGGGCCGCGGCGCCCTGCTCACCTCGCATGCGCTGGCCGATGTGGAAGAATTGTGCGACCGCATGGCCATCCTGCATGCGGGCCGCATCGTATTTGCGGGCACGCCCGCCGAATGCCGCGCCCGCCATGGCGGTACGGAAGACGCCAGCCTGGAGCAGGCTTTTCTCAATTGCATCGCGGCATGAACACCGACACGCAGGTTTCCAGCCACTACGCGCCCTCGCCGCACGGCATGTATCTGCGCCATTTCGGCTTGCGCACGGCGCCGTTCGGCATCACGCCGGACCCGGCCTTTTTCTATCCCGGCAATACGCGGGGCGAACTGCTCGATGCGCTGCTGTATGCCGTCACGCAAGGCGAAGGCATCATCAAGCTGACGGGAGAAGTGGGCAGCGGCAAGACCATGCTGTGCCGCATGCTGGCCGAACGCCTGCCGCCCCAGGTCGACGTGCTGTACCTGCTCAATCCCTGCCTGGAGCCGGACGAAGTCCTGCACGCCATCGCTGCCGAACTGGACCTGGAACTGGACGGATGCCGCGCCGATGCCGCGCTGCGCGCCCTGCACGGCGAGCTGATCGCCAGGCATGCGGCCGGGCGCCAGGTGGTGCTGCTGGCCGAAGAGGCGCAAGCCATGCCGGGCGCCACCCTGGAAGCGCTGCGCCTGCTGACGAACCTGGAAACGGCCAGCCACAAGCTGCTGCAAATCGTGCTGTTTGGCCAGCCGGAATTGCAGCACACCCTGGACTTGCCCCAGTTCCGCCAATTGAAGGAACGCATCACCCACAGTTTCACCGTACCGCGCCTGCCGCAAGCCTTGCTGAACGATTATCTGGCGTGCCGCCTGGCCGCCGCCGGCCGCATGGCGCCGCTCGTTTTTACGCCTGCCGCCCTGCGCCGGCTGGCGCGCGCGGCGCAGGGCATCGTACGCAGGGTCAATATCCTGGCCGACAAGGCCTTGTTGGCCGCGTTTGCGGACGATGCGCAGGAAATCAGCGCGCGCCACATGCGCCTGGCCATTGCCGACAGCCCCTTTCACCGCCCGCCCTGGCATGCGGGCAAGCTGCTGGCAGGCGTCTTGAGCGCGCTGATGCTGCTGCTGGCTGCGGCACTGCTGTGGCAATGGCTGGTGCCGGGCCAAACAGCGGCTATCTCGGCCCCGGCTGCCGTCCCACGCGCACCGCTGCCGGCGCCGTCGACGCTGCTCGACAGCAAGCTGGCCGAATCGCGCGACTGGCTGACACGGCAAAGGCCGCAGCAACTGGTGCTGCAAATCGCCAGCCTGCCCGCCACCGAAACGGCCGCGGCGGAAACTTTCCTGCAGCAGGCGCAGCAAGCGATCGGCCTGCGCGATCTTCACGTGTTTCGCCTGCCTGGCGCAGCGCCCGCAAACGCCATCGCGCGCCTGGACATCGTCTACGGCAGCTTCGCCGACCGGGCCAGCGCCGAAGCCGTTTGGGCGAGGCTGGCCCCCTCGTCGCCACAGAAAATATTGCTGAACGACATAGATAGTATCCGTACGGAAATTAAAGCCACGGCACCGCTACAAACGACGCGTGGTAGCCCCTGACTTTATTTCGGTATATTGCCTCCGGAGCCCGCACAGCCGATTGATTTTAGGCGATCATGCTGGGTAAAATTGCAAAGGCACAACACGACTCCAAGGGCGAACTTTTCATGAATCAACACCCTATTCCTGTGCTGGCCTCCTGGGTCGCCCTCGCCTGCGGCACCGTGCTGTCCGGCTGCGCCACGCATCAAATGCCGCTGTCGCCTGCCCACCTCAATACCGCGCCCGTCGCCGGCGGCGCCATTCCCGAACCGGTGCAGCAAAGCAGCGCGCTGGCCGCGCCCTTGCCCGCGCCCAAGGTGGAAACCTACAGCGTCACCGTGCACAAGGTGCCCGTGCAATCGCTGCTGTTCGCGCTGGCGCGCGACGCGGGCATGAATATCGACATCCACCCGCAGATCGAAGGCAGCGTCACCCTGAATGCGCTGAACCAGACCCTGCCGCAATTGCTGGCACGTATCGGCAAGCAAGTCGATATGCGCTACGAAATCGATGGCAAGAACCTGACGGTGCTGCCCGACGCCCCCGTATGGCGCAATTACAAGATCGATTACGTCAACATCGCGCGCAGCACCAACAGCAGCGTGAATATCGCTACGCAAATTTCCACAGCGGGCGGCGGGTCGAACAACGCCAGCAATCCCGTTGGCAGCACGCAAGGCAGCGGCGGCAACGGCAATAACAATTCGACCACCCTGGTCGTGAATCGTTCGGAAAATAACTTCTGGTACAGCCTGGAAAAAAATATCCGCGACCTGCTGCGCGACACCACACTGAACGACGTGCAGGTCGACCCGCTGGCGCAGCTGAACCAGCAATTGACGGCCGCACAGGGCAATACGCCAGGCCAGCAGGGACAAGCGGGTCAGCCAGGCCAGCCGGGCCAGCAGCAGAATCAGGGCGGCAACCAATACGGCAGCCAGGCGCCGATGCAGACTGGCGGCCAGTATGCGCCAGGCCAGCAGGCACCCAACCAGAATGCGAATCCTGGCCAGCAGCTCGACGCGAACGGCCTGCCGCTATTAAAACTGGCCAACAAGGGCAGCCCCTCGTCCGTCGTCGTCAACGTGGAAGGCGGCTTGATCGCCGTGCGCGCCACGGGTCGCCAGCACGAAAAGATCGCCGAATTCCTCGATGCCGTGTTGCATAGCGCCAAGCGGCAAGTGCTGATCGAGGCGACCATCATCGAGGTGCGCCTGAGCAATGAATATCAGCAAGGCATCAACTGGTCGCGCCTGACGGGCAGCCTGAGCCTGAACCAGGGCCGTGTCGGCACCCTGCCCCTGCCCAGCGGCGTGCTGCCGGGTACGTCGCCCGGCATCTTCGTGCTCAACTACATGAAGGATAGTTTCAGGACCACCATCCAGCTGCTCGAATCGTTCGGCAAGGTGAAAGTGCTGTCCAGCCCGAAGATCAGCGTGCTCAACAATCAAACGGCCATGCTGAAGGTGGTCGACAACAATGTCTTCTTTACCATCAAGGTGACGCCCGCCGTGATCAGTTCGACGGGCACCATCACCACACCCGCCACCTATGAGTCGAAACTGGAAACGGTGCCCGTCGGCTTCGTCATGAGCGTCACGCCGCAGATTTCCGACAGCGACGAAGTCACGCTCAATGTGCGCCCCACCATTACGCGCATCGTGGGCTATGTGCAAGACCCGAATCCGGCCCTGGCCACGGCCAGCGTGATCAGCCGCGTGCCCGTGATCCAGGCGCGCGAGCTGGAATCGATCATGAAAGTGGGCAATGGCCAGATCGCCGTGATGGGCGGCCTGATGCAGGATTCCATCGACAATGCCAAGGATGGCGTGCCTGGCCTGTCCAGCCTGCCCGTCGTGGGCAATTTGTTTACCTATCGTAATGAGGCAAGCAGCAAGACGGAGCTGGTGATCTTCATGCGCCCCGTCGTGGTCAAGGATGCCAGCATCGAAGGCGATTACCGCGACTACCGTTACCTGCTGCCCGGCCAGGCGCCGCTCAACAGCCAGCCGTACACGGATGGCCCGCCGGCGCCAGCCCTCCAGCCGCAGGCACGCCTGCAGGGAGACGTCCCATGAGCTTGTTGATGCAGGCGCTCAAGAAAGCCGAGCGCGCCAAGCAGAACAGCCTTTCCGACGAAGAACTGGAAAAGCCGTCCGAAGCCTACGACCAGGTGCTGGAACTGGCGCCGGCCGACGCCCTGCCGCCCCGCCCCGCGCCTGCCGCGCCACCGCCCGCGCAGCCGGCAAGCAGCTTGCGCCTGGAACCGCTGCAGGACGCTCCCGCGCCGCAGCCCGAGCCCAGCGGCGCGCAGCCCGGTTCACAGCAAGGCACGCAACCTGGCCCGCCCCCCGAGCCGCCGCGCGCCCGTCCGGAACCGCCGCCCGCCAAGCCACGCGCCAGCCGCAGCAATCCGCCGCCGAAAGGCCCCACCGGCCCCATCAGCGTCGACCCGGCCACCGTGCGCCTGGCCGTGCTGCTGGCGATCCTGCTGCTGGTGGCGGGATCGATGGCGTATTGGTACTGGCGCGCCAGCAGCAGCCCCGGCGCGGGCGCCAACCTGCCCGGCGTACCCATGCCGCTGACGGACGCCCCGGGCACGGCCGGCGTTGCCGGCCCCATCGTGGTGCTGCCCGGGGCCGGCGGCGTTCTGCCGGCCCCCCCGGCGCCCGCCCCGCTGCCGCAGGACGCGCCGCGCGAACAGCGCCCGCCAGCCGGCGCGGCGGAACAGCAGGCGATGATCCAGGCCGCCGCGCAAGCGGCCGTGGCTGCCCAGCTGGCGCAACTGCCGCCGCCTGCGCAGCCCAGCCTGCCGCCGGTGGCCGCGCCCGACAATAGCCAGATCCAGGTGCTGCGCAACGATACGGCGCCGCAAATCAACCCAGGCGTGCAGCAAGCCTACCAGGCGTTCAACGGGGGCCAGCTGGGCCTTGCTCGCCAGCAATATGAA
This sequence comes from Janthinobacterium sp. HH106, assembly GCF_001758725.1. Taxonomy (NCBI): domain Bacteria; kingdom Pseudomonadati; phylum Pseudomonadota; class Betaproteobacteria; order Burkholderiales; family Oxalobacteraceae; genus Janthinobacterium; species Janthinobacterium sp. HH106. The sequence continues at coordinate 5,901 of NZ_LRIC01000060.1, read as the reverse complement.
AGCGTGCTGCGGCAGGATGCCAACAACCGCGACGCGCTGCTGGGCCTGGCGGCCGTGGCCCTGCGCGAGAACCAGGGCGCGCAGGCGGCGTCGCTGTACGTGCGCTTGCTCGAGATAAACCCGGACGATGGCGTCGCACTGGCCGGCCTGATCGGCCTGCGCCAGGGCGACGTCGTGCAGAGCGAAGCCAGGCTGAAAGCCCTCCTGGCCCGTACCCCCGACAGCGGCCCCGTGCTGTTTGCCCTGGGTAATGTGTATGCCAAGCAGCGCCGCTGGAACGAAGCGCAGCAGCAATTTTTCCGCGCCTATGGCGCCGCGCCCGGCAATCCCGACTATGCCTTCAACCTGGCCGTCGGCCTGGACCGGTTGAACCAGCCCAAGCTGGCCGCCACGTATTACCAGCGCGCCTTGACCCTGGCGCAAACCACGCCCGCCGCGTTCGACCAGGCCGTCGTGCAAACGCGTTTGCGCGAACTGGCGGCCCCCGCGCCGGCAGCACCGCCCCCGGCCGAGCCGGCCACCATCCCACCCCGTCAGGAATAAGTACTACATGGCAGAACAGGCAAAACTTCCGCTGGGCAAATTGCTGATCCAGAAAGGGGTGATTAGCGAAGACCAGCTGCGCATCGCCCTGATCGAGCAGCGGCGCAGCAGCGAACCGCTGGGCAAGCTGCTGATCACCCTGGGCTTCGTCACGGAAGCCACCGTGCGCGAGGCCCTCAGCGAAAACCTGAAACAGGTCAGCGCGGACCTGTCGAGCCTGGTTGTCGACGCCATCGCCCTGAAGCTGATTCCGAAGGACGTGGCCAAGCGCTACCGTGTCTTTCCCATCGTCTATGAGCGGCAGGCGGACAACCTGATCCTGGCCATGGCCGACACCAGCAACATCGTCGCGCTCGACCAGATCAGCGCCATGCTGGTCAAGGGCATCACGATTTCCACCGTGCTCGTCAACGAATCGGACATTTCGCGCGCCATCGACCAGTACTATGGTTTTGAATTGTCGATCGACGGCATCCTGCACGAAATCGAAACGGGCGAAGTCAGCTATCAAAGCATGGCGTCGCCGTCGGACGAGTACAGCCAGCCCATGGTGCGCCTGATCGACGCGCTGCTGGCCGACGCCGTGCAGAACGGCGCCTCGGACATCCATTTCGAGCCGGAACAGTCGTTCCTGCGCATCCGCTACCGCATCGACGGCATCCTGCGGCAAATCCGCAGCCTGCACAAATCGTACTGGCCGGCCATGGCCGTGCGCCTGAAGGTGATGTCGAACATGAATATCGCCGAAGCGCGCGCGCCGCAGGATGGGCGCATCAGCATCAAGTTTTCCGGTCGGCAAATCGACTTCCGCGCGTCCGCGCAACCCACCACGCATGGCGAAAACGTCGTGCTGCGCGTGCTGGACCGGCAAAAGGGCATCGTCCCGCTGGACGGGCTGGGCCTGGCCGAAGCGGAACTGAACTTGCTCAAACTGATGATCGCCCGTCCCGACGGCGTGATCCTCGTGACGGGCCCGACGGGCAGCGGCAAGACCACCACCCTGTATTCGATACTCAACCATATCAATACGGAAAGCGTCAACATCATGACCCTGGAGGACCCGGTCGAGTATCCGATGAACATGATACGCCAGACCTCCGTCAACGAATCGGTCAAGCTGGGCTTTGCCGACGGCATCCGCTCGATGATGCGGCAAGACCCGGACATCATCCTCGTGGGCGAGATCCGCGACCGCGAAACGGCGGAAATGGCCTTTGCCGCCGCCATGACGGGCCACCAGGTGTATTCCACTTTGCATACGAGCTCGGCCATCGGTTCCGTGGCGCGCCTGCTCGACATCGGCATCCTGCCCGACATCATGGCCGGCAACATCATCGGCATTGTGGCGCAGCGGCTGGTGCGCCGCTTGTGTCCGCATTGCAAGGAAACCGTGATCGCGGACGACGTCGAGCGCCGCCTGATGGGCCTGGCAGCAAGCGATGCGCCCGCCTCCATCTGCCGCGCCGTCGGCTGCGAGCGCTGCGCGCACCAGGGCTACAAGGGCCGCCTGGCCATCATGGAAATTCTCAAGATGACGGCTGAACTCGATGAATTGACGGCGCGCCGCGCCAGTTCGCGCGAATTGAAGAACGCGGCGCGCGCGGCCGGCTTCAAGGGCATCGTCGACGACGGCGTGCGTCGCGTGCTCGAAGGCGTGACCACCCTGGAAGAAGTGGGCCGCGTGGTCGACTTGACGGAAAGGCTGGCCTGATGGCGCAATATGTCTACCGCTCCATGGATGCCGCCGGCGCATTGATTCCCGGCAGCATGGAGGCGGCCAACGTGCCGGACCTGGAAGCGCGCCTGCACCGCATGCAGCTGGACTTGATCGACTGCAAGATCACGGGCCAGTATCTTGTGCTGCTGGGCAAGCGGGTCATCCACCGCCGCGACCTGATCAACTTCTGCTTCCACATGGAACAATTGACGGGTGCGGGCGTGCCCATCCTGGAAGGCTTGAACGACTTGCGCGAAAGCACGGACCACCCGCGCCTGCGCGAAGTCGTCACGGATCTGATCGAAAGCATCGAAGGCGGCTTGCCGCTGTCGGGCGCGCTGGCCCAGCATGGCGACATCTTCGACGCCACGTTTACCAGCCTGATCCTGGCGGGCGAACAGAGCGGCAAGATCGCCGAAGTGTTCAAGAACCTGTCGGAAAGCCTGAAGTGGCAGGACGAGCTGGCCTCGCAGACGCGCAAGATCGTCATGTACCCGGTCATCGTCGCGCTGGTGGTGGCGGGCGTGACGTTTTTCCTGATGATTTATCTGGTACCCCAGCTGACGGCCTTCATCCGCAACATGGGCGGCGAGCTGCCGCTGCACACGCGCGTGTTGATCTTTGTATCGAATGTGTTCATCGATTACTGGTATGTGCTGCTGGCCTTGCCCGTGCTGCTGTTTTTCGGCCTGCGCGCGCTGATCCGCCGCAGCGAGGCGGCCCGCTACGCGTGGGATGGCTTGAAGCTGCGGCTGTGGCTGGTCGGCCCCGTGCTGCACAAGATCATCCTGGCCCGCTTCGCCACTTTTTTTGCCCTGATGTATGCTTCCGGCATCACGATACTCGAATGCATCCGCCTGTCCGAAGGCATCGCCGGCAACCAGGTGGTGGCGGCCGGCCTGCGCCGCGCCGCCCAGCTGATCAGCGAAGGCCATGGCGTGACCGCCGCCTTCCAGCATACGGGCATCTTCCCGCCACTGGTGATCCGCATGCTCAAGGTGGGCGAGGCCACGGGCTCGCTGGACACGGCCTTGCGCAATGTCAGTTACTTTTACAACCGCGAAGTGAAGGAATTGATTGAAAAAGTGCAAGCCATGATCGAGCCGGCCATGACGGTCATCCTGGGCCTGCTGCTGGGCTGGATCATGCTGTCAGTGCTGGGGCCGATCTACGACACCATCAGCACGATGAAAACTTGAGACCCGAGACCTGAGACCGCCGTGTTCCGCAAACAATTACTCTACATCACCAGCGACGCGCTGTGCGCCTACGACTGGGACCACGGCGTGCTGGGCCAGGGCCAGGCCTTCCCCGCCAGCGCGGCCGGGCTGGACGGTTTCGCCGCGTGGCTGGAAGATCCGCAGGGGCAACGGTCGGGCGTGCCCGCCTACCTGCTGACGGACTTGATCGAGGAAGATTTCCAGCGCCAGCTGCTGCCCCATGTGCGCGGCAAGGCCGGCCGGGCCCTGCTGGAGCGGCGCAAGCAGCAATTACACCGCGACACGCCCTACCGGGGCAGCACCCTGCTGGGCCGCGAAAGCACGGGCCGCCACGACGACCAGGTGCTGTTCTTTGCGCTGACCAACCCATCCTTGCTGCAGCCATGGACGGAGGCGCTCGAGCACTTGCGCGTGCCCGTGGCCGGCATTTATTCGACCAGCCTGCTCAGTATCGCGCTGGTCAAAAAGCTGTCGATCGCGCATGAACACTTGCTGCTGGTGACGCAGCAGTCGGGCGGCTTGCGGCAAAGCTACTATGAAAAGGGCCAGCTGCGCTTTTCGCGCCAGACGGCCACCATCGCGCTCGACGGCGTGGCCGTGAATATTGCGCTGGAAACGGAAAAAACGCGGCAATTTCTCACCAGCACGCGCATGCTGGCGCGCGGCGACGTCTTGAATACCGTCATCCTGGCGCCGGCCGCGCAAATCGCCAAGCTCGAACTGCTGTGCGACAACGGCGTCGAAGTGGCTTACCACTTCATCGACCTGCAGCTGGCGGGCGAACGGGTGGGCTTGCGCCGCACGCCGGCGCTGGCCGACGAATTGCTGCTGACTTTGCTGGGCAAGCATCCGCCGTCCAGCCACTATCCGCCCGGCGCGCTGGCCCGCTACTACCATTTCCAGCGCGCGCGCAAGACGCTGTATGGCGCCAGCACGCTGATCGGCGCATCGGCGGCCCTGTGGTGCGCGATTAACTTGCTCGGCGGCATAGCCGACGGGGCCGCCATCGAACGCCTGGCGCAGGAAACGGCGTCCTATCAGCAGCGCTACCGCAGCGTCATGTCGACCCAGCCGCCGGCGCCGGCCAAGACGCAGAACATGAAAGTGGCCGTGACCCTGGGCCACATGATCGCCAGCCAGGCGCCGGAGCCGGGCCGGCTGCTGGGCATACTGAGCGCCGCACTGGACCAGGCGCCGCAAGTCGCGCTCGGCCAGCTGCACTGGCATGCGGGCCAGGCGACCGCGCGCGTGGCGAGCAATCAGACGCCGCCACAGCAGCAGCAAAGTACGGGCGCACCGGCCGGCAGCGCCTTGGCCGGCATTCCCGTCGCGCCGCCGCAGGCCTTGCGCCTGGAAGCGGACGTGGCCATGCCAAACAACGATTACCGCGCGGCCCTGGCGGCCATCACGGCCTTCGCGCAAACCCTGGCGCGCCAGCCGGGCATGCAGGTGACGATCGAGGAAACGCCGCTCGACCTGCGCCCCAGCGCGGCCCTATCCGGCAAGAGCGCCGTGCCGGCGCCGGCCAGCCAGGCCCGCTTCACCCTCTTGCTCGCGTGGCAGCCATGAGCGGCCCCGTCAAACAGCCGCCCCTGCCCGGCATGCAACGGAGCGGCACGCCCGCGCGCGCGCTGCCCGCCTGGCTGGGCGAACTGCACCTGATACGCCGCGCCCTGCTGTGCTTTGCGCTGACCTTGCTGGCCAGCGTGGTGCTGCTGAGCCTGAGTGCCGCCTACCGGGCGCGTGAAGCGCAGCAGCTGGACCTGGCCCAGCGCACGCGTTCGGCGGCCGCCCTCCTGTTCAACCATGCGGAGGCGGAAAAGCAGGAAATCCGCGCCTACGAACCGCAATTCCTGGCCCTGCGCCAGCGCGGCCTGATCGGCGAGGAAAACCGCCTGGCCTGGATCGACGCCATCCGCCGCAGCCAGGAACAGCGCAAACTGCTGCCGATCAGCTATGACATCAGCCCGCAGCAAGGGCTGCAAGTACCGTTGCCCATGGTGATGGGACAATATCAGCTGCGCGGCAGCCGCATGCGCCTGCAGATGGATTTGCTGCACGAGATGGATTTGCTGAACCTGCTGGACGATTTACGCCAGGCCGGCTATTTCGCCGTGCAGGATTGCACGCTCAAGCGCCACGCTGCGGCCGGGGCCGGTCCAGGCAGCGGAGCTGCGCCCACCGTGGGCGCCGAATGCGAGCTGCTGTGGCTGACCCTGGGCAGCGCGCCCGTGCCGGGGCGGCCATGAGGACCACCCTCGTCCTGGGCGCGCTGCTGGCCGGTGCCGCGCTCACGGCCCAGGCACAGTCGCCGCAACTGGGCCGTTTGTTCCTGTCGCCCGACCAGCGCGCCCAGCTCGACGCGCAGCGCTACGGCCCGCCGGCGCCCGATCCTGCCCTGGCGGCGCCCCCGGCCCCGCC
>NZ_LRIC01000059.1:0-1610 GCF_001758725.1 Janthinobacterium sp. HH106 | reverse complement strand
ATAACAAGCCTGACGATAACCTACTTTCACACTGGTTGCAGCACTATCATCGGCGCAAAGTTGTTTCACGGTCCTGTTCGGGATGGGAAGGGGTGGTACCAACTTGCTATGGTCATCAGGCATAACTTGTACCGGCATTTGTCCTCAGTGGAGCGACAAAGCCATGAATCTGGAAGAAGCAAAGATTGGGGGTAATGAATTGGTGTATCAACACACACGCAACGTTGTACCGTCTTATCCTCTGTACCTGCTAAGGTTATAGGGACAAGCCGTACGGGCAATTAGTACTGGTTAGCTTAATGCATTACTGCACTTCCACACCCAGCCTATCAACGTCCTGGTCTCGAACGACCCTTCAAAGAGCTCAAGGCTCTGGGAAATCTCATCTCAAGGCAAGTTTCCCGCTTAGATGCTTTCAGCGGTTATCTCTTCCGAACTTAGCTACCCGGCAATGCCACTGGCGTGACAACCGGTACACCAGAGGTTCGTCCACTCCGGTCCTCTCGTACTAGGAGCAGCCCCCTTCAAATTTCCAACGCCCACGGCAGATAGGGACCAAACTGTCTCACGACGTTTTAAACCCAGCTCACGTACCACTTTAAATGGCGAACAGCCATACCCTTGGGACCGGCTACAGCCCCAGGATGTGATGAGCCGACATCGAGGTGCCAAACTCCCCCGTCGATATGAACTCTTGGGAGGAATCAGCCTGTTATCCCCAGAGTACCTTTTATCCGTTGAGCGATGGCCCTTCCATACAGAACCACCGGATCACTATGTCCTACTTTCGTACCTGCTCGACTTGTCAGTCTCGCAGTTAAGCACGCTTATGCCATTGCACTATCAACACGATGTCCGACCGTATCTAGCGTACCTTCGAACTCCTCCGTTACACTTTAGGAGGAGACCGCCCCAGTCAAACTGCCTACCATGCACTGTCCCCGATCCGGATAACGGACCAAGGTTAGAACCTCAAACAAACCAGGGTGGTATTTCAAGGTTGGCTCCACGAGAACTAGCGTCCCCGCTTCAAAGCCTCCCACCTATCCTACACAGATTGGTTCAAAGTCCAATGCAAAGCTACAGTAAAGGTTCATGGGGTCTTTCCGTCTAGCCGCGGGTAGATTGCATCATCACAAACATTTCAACTTCGCTGAGTCTCGGGAGGAGACAGTGTGGCCATCGTTACGCCATTCGTGCAGGTCGGAACTTACCCGACAAGGAATTTCGCTACCTTAGGACCGTTATAGTTACGGCCGCCGTTTACTGGGACTTCAATCAAGAGCTTGCACCCCATCATTTAATCTTCCAGCACCGGGCAGGCGTCACACCCTATACGTCCACTTTCGTGTTTGCAGAGTGCTGTGTTTTTATTAAACAGTCGCAGCCACCAGTTTATTGCAACCCTTTCACCCTTCTGGAGTAAACCAGTCAAGCTACCGGGGCGTACCTTTTCCCGAAGTTACGGTACCAATTTGCCGAGTTCCTTCTCCCGAGTTCTCTCAAGCGCCTTAGAATACTCATCTCGCCCACCTGTGTCGGTTTGCGGTACGGTCTCGTATGACTGAAGCTTAGAGGCTTTTCTTGGAACCACTTCCGATTGCTTCGTG